>CAMOXK010000045.1 GCA_946629065.1 uncultured Clostridia bacterium
TCACGCTCCTGGGCTGGCCCGCGGGGGTAGCCTGCGCCTTTCCCTTCCTGAACCTTTATAACGGCGAGCGGGGCTTTGTACGGGGCAAGGCCGCCAAGTATTTCTTCTACTGCTTCTACCCCGTGCATCTCACCATCCTCTGGCTGCTCCACCGACATTTCTTCGGATACTGACGCGAGTATGAAAAAGGGCGTGCTGAAAAACGAAAGAACAGGCGGAGACCTTGGACTTCGCGTAGGGGAGGGGCTCGCCCCTCCCGGCAGCACAATGACTTTTCCTGAAAAAGATCTGTGAACTCGCAGATGGTACGAATTCGCCGAACACTCTTCGCTATACGAGCCTGCTTCCGCCGGGAGGGCACAAGGCCCTCCCCTACGGCGGTGACTGCGGCGTACGCCTTTTCCTGTAAGGCAAAAAAAGACTGTGAACAAGAATTCACAGTCTTTTTCATTGTTTTCCCGCTCAGTCTTTGACGGTGCCGTCGGCGTTGAAGAGGGGGAGCTTGCCGAGAACGATGATGTCTTCCCGGTCATAGGCCGCGCCTTCGGCCAGAACGGCCATCTTGCCGGCAATGATTCCGCCGGCCTGGTTGACCAGCTCTTCCGTTGCCCGGAGGCTCTCGCCGGTGGAGATCACGTCGTCCAGGATCAGGATGCGCTTGCCCTTGATCATATCGGCATCGGCCTTGTCCAGCACCAGCTTCTGCACATGCATGGTGGTGATGGATCTGACGCTGACCTCAAAGACGTCGGTCATGTAGGCCTTGGCGCCCTTGCGGGCCACGAAGTACTTCTCCGCGCCGCTCTGCCGCGCCATCTCGTACAGCAGGGGGATGGCCTTGGCCTCGGGAGCCAGCAGGTAATCATACTCAGGAGCCCTCTTCAGCAGCTCCGCCGCGCAGTGGACGGTGAGCTCCACGTCGCCGAACATGACAAAAGCGCCGATGTACAGATCGTCCGTGACCTTGCAGATGGGCAGATTCCTCTTCAGGCCGCAGATATCCATTTCGTAAGTCATGGGATACTTCCTCCTATGAGAATTCAAATTATGACTTCTACATTTTACTAGATTAGCAAAAAAAATCAAGTGGGAATCGCAAAAACTGCAAAAAGCTCCGCTCCTGTTTCATGGGGCGCCATCGCATATAACAAAGAACCGCAGGTTTTCAGGCCTGCGGTCCTTCGTTTGGGAGAAAAGAGAGGATAAAGGAGTAGAAAAGTAGCAGATTAAGGCTGCGTCGCGGGTGCGGCGTTCTCCGTTTCCGGGGTGCGCTCGTCAAACACGATGGTGACGGTCCTGCTCTCCCCGGCGTGGTAGTAGGTCAGCTCCGCGCTGTCGCCGGCGTTATACCCGCGGATGGCGGAACGCAGATCCGAGGGGCTCTCGATGGTCACATCGCCCAGGGCGGTGATGATGTCCCCGGCGGTGAGCCCGGCCTTATCGGCCGCAGAGCCCTGGGACACATCGGCCACATAGGCGCCGAGAGGCATGTTGTAGTACTGGGCCACCATGGCGTTGTAGCGCTCATCGGTCCAGATGCCCAGATAGGCCTTGCCGGTGACATAGCCCTTGGTGACCAGATCCTCGGCAATGCGGGCGGCATCGCTGCTGGGGATGGCAAAGCCAAGCCCTTCCACATCGCTGCCGCTGTTCTTGGCGGTGACGATGCCCACCACCTCGCCCCGGGTGTTATACACGGGGCCGCCGGAATTGCCGTGGTTCACGGCGGCGTCCAGCTGGAACATGGGGATGTCGATGGCGCCCTCGGTGGTGATGCTGCGGTTCAGGGCGCTGACGTGGCCGGTGCTCATGGAAAACTCCAGTTCACCCAGAGGATTGCCCACCACGTAGATCTCATCGCCCACCTGCATCTCGTCGCTGTTGCCCAGCACCGCAGGCTGCAGGCCGCTGGCCTCGATCTTCAAGACAGCCAGGTCATTTATATCTTCCTTGCCCACGATCCGGGCCTCATAGCTGCTGCCGTCGTAGAGCACCACGTTCACCGGCAGATTGCCCACATCGGCATCCTCCACCACATGGTAGTTGGTGAGGATGTAGCCGTCCTCGGAGAGGATGAAGCCGGAGCCGGACACGGTGCCGGTCTGGGTGCCGAAAAAGCTCTGGGTGGTCACCTTGGTGGTGATGCCCACCACCTGGCTGCAGGCCAGCTGGTAGATCTGGGACGGGCTCATGAGCCCCGCGGCGCTGGCCACGGGAGAGGCCAGCGAATTCTGGCGCTGCTCCGCATCGGCAAGGGCGGCGGCAGTCTCCGCATCGGCCTGGCTGTTTTCCTCCAGGGCCGTCTCCAGGGCCTCAAAGCGCTTGTTGACAGACAGGGTGCTGATCCCGGCGCCCAGGCAGCCGCCCAGCAGGGCGCAGACCAGGCTCAAAGCAACGGCGCCGCGCAGGCCCAACTGCCGCTTGGAGGCGGGCTTGGCACGTTTTTCCTTCTCCTGCCGCACAGGCGGGGTGTAGTAGCGGGGCGGCGTAGTGGTGGAGCCGGCCGGCTCAAAGTGCGCGTCGGCATAGACGGGCGGCTTCTCCTCAGGCCGGTAGCTGGCGCTTTCATACCAGCTGTTCTCCGCACTGCGGCTCTCCGTCTCGGGAGCAGCTTCCGGCTCTGCGGCGGACTCTTCCCCGGTCGCAGGCGCGGCCTCTTCCACCACAGACGCGGCTTCCTCGACCACGGGCGCGGCTTCTTCCACCGCGGGAGAATCGGTTTGCATATTGTCGGCTTCCGCTTCGGTCACGGAAGCTTCTGTCTCAACTCTTTCTTCGAGTTCCGACATGTTCAGGACCTCTTTTTCTGGTTTGGATTTTATGGTCCTAAAATACCCCCGATTTATGACTTTGGCATGAACAAAGCTCAAAATGATTATGAACAATCAGGGCTCCCGGACGGCGGCGGGAACGGCGGGAAGATCCGTGACCTCCATGACCGCGGTCATCATCGCCTCCCTCCGGGTCATGACGGGCAGATCCGTATTCTCCCGGATCCAGCGGAGGCAGGCCTCGGAGTCCATGCAGATCTCCAGATCCATGTGGTCCCAGCGCGTCTGCTCCCCCTCCTGCTGCATCAGCTCCAGATAGAAGCTCACGTTGCTGCAGAGGTCCTGCTGCACGCCGTCGGGATACAGCCAGGTTCTGTCCAGGGTATGCTTCGCCCGGTCGGGCAGCACGGCGTTTTCGTAGAAGTCCCGCGCCTGCTCCGCCGTGAGGCGAACATCCGCATACTGGTCCCGCCCCTCCTCATCATACCAGATGCAATGGAGCGTGGCCGCGTAGAAGGTCTCCTCCGTCACCGGAAGCTTCCCTGCCGCGCGCTGCTCCTGGGCCTCCGGGCAGTTCAGCAGCGTCTCCCAGGCCACAAGATCCTCCGGGTCCTCCGGCTCAAAGCAGGCGAGGTAATAGGAACGCTCCAGCATCCTGCCGTCTTTCAGAATGTACTGCAGATTGATCATGACACCGGCCTCATGGATTTCCCCCTCATGGAGGCTCTTGTGTTCCACGAGCCTGCGGTGGAGCTCCGTGGCCTCCCCGATGTTCTCCGGCTGCCGCAGCGTGATCCCCCTTCCGATGGGGATCCGCAGGCTCTCCACCTGCTCCGGCTCCGGCACCCGGCGCTCGAAGCCGGTGAGATCCAGCTCCGCTCCAAGGCTCAGCACGCACAGGGCCGCGCAGACCAGTACCAGGCCCTTCCATTTCCCGGGGAACACGCGCACGGTCCGGCGGATCAGCATTTCGGCAGCATACCAGCCAAGGCCCGCTCCCAGAAGCAGCAGGGCCAGCAGCACAAGGGCCGCCGTTCGGCCGTGAAAGCTTCCGCCCAGCAGCAGGGAATAGACCAGGCTCGCGAAGACCACCGCCGTGCCGAAGGCCATGCAGTAGCGAAAGAGGGGCTTGAGGATCGGGAAGGCCACGGTGTCTCCCGCGCACTCCATCTGCCGCTTCTTATAGAGCAGCAGCGCCAGGAAGGACAGCACCAGTCCCACCCCGGCGTAGACCGCGATGGTTCCCAGGCCGAAGAGCCGCCAGCTGTCATTTTCCTGCCGCAGGCCCATGGACACCCGGTTCATCAGCGCCACAGGCGGTGAGAGCCAGGAGATCCAGACCTTTCCCCCATTGGGGAAACCGTAGATCAGGGCGCCCAGGATCTCGTGCAGGCAGCTCTCCGCCACCCAGGCGGCAAAGCTCAGCACCGCATACGCAAGCGGCAGGATGAAAAGGCTCCCCGTCAGCATGGCGCAGAACACCGCGACGCCGTAAAAGGCCAGACTGGAGAACAGCGCCGCCAGCAGCCAGCGCAGCAGATTCGTCATGGTGACGCCCCGCCCGCCATAGAAGGCCGCCGTAAGGGCAAAGACCAGCACTTCCGCCGCGAGCATGGGCACAAGGCCCGTGAGGTAAGCGGTGCCGAAGGCCGTCTCCCGCCGGATGGGCAGGCTGTTCATCAGGCCGCAGCTGCGGGTATTGTACAGATAGCTGAACATGCACATGGCCGTCAGGATGGCCATGCCGAAGTTCAGCGGGATCATGTATTCGGCAGCGTTCAGGACTGCCCGATTCATATCCTGACTTCCTGGAGAGACGAAGCCGCTGAGCCGGGTCAGCGATACCGGCAGCAGAAACAGCAGCAGCACAAACCAGGCCGTCCAGAGGGGCCAGCAGCGGCGCAGCAGATTCCGGCAGACGCCCGGATCAAAGAACGATGTTTTTGACTTCATGCTCGGCACCTCCCAGCTCATAAATAAAGATCTCCTCCAGACTCAAAGGCAGCAGGTCCAGGAAGAGGGGTCCCGCGGCCTGGAGCTTTGCGCTCAGTTCCTCGCTCTTGCCCCGCAGGATCAGCTGCCGCAGCCGCCCGGTGCGGCTCTCGTGCAAAATCTCCAGATCCCCGGGAAGCTCCGCCCCCTCCGGCAGGGCCAGCTGGATCTTCACCAGATTCTCCTGCAGCTCCGTCAGGCTCCGCTCCACCAGCATTTTGCCCTTGTTCAGGATGCCCACGTGGTCGCACACGTCCTCCAGCTCCCGCAGGTTGTGGGAGGACACCAGCACCGTGGTCCCCCGCTCCGCCACATCGGAGAGCAGCAGGCTCCAGACCTGCCGGCGCATCACCGGGTCCAGCCCGTCCACCGGCTCGTCCAGCACCACCAGCTCCGGCCGCAGCGACAGGGCCAGCCAAAAGGCCGCCTGTTTCTGCTGACCCTTGGAAAACTTGCGGATGGGCCGCCCCTGGTCCAGGTCGAAGGCTCCGGCCAGCTTCCGGTAACAATCCTCATCAAACGCGGGATAGAGGTCCCGGTACAGGCCCTTCATGTCCCGGAGTGTCGCCTGGGTATAATAGAAGACCTCATCGGGGATATAGGCGATCTTTTGCTTCACCGCCGGGTTTTCGTACACCGGCTCTCCCTCCACCAGGACGCTGCCGGAATCCTGCCGGTAGATCCCCGTGAGATGCCGGATCAGGGTGCTCTTCCCCGCGCCGTTGGGTCCGACAAGGCCGTAGACCGCGCCCTTGGGAACGGTGAGACTCAGCCCGTCCAGGGCACGCAGCCCCTCAAAGCTTTTTACAAGCTCCCGTACTTCAATCATGTGCTTCTCCTTTCAGCCGCAGCGCCAGCTCCTCCTTTGTGAGGCCCAGCTGCAGCAATTCCGCGGTTAGTCCGTCCCAGCGCTCCAGCAGCTCCGCCCGCCTTGCCCGGGCCGCGGCGTCGTCCTGGCGCACAAAGCTGCCCCGGCCGGGCACCGAGCAGATATAGCCCTCCGCCTCCAGCTCCCGATAGGCCCGCTGGATGGTGTTGGGGTTGATGGCAAGCTCGGCGGCCAGCTCCCGCACGGAGGGAAGCCTGCTGTCCGCCGGCAGCACACCGGTGAGGATCAGCTGCCGGAAACCGTCCCGCACCTGTTCATAGATAGGCCGGGCGTCCCGGAAATTGATGTGGATCATCCGCCCACCGTCCTTTCGTATCAGCTGTATTAGTTTATTTAGTACAGTTAAGATAACAGAAAAGCACCGCCCCGTCAAGGGCGGCGCGGCTTAAGATTCTTAAGTTTTCATAAGGAGCATTGAGGTCATGGCAGGCTCTTCTTTGCCGCCAGGATGGCCCAACCCTCCTGTTCCATCTCCCGAAGCACGGCGAAGCCGTTTTTCTTCCGAATGACGTGCGAAACAATCCCCGGTCACCTACAACTTTCATGCTTTGTGGAGCGTACATGGCGTATGGGGATTTATTCAAATGAAAAGTGCACAAAAGGATACTTTTCTTCTGCGTCACGTATTACTTCCAACATGCCCTGCGAATACTCCAGCAATTGGCTCGATAGGGAGGATAATCCATGGATAACAATGCTTCGTTCTGATTCCAGATCCCCACAAAAATCGTTAAGATAATCCCAAAACGCGTTCCAATTGGCGCCGTAGTCATCGGGAAAACCAAAAGCATCTTTCAGTTTTTCATGAAGCTCATAAGCATACCTGCACGTTCTAAGGTCTATTTCGATTCTGGTTTCCCGTACAGGACGCCAGCCGCCAACTCGTTTCATCGGTTTCACTGTCCTCATCGTTACCTCCCGGATTCAGGTGTTGTCTACAATTTCGATAAAAGATGCATAATGGTCGTATGTCACGAAAATCAACCCGTCATTGGAAAACAGAATTCGCTCTGTGTTCCTTCTCCCCGATACATAGTTGATATCCGCTTCAAACCATATTCTTCCGTCTGCCGTTGGCAGATGACCATCCCGGTTCTTATAAATACCTCTCGTCATCATTTTCCCCGGAGCAACTTCGTGAAGATTTCCTCTCTTGGGTTTCCATCCTAAAGCGTATGCATCGTCATCTGAGATATAATATGGCGGCAGAGCTCCAAGCTGAATGATCCACCAGTCCAGACCGTTTCTCTTATCTCTTGTTGCTGTTCCTGCAATAACAGCCTGCATCGGTGAGATGGAACAGCGGCAGTGTTCGTGCAGCGGAGGCTCCGGATTTGGGATCTCATCAATCTCATAGATTTTACCGTGCATGTTTTCACAATCGACACATCTGCGATCATCTTCTGTTGAGAGCCAGTGCTTGTAATGCTGACTGAGCATGTCTTCCTCCCTGTATTATAACATCTTTGTGCGTCAATACAAGGATATCAGACCTGTTAATCCCCAGCACTTTCGCTCACCGGATTCTCCCTTGCGAGGGATGGGAAACGTCGTAGGGGCGGCTATCAGCCGCCCGCAAAGCCTCCCTCTCCGAGGGAGGTGGCACGGCGCATCCCCCGTAAGCGCCGTGACGGAGGGAGTCTCCCCGTCCCCGCCGTAGGGGCATATCATTGCTCGTCCGCCGTCACTCGAAAGGCCCCCTTGCCTAAAGGGAGCTGTCAAGGAAGCTGACTGAAGAGGCGCGGCTGCGACTGGGGGATACGCGCCGGATCCCCGTCTCCCCTGTTGTGGCGCCACTCTTATCTGTCATCCTGAGGTGCGCCGGCGACGAAGGATCCAGCCCCTTGTCCCGCCTCCGGTGGGACGCACGCTGGTTGGGATTCGCCAAAGCCTTCCCCGCGCACGGGGAAGGTGGCGCGAAGCGCCGGATGAGGTCCCCGCGAAGCGGCAATTATCCACCGTCCCTCTCGCCGCTCACGCAGTCCAGCCCCTTGTCCCGCCTCCGCCGGGACGCACGCTGGTTGGGATTCGCCAAAGCCTTCCCCGCGCACGGGGAAGGTGGCGCGAAGCGCCGGATGAGGTCCCCGCGAAGCGGAATTCTCCGCAGCACCTTTCGAAACTCAGTGACCCGGCCTCCTGTCCCGGCTCCGCCGGGACGCACGCTGGTTGGGATTCACCAAAGCCTTCCCCGCGCACGGGGAAGGTGGCGCGAAGCGCCGGATGAGGTCCCCGCGAAGCAGCAATTATCCACCGTCCCTCTCTCCGCGCACGCAGTCCAACCTATTGTCCCGGCTCCGCCGGGACGCACGCTGTAAGGGATTCGCTTGCATTAGATTTCCCCTTGCGGGAGACGGGGAAATCTGATAGCGGTATCGTCCAGTTTTTGAACTGGACGATGAAAGCCACCTATGTGGCTTTCGGACATAATTCGAATCCCTTAAGCGTGGCAAAAAGCGGGATACCCGAATGGGTATCCCGCTTTTTGGCACGCTGTAAGGGATTCGAACCCCTGACCTTCTGGTCCGTAGCCAGACGCTCTATCCAGCTGAGCTAACAGCGCATTTTTTGTGCCTAAGTATAGTAGCACACCCATCTCAAAAATGCAAGTCTTTTTTTCACTCTTTTACCAAATCATTCTTTCCCTGTTCTTCGCCGCTTCGTACAGGAAAGCGCCGAATATTTCCCCGGATTTTTGTTGAAATTTTCCAAAGGATTGCGTATAATACCTTCGTGATTTCATAACAGCCCCTGACCGGCGCTTCCGGTCCGGGGTCGGAAAGGGGATACAATGAAGGGGATCTGCGTCCATAACGAGATCGGCCAGCTGCGCAAGGTGCTGCTGCACCGCCCGGGTCGGGAGCTTTTGAGCCTGACGCCGGACCGGCTGGGAGAACTGCTGTTTGACGATATTCCTTTCCTCCGGGTGGCCCAGGCCGAGCACGACGCCTTTGCCCAGACGCTGCGGGATCAGGGCGTGGAGGTGGTGTACCTGGAGGATCTGATGGCGGATGTGCTGCGCCTCTACCCGAAACTGCTGGAGCCCTTCCTGCACCAGTGGCTCAGCGAAGGCAACATCCGCACCCAGCGCTGGCAAAACAAGCTTGTGGATTATCTCTGCACCCACTATGAGGGCAAGGCCCTGGTGGAGAAGACCATGGAGGGCATCCCCCTCTCGGAGATGGGCAATGTGAAAGCCTATTCCCTGCAGGATATGACCGCACCGCCGGATGATCTGATCGTGGACCCCATGCCGAACCTGTATTTCACCCGGGATCCCTTCGCCTCTGTGGGCGAGGGCGTGTTCCTCAACCGGATGCTCTACCCTACCCGCCGGCGGGAGACCCTGTATGCCGACTACCTCTTCCGCTATCACCCGGACTTCGCCGGACTTGTCCCCCGCTACTACGACCGGGACCAGCACGGCAGTCTGGAGGGCGGCGACGTGCTGGTGCTGACAAAAGACACGCTCGCCATAGGCATCTCCCAGCGCACCAGCCCCGACGGCATCGAATCTGCCGCCAGAAGCCTCTTCCGGGACCCCAGCTGCAGCTTCCGGCGGGTGCTGGCCTTTGACATTCCCAACTGCCGTGCCTTCATGCACCTGGACACGGTCTTTACTCAGATCGACCGGGACAAGTTCACCATCCACCCGGCTATCCTGGGGCCCCTCACGGTCTATGAGCTGACCCCGGGGCCGGCGGACAAGGGCGGTCTCTGCATCCGGCGCATCGACTCCGAGCTCTCCGCCATCCTGGCCGAGACTCTGCAGGTGGACAAGGTGGAGCTTATCTCCTGCGGCGGCGGAGACATGATCGCGGCGGCCCGGGAGCAGTGGAACGACGGCTCCAACACCCTCTGCATCGCCCCGGGCAAGATCGTGGTCTATGAGCGCAACGACATCACCAACGCAATTCTGCGGGACAAGGGCATCGAAGTGCTGGAGATTCCCTCGGCGGAGCTCTCCCGGGGCCGCGGCGGCCCCCGGTGCATGTCCATGCCGCTGATCAGAGACGAGCTCTGATCAAGGGAAAAGAGAAAAGTGAAGAGTGAAGAGGTTTGGTATCGGCTTCGCCGATGATTCAAAATCTATCACCACGGACACTATGGCTCTTCACTCTTTCCTTTTTCAATTCCTCGCCGCAGGCGACACCATCCTTATTCCTTATTCACTCTTCACTATTCACTATACTTAAAGGAGGATCACTATCATGGGCGTCAACATCAGAGGACGGAGCTTCCTCACTCTTCTGGACTACACCCCCCACGAGATCAACTACCTCATCGACCTTGCCGCGGAATTCAAGCGCCTCAAGGCCGCCGGCGTGGAGCACAAGTGGCTCAGCGACAAGCAGGTGGTCCTGCTCTTCGAGAAGACCTCCACCCGCACCCGCTGCTCCTTCGAAGTTGGCGCACGGGACCTGGGCATGGGCGTGACCTTTCTGGACCCCGGCTCCAGCCAGATGGGCAAAAAGGAGTCCCTGGCCGACACTGCCAAGGTCCTGGGCCGCATGTATGACGGCATCGAGTACCGCGGCTTCAAGCAGTCCGTGGTGGAGGACCTGGCCAAATACTCCGGCGTTCCCGTGTGGAACGGCCTGACCGATGATTTCCATCCCACCCAGATGCTGGCGGATATGCTCACCATCCGGGAGGAGTTCGGCCACGATCTCCGGGGCCGGAAGCTCACCTTCTTCGGCGACGCCCGCAACAACGTGGCAAACTCCCTCATGGTGGTCTGCGCCAAGATGGGCATGCACTACTGCGCCTGCGGCCCCAAGGAGCTGATGCCCACGGAGGAGCTGATCGCCAAGTGCCAGGCCGTGGCGGAGGAGACCGGCGCCGTTCTGGAGTTCACCGACGATCCCGCCCAGGGTGCCAGGGACTGCGACGTGCTCTATACCGATATCTGGGTCTCCATGGGCGAGCCCGCGGAGCTGTGGGAAAAGCGCATCAAGCTCCTGCTGCCCTACCAGATCAACAAGGAGCTCATCGCCAAGGCCAAGCCCACCGCCATCTTCATGCACTGCCTGCCCGCCTTCCATGACCGGAACACCGTTGTGGGCGAGGAGATCTACCAGAAATACGGCCTGGAAGCCATGGAAGTCACCGATGATGTGTTCCTGGGCAAGCAGGGCCGCCAGTTTGACGAGGCCGAAAACCGGATGCACACCATCAAGGCCGTCATGTACGCCACGCTGAAGTAAGCCATGGCGGAGCGGATCGTGATCGCTCTGGGCGGCAACGCCCTGGGCAAGACGCCTACGGAGCAGCTTTCTCTGGTGCGGGAGACCGCGCGTCCCCTGGTGGATCTGGTGGAGAAGGGCTATGAGCTGGTCATCGGTCACGGCAACGGTCCCCAGGTGGGCATGATCAACCTGGCCATGGAGTATTCCGCCCAGAAGGGCGGCAACACCCCCTTCATGCCTTTTGCGGAATGCGGGGCCATGACCCAGGGCTATATCGGCTACCATCTGCAGCAGGCCCTGCAGCGGGAGCTGAACCGCCGGGGAATGAAAAAGAATGTGGTCACCTTGGTGACCCAGGTGGTGGTGGCCGAGGACGACCCCGGCTTTCTGCACCCTACCAAGCCGGTGGGCTGCTTCTACACCCGGGAACAGGCCGAGAAAATGGCTGCCAACAAGGGGCTCACCTTCATGGAGGACGCCGGGCGGGGCTACCGCCGGGTGGTGCCCTCTCCCATTCCACAGCGAATCGTAGAGGTCGAAGTGGTGAAGCAGCTTGTGGATTCCGGCACTATCGTCATCACAGTGGGCGGCGGCGGCATTCCCGTGGTAGAACGGGGACACGGGCTGCAGGGGGTGGAGGCGGTCATCGACAAGGACCGGGCCTCTTCCCTGCTGGCCCGGGATCTGCAGGCCGACCGGCTCATCATTCTCACCGCGGTGGACCGGGTCTGCGTGAATTTCGGCAAGCCCGATCAGCTTGCTCTCAGCGAGATGAGTCTCGCCGACTGCGCGCGCTATATCGCCGAGGGGCAGTTCGCCCCCGGCAGCATGCTGCCCAAGGTGGAGGCCTGCGTGGACTTTGTGGCAAACACCTCCGGCGCGCAGGCGCTCATAACTTCTCTCTCCCGGGCATCCGACGCCCTGGAGGGCACGACCGGAACAGTCATCCACGCATAACAGCAAAACCGCGTTCTTTCGGAATTGTTTCCGGAGAGAGCGCGGTTTTCTCTTCTCGTTTTTCACTTTTCACTCTTCACTTTTCTCTTTGTTTATGCTAAACTATTTTAGTTAACTTGATAAACGTGGAGGATTTCCCATGAATTTTGACCAGAAAATCGCCCAGGCTGTCCGGCAGGCCGTGAAGGACGCCTTTGACCTGGACGCCGAAGAGAGTGTTCTCACCATCGACACCCCCAAGGACCCCAAGCTTGGCGACTATGCCAGCAGCGCGGCCATGAAGCTGGCCCGAGCCCTGCACCAGGCGCCCCTCGCCATCGCCGAGACCCTGGCCCCCCGGCTGGAGGCTCTGCTGCCCGAGGCGGAGAGCGTCACCGTTGCCAAGCCCGGCTTTTTGAACTTCCGCATGAAAAAGGACGCCTTCACCGCCGTCATCAACCAGGTACTTGCCGCCGGGGACGACTACGGTAAGAACCAGTCCGGCGCCGGCAAGAAGGCCCTGGTGGAGTGGGTCTCCGCCAACCCCACCGGCGATCTGCACTGCGGTCACGCCCGCAACGCCGCCTGGGGCGACGCCATCTGTCGTCTCATGGAGGCCAGCGGTTGGGATGTGCTGCGGGAGTTTTACATCAACGACGCCGGCAACCAGATCGTCATGCTGGGCAAGAGCCTGGAGGCCCGCTACTTCGAGTACTTTGGTCGGAACGATTTTGAGCTGCCCGAGAACGGCTACCACGCCGAGGACGTGAAGCAGATCGCCGCCCAGATCGCCGAGACCGAGGGCGACAAGTGGCTCACCGCCGACCCCAAGGAGCGGCTGGAACACTTTATGACCGTGGGCAAGACTCTGGAGCTGGAGAAGATCGACCGGGATCTGAAGCTCTACCGGGTCACGATGCAGTCCTGGATGCACGAGACCTCCTTCTACGAAAACGACATGGCCCCCATCCGCGCCGTGCTGGAGCGTATGGCCGAGCTGGGTCTCACCTATGAGCAGGACGGCGCACTCTGGTTCCGCTCCTCCCAGTACGGCGACGAGAAGGACCGGGTCCTGCGCAAGAGCGACGGGACGCTGGCCTACCTGACGCCGGATATCGCCAACCACGTCCACAAGGTAGAGCGGGGCTATCCCTATCTGGTGGACCTTTGGGGCGCGGACCATCACTCCTATGTGATCCGCATGCAGGCCGCCCTCACCGCCCTGGGCTACCCCAAGGGCACCCTGAATGTGGACCTGATCCAGATGGTTCGCATGGTGGAGGACGGCAAGGAAGTGAAGATGTCCAAGCGCACCGGCAACGCCATCACCATCCGGGAGCTCTGCGAGGATATCGGCGTGGACGCCGCCCGCTGGTTCTTCGCCTCCAAGGACGTGAGCACCCACATGGATCTGGACCTGAAGCTGGCCCGCTCCCAGGACAACAACAACCCTGTCTATTACGCCCAGTACGCCCACTCCCGCATGTGCTCCATCCTCTCCAATCCCAAGATGCCCGCCTTCCATCAGGAGGAGAGCTACGGCCGCCTCACCGACGAGAAGGAGCTGCAGCTGCTCAAGCTGATCGGGGAGTTCCCCGGCTTTGTGGGCGAGTGCGCGGCCCTGCGCAAGCCCAACAAGCTGGCGGACTGGATCCTGGCCTTCGTCAAGGTCTTCCACAGCTACTATAACAGCACCAAGGTCTATAACCCGGAGGATCCGGAGCTGACCAACCATCGGCTGGGTCTCATCCAGGCCACCCGCATCACCTTGAAAAACGCCCTGGCCCTGCTGGCCGTCTCCGCGCCGGAGAGCATGTGAGTTTCTAGTTTTTAGTTTTGAAAAAGGCAGTGACATAAAACATGTCACTGCCTTTTTGTTCTCAGTTCCCGGATGGCGAGGACGATGCTGATGCCGGCGGCGATGGCCAGGGCGCTCTCCGCGGTGCGCACCCCGAAGAGCCGGGCGTTTTCAATGTCCCGGTGGACCGCGTAGCTCATGGTGTAATAGAGGCTGCCGCCGGGGACCAGGGGGATGATAGCAGGGATCACGAAGAGGGTGGCCGGGGTCTTCAGGGCCTTGGCCATCATTTCGCTGTAGGTCAGGGCAAAGGCCGCCGCCGCCAGAGAGGGCAGGAACACATCCCCCAGCAGCGCATCCACCAGCATATACACGCCCCAGCCGAGGAGGGCGCCCAGGGAGGCGGCGAAGAGATAGCGTTTTCGCATACCGAAGACCAGCGCGAAGCCCAGCGCGCCCACGAAGGCGCTGAGCAGCTGTGAAACAATATGGATCATAGCGCCGCCCCCTTAAAAAATCTTGTCCACGATGGCAAGGGCCACCATGAAGCCCCCTGCCAGGGACCCGGCCCAGATGAGACTTTCCGCAAGGCGCATGGTGCCGGAGATGGTGTTGCCCACCAGCATATTGCGCAGGGCGTTGGTCATGGCAAGGCCGGGGATCATCAGCATGATGTCGCCGATCATGATTTTATCCATGTGCAGACCCGGGATCAGGCCCGACGCCATGCCGATGGCAAGTCCCGTCAGCAGGGAAACCAGCAGGTTGGAGGCAACGGTGTTGAGCTTGGTCCTGCCCAGCTCATACTGCAGCAGGCAGATACCAGCGCCGAAGATGGCCGCGGCCAGCCCGTCCCAAAGCGTGCCCCCAAAGAACACCGCAAAGCCACCGCCGCCCAGGATGCTCCCCAGGAGCACCACGGAAAAGGGCTTGCGGCCCGCCGCCACCCGGTCCAGCCTTCCCCGCAGCTCTTCCAGCTCCAGCGGTTCCCGGCAGCACTCCCGGCTGAGGGAATTAAGCTTTTCCAGACGGTAAAAGTCCGTGCCGCCGGTGGAGCTGATGCGCCGTGTCTCGGTGACGGGGATGGTCACCGGGAAATTCAGGGTGATGGAGATGAGGGAGGGGATCACGAATACGTCCACCCGGTTGGCGCCATAGGCCTTGCCCACTCGCTCCAGGGTGTCCTCCACCCGGCTGATCTCGGCGCCGCAGTCCAGCAGCAGCTCGCCCATCTCCAGCATACAGTCCAGCAGCAGATGCTGATCATAGATCGAAGATCTGTCCATCTCTTTATCCTCTTTTTTCCAGTGAATCGGAATAAGCCCTCTTCACTGTTCACTCTTCCCTCTTCACTGATACTGCGGCTTCGGCAGCTTCTGCCGCAGCAGCACCTTGCCGAAGTAGACGCAGTTTCGCCCGCTCTCCCGGGAGATGGTGATGTTGGCGTCCTGCCGATTGGGGTTTGCAGAGAGGAGATAAATCTCGCCCCCGTAGCCGGGGCAGAACTGCTTGCAGAACACGTCCCCATCCACGAAAAAGATGCCCGGCTCGAACTCCTTGAGGGGCGCGCCCCGCTTCACATAGACGCGCTGACCGTTTCGGATATAGGGCTCCATGCTGTCGCCCTGGATATCGATGCAGAAGTCCGCATCCGCCGGCGCATCCGCAGGCAGTGGGATTTCCTCATACTCCTCTCCCTCGATGGGAGAGGCATAGCCCGCCGCGGCGGGGACCAGATAGTGGCGGATATAGGTGATCTGAGGCTGGGCGTCCTCCGCCTGATAGTCCGCAAGACCGGTGAGATAGCGGCCGTAGCGGCAAAGCTCCTTCTGTCCGGAGTCATTCAGCGCGTCATAGATCAGGTCGATGTCCCGGGCAGGGGCCCCGCCCTCCTCCTGCTCCAGGCAGAGCAGCCAGCTCTCGCTGACGTTCAGGGCCTGGGCCAGGGCCGAAAGGGTCTCCCGCTTCAGGTTCACCACACGTCCGCTCTCGTACTTGTGCACGGCGGAGAACTTCACGCCGATCTTATCGGCCAGCTCCGTCTGGGTCAATCCCGCGGCCAGTCTTGCCTGCTTGATCCTCTCACCGGTATTCATGCTCATCTCCCCTTTTCCTTCATTCTTGTCTTTATCATACCATAGCGTTCTCAAAAAGCAAGATTAAATTTTCTTGACAAGACAATTTTTCTGTGCTATAGTTTGATTGTCTTTAAAAGACAATTTGTTGAAAAAGGGTCCGCCCCTCTTTTTCTTCGCTTCTATTCTGTCTTTTTGAGACAAATTCAAGAAGGGTCCCCGGTCGGACCGGAAAGGATGGATCATGAATCAAAGAAAACTGTATTGGAGCCGGGAGGCGGCGCCATGCCGCTGAGCATTCAGGAAAAGGCCGCCCTCCCCTGCGTCTTCTCCCGTTTCAGCCGCCGCCTGGGCCGGGAACTCCCCCTGCGTCCCGCAGTGGATTGCGAAGGGGTCTGTGTCTGCTGCCCCTGGAACCGGGAGGAAAAGGAACGGCGCAAACGCGAGGGTCGGTGGCGCCGCGGCGCAGACGGGCTGCTTCGCCTGCATTTCAAACCCATAGAAGCGCATTCCGAAACGAAGGAGGAGAGAATATGACGAAAAAGCAGGAGCCCCACCCTGTCCGGGTCCGGCGGCGTTACCTTCTGGAGGATGGGACCGTCGTCCCCGGCGTCACCACGGTGACAGGTCTGCTTTCCAAGCCTTCCCTGGTGCGCTGGGCCAACAAGCTGGGCCTGGAGGGCATCGACTCTGCCAGCGTCACGGAGCAGAGCGCCCGCATCGGTACCCTGACCCACGCCATGATCTGCGCCTGTCTGCTTGGTGAGGCCTTCGATCCCGAGCGGGCAGACCCCGGGGAGCTCCGGCAGGCGGAGGAGGCCTTCCGCTGCTTTCTCCGCTGGCGGGAGGAGCACAGTCTCCGCCCGATTCTGTGTGAAGCGTCCCTGGTCTCCGCAAAGCTTCGCTATGGCGGCACGCCGGACTGCTACTGCATTCTGGACGGAAAACCTGTGCTGCTGGACTTCAAAACCGGTAAGCGCATTTATGACGAATACTTTGTGCAGCTTGCCGCCTATGCCCGTCTTCTCCGGGAGCAGGGCTACCCGGTGGAGGAGCTGCGGGTGCTGCGTCTTGGAAAAGCGGAGGAGGACTGCGAAGCGCGCGGCGTCGCCGAGCAGGAAAAATGGTTCAGCCTGTTTGAAAATCTGCTGAACATCTATTATCTGCGGAAGGATCTCGCCTGGAGATCCTGAGCGCAGCGGAAAGGAGTTCGCCATGCAGCAATACATAGACCGATGCCAGCTTCTCAACAAGCTGGCCGTCATCCGCTTTTACCGCAAGCACAGCAGCCCCGCCCGGCCCTTTACAGTGGAGGACTGCCTGCACATCGTGCGTCAATTTCCGGCAGTGCCGGTGTGGATCCCGGTGGAGGAGCGCCTGCCCCAGCCGGAAACGGAGGTCCTCTGCGCCTTTGACAGCGGAGAGGTCTGCTCTCTCTGGCAGGACTGGTCCCTCTCCCGGGACGAGGATCCCTTTGTTTACGGGGACCTGGCCGACTTCAGCAGCACCAAGCGGGCCACCCACTGGATGCCGCTGCCGCCCTCTCCCCGGAAAGGAGGCGCGGTATGCCCCACAACTATGTGAGTCCCCACGCCCTCTGCCCCTTTTACTGTGAGGAGCAGCCCCGGGTCATCTTCTGTGAGGGGCCTCTCCCCCGCAGCAGTCTGCGCCTGGCCTTTCGGGGCAGTGCCGGGCCGCACAAGGAGGCCTTCTGCCGCGGCAAGTGGCAGAGCTGCCCCATCGCCCGCATGCTCTGGGACCAGGCGGACGCCGGCCCCATCATCTGAAACCATCTTACTGTAAGAAAGGAGAAAACCATGGCAGAAGCTGTTAAATATGATCCTCAGGAGGAGGAAAAGAAGCGCAAAGAGGAGGCGGGCTTTTCCGATCCCGCCCCGGTGTACCGGGACGAAGCGCGGCAGAAGCAGAGTGCTCTCTACGAGCAGATCGCGGCCCGAGGCCCCTTCCAGTACGATCCGGGAGCCGACCCGCTTTACGGCGTCACCCGGGACCGCTATGTGCAGCAGGGCCGCATGGCCATGAAGGACAGTATGGGGCAGGCCGCCTCTCTTACCGGCGGCTACGGCTCCAGCTATGGCCAGGCGGTGGGCCAGCAGCAGTACGACGCCTCCCTCCTGGGTTTGGCGGAGCTGATCCCGGAGCTGTATCAGACCGCCTATGAGCGCTATCAGGACCAGGGGGATGCCCTGCAGCGGCAATACGATCTGCTGGGCGAACAGGCAGACCGGGACTATGACCGTTACCGGGACGAGCTGGACGCCTGGCAGCAGGAACGCGCCTGGCAGCAGGACCGGGAAGACGCCGCCTATGACCGGGCATCCGACGCCTATTCCCGGCTCTATGCCCTCATCGCCGCCACCGGCTATGTCCCCACGGAAGAGGAACTGAGCGGCGCCGGCATGAGCCAGGAGGCGGCGGAGGCCCTGCGCTACGAATACCTTCGCCAGACCGGGCAGCTGCCCCCGGTGGACAATGGCGGCGGATACAGCGGAGGCTACCAAAGCAGCTCCAAGAAGCTCAAGCTCAGCGACGTGGAAAAGGCCATGGACGGCGTCAAGCATTCCAACCGGCAGAAGGCGCTCTTTGAGACCTACAAGCAGGCCATCGACAGCGGCAAGGCGGGCTTCACTCTGCAGCAGCTCAATCAGCTCTTCCGGGATCACCACTGGCACAGCTAAACAAAGAAAACGGGGATGTGATACTCACATCCCCGTCAAGCTGTCGACAAAGTGTCGACAGCTTGAAACGCAAAAATGGGAACTACCGAA
>CAMOXK010000046.1 GCA_946629065.1 uncultured Clostridia bacterium
TCGCCCATGCCCCGCAGCTGCTTCATCTGATCCAGATAATCGCTGAGGGAGAAGCGGTTGGCGCGGAGCTTTTCCGCCGCCTCCAGGGCCTTCTTTTCATCAAAGCTCTGTTCGGCCTTTTCGATGAGGGTCAGCACATCGCCCATGCCCAGGATGCGGGAAGCCATCCGGTCCGGATGGAAGGGCTCGATCTGATCCAGCTTCTCGCCCACGCCCATGAACTTGATGGGCTTGCCGGTGGCAGCCCGGATGGAGAGAGCAGCACCGCCTCGGGCGTCGCCGTCCAGCTTGGAGAGCATGACGCCGGTGATGTCCAGCGCCTCGTCAAAGGCCGTGGCGGCGTTCACCGCGTCCTGACCGGTCATGGCGTCCACCACCAGCAGGATCTCCGCCGGCTCCACGGCGGCCTTGATGTTCTTCAGCTCGTGCATCAGCGCCTCGTCGATGTGGAGGCGGCCGGCGGTGTCCAGGAACACCAGGTCGTTGCCGTGCTTTTTGGCGTGCTCGATGCCCGCCTTGGCGATGTCCACAGGGTTGATCTGCCCCATCTGGAACACCGGAATGTCCAGCTGGGCGCCCACCGTCTCCAACTGCTTGATGGCGGCGGGGCGGTACACGTCGCAGGCCACCAGCAGCGGCCGCTTGCCCTGCCGGCGCATGTAACCGGCAAGCTTTGCGCCGTTGGTGGTTTTGCCCGCGCCCTGCAGGCCCACCAGCATCACAACGCTGGGGCTCTTGGAGGAGATGTTCAGCTTCTGGTTCTGGCCGCCCATGAGGGCGCAGAGCTCCTCATTGACGATCTTGATGACCATCTGGGCCGGGTTCAGGGCCTCCAGCACGTCGGTGCCTACAGCCCGCTCGGTGACCTTTTTGGTGAAGTCCTTGACGACCTTGTAACTGACGTCCGCTTCCAGCAGCGCCATGCGCACCTCGCGCATAGCCTCCTTCACGTCGCCGGAGGTCAGTCTTCCTTTGCCGCGCAGCCGCTTGAATGCGGCGCTCAGTTTGTCGGATAAGCTTTCAAATGCCATGTTCTTTCCTCAATTCAAACGTTCAAAAGCATGTCCACGGTCTCGCTCATCTCCCGGGCCAGCTCGCTTGTCCTGCCTTCGCCGGACTTTGCCAGCTCCTGCAGCGGAGCCTGCAGGCTCTCCAGACCCTGCCGGATCTGGCGGAAGCGGCGCAGCAGACCGGTCTTCTCCTCCATCTCTCTCATGGCGCTCTCCGCCCGGCGGATATTGTCCCACACGCCCTGGCGGGACACCCCGGACTGCTCGGCGATCTCGGAGAGAGACAGATCCTCGTTCACATGCAGATCATAGCACTCCCGCTGCTTTTCGGTGAGAAGCTCGCCATAGAAATCCAGCAGCATGGACTGCATCAGTCGGCCTTCTTCCATAGCGATCCCCCCTGTCAAGCTTCACAGCTTTACAGAATATACACCCTGCGCGCGTTCCTGTCAAGTGTTTTTTCTTAACAGCGCGGCCTCTGCATAGAAACTCCGGGGCTGGGAAAACTTGTATCATGCTATGTCTGCAATTGCAGGGAGGATCTGCCGATGGAGAGCATTTTGAACGCGCCCTACGTGGAAAACGAGAGGCTTTGCGCCTGCGGGGAAGCCACGGCAAGGCTCCTGCCGCCCAGGGGCGAGCTTCAATCCCGCCGCCTGCTGCCCGCCGTTAGAAGAAACACGCGGGAGCTGCGCCGCTGCTGCGAGCTATTGCAAAAAAGGGCGGCCGCGGGAGCTGAACTCCCCGCCGCCTGGGAATGGCTGCTGGATAACGAATATCTGGCCCGGCGGGAGGCGATCAGCGCCGCGGCGGATCTTCGCGGGGCGGATCGCCTCCGGCGCTCTTCCGAGGGTCCCTTGATCCTGGCGCTGGCCCGTTCCCTTCTGCTGGCTGGGAAGGGGAAAGTCACCGAAGAGCGGGCTTCCCTCTTTCTCTCCGGTTTTCAGACTGTAACGCCGCTGCGCCGCTCGGAGCTGCGGCGCTTTCCCGCCGCGCTGCGCCTGGCTGTTCTGGAGGAGCTGGCAGGCCTCTCCGGGCAGCTCTGCCGCAGCGGTTCTCCGGAGAACTACGCCGAAGGACTGGAGGCTCTTTTTACCACCCTGCGGCTCTTTTCCATCCTGGACGCCGAGGAGCTGCTCACCGGGGCGGACCCCTGCCACGCCATCCTCTCCCGGGATCCCGCCGGGGTCTTTCCCCGCATGGATGTCGAGAGCCGGCAGGACTATCTCTGCCGGCTGGAGAAGCTGGCCCGCCGCCGGGGTCAGGAGGAGCCGGTCTTTGCCGCCGCTCTGCTGCGGGAGGCGGAGGAGAAAAATGTGCATGTGGGCGAGCTGCTCTTTCCCGAGCCCGGGGAGACACCCGCCCGGCTCTGCACCGGCTTCACCCTGCTGCTGACCCTGATATTGAGTCTGCTGCTGGCCTTTTCCCGGGGCGGTCCCCTCTCCGCCGTGCTGCTGCTGATCCCCGTCTGGCAGCTGGTGAAGGACGGGCTGGACCTGCTGCTCTCCCGCCTCTGTCCCCGGCGGCGTCTGCCCCGGATGGATCTGCGGGAGGGGCTTCCCCCGGAGGGCCGGACCCTCTGCGTGATCTCCTCCCTGCTCACAGATGAGGAGGAGGCAAAAAAGCTCTGCCGCCGTCTGGAGGAGCAGCGCATGGCCGCCCGCCGGGAGGGTCCTGAGCTGCTTTTCGGCTTGCTTGCCGATCTCCCCGAGGCTTCGGCGGAGACCGCGCCGGGAGACGCGGCCATCCTCCATGCCGCCAAAGCCGGGATCACGGCGCTGAACGACAAATACGGCGGCGGCTTCTTCCTCTTTACCCGGCCCAGGGTCTATGACGGGCGGGTCTGGACCGGCTTCGAGCGCAAGCGTGGCGCTCTGCTGGAGCTGGCCGCCCTCTGCGCCGGAGAAAAAAGCGCGCTCCAGGTCACCGGAGATGGCTCCCCGCTCCGGGGCGTCCGCTTTCTGCTCACCCTGGACAGCGACAGTGTGCTCCGTCCGGGTTCTGCAACCGAGCTCATCGGCGCCATGCTCCATCCCATGAACCGCCCCCGCTTCGACGAAAAGGCAGGCCTTGTCACCATGGGTCACGGCGTGATCCAGCCCCGGCTCATCACCGAACCGGAGAGCGCCCGGGCAACAGACTTCGCCCTGGTCTTCGCCGGGCCAGGCGGCAGCGATCCCTACGGCGGGCTCTGGGGTGAGGGAAACCAGGACGCCTTCGGCAGCTGCGGCTTTGCGGGCAAGGGCATCCTGGATCTGAGCACCCTGCTGCGCTGCTCGGCCCGGCACATTCCGCCAGGGCGGGTGCTGAGCCATGACGCGGTGGAGGGCGCCATTCTCCGGGGCGGCTTTGTGGGGGAGGCCGAGTGTGCCGACCGCTTTCCCGCAAAGCCCCTGGCCTATTATAAGCGCCTGCACCGCTGGGTGCGGGGAGACTGGCAGAACCTGCCCTACGCCTTTTCCCGGGACTTGCCCGAGGCAGCCCGGCGGCGCCTGCGGGAGAGCCTGCTGCGCAGTCTCCTGCCCCCGGCCACGCTCCTTGCCATCCTGGCGGGCTTCTTTCTCCCCGGCAGTCCCCTGGTCCTTGCGGCCTGGGCGGCGCTGCTGGCCCTGCTGGACCGGCTGCTGCTGGCCTTTCTCGCCGAGAGCAGGCGCAGGGCGGGCCGGGAACGGCGCTTTTCCCGGCTCCTCACTGGCATGGGCGGCGCCATCGTGCAGACCTTTCTGCGGCTCTGGCTGCTGCCCTATGAGGCCTGGATCTGCCTCTCGGCCCTGGTCACCGCTCTCTGGCGGATGACCGTCAGCCACCAAAAGCTTCTCCAGTGGCAGACCGCCGCCCAGGCCGAGCAGGGGCGGGGCGGACTTACGGCCTATTGCCGCGCCTTTCTGCCCGCCGAAGGGCTGGGCCTTCTGTGTCTGCTCCTCTCTCCGGGGATCCTGGGCCGCTCGGCGGGGCTGCTGTGGCTTCTCTCCCCGGCGGCAGCCTATGCACTGGCTCTCCCCGCCCGGAAGGAGCCCGCTCTTTCCGCCGCGGACCGGGCGGAGCTGCTCTCCCTCACAGAGCAAAGCTTTCGCTATTACCGGGACTTTTGCCGGGAGGAGGACCACTTCCTCCCGCCGGACAATTTTCAGGAGCAGCCGCCGGTGGGTCTGGCCCACCGAAGCTCCCCCACCAACATCGGCATGGCCATGGTAGCCGCCGTCTCGGCGGAGGCCATGGGCTTTTGTCCCAGATCGGAAGCCCTGGTCCTGCTGCGGCATATCACAGATACGCTGGACTGTCTGCCGCGCTTCCGGGGCCATTTCTACAACTGGTACGACACCCGCTCGCTCTCACCCCTGCTGCCCGCCGTGCTCTCCACCGTGGACAGCGGCAATCTCTGCGCCAGTCTCATTGTCGTGGAGCAGGCGCTGCTGTGCTGGGGCGAGGAGGCGCTGGCTGCGCGAGTCCGCCGGTTCTCGGAGGAGATGGACTTTTCCTTTCTCCTGGACCCCCGGCGGGAGCTATTCTATATTTCCTATGATACCGAGCAGGACCGGGGCACCGGCGGCTGGTACGATCTGCTGGCAAGCGAGGCCATGCTCACAAGCTACCTGGCCCTGGCCCGGGGCCAGGCGCCCCTGAAGCATTGGAAAAAGCTGGGCCGGGGCCTGCTGCAGAAGGATGGCTACCGGGGGCTTGCCAGCTGGACCGGCACCATGTTCGAGTATCTGATGCCGTCCCTGTTCCTGCCTCCGGTGCCGGGGAGCCTGCTGCAGGAGAGCGGGCGCTTCTGCCTCTATGTGCAAAAGCGCCGCCGCTTCCCGGGCAAGCCCTGGGGCATCTCCGAGAGCGCCTATTACGCCCTGGACGCCGCCCTCAGTTACCGCTACAAGGCCAGCGGCTGTGCCGAGCTTGCCCTGAAGCGGGGCCAGGACGAGGATCTGGTCACCGCGCCCTACGCCGCCTTTCTGGCCTTGGCGGTGGACCCGGCGGCCGCGGTGCAGGACCTGCGGCTTTTCCGCCGCTGCGGGGCCCTGGGCCCCCAGGGCTTTTATGACGCGGTGGACTTCACCCCCTCCCGCTGCCGGGAGGAGGAGGGACAGGTGGTCCGCTGCACCATGGCCCATCACGTGGGCATGAGTGTGGCCGCGGCGGCAAACTGCCTCTGCGACGGGCTGCTGCAAAAGCTCTTTTTCCGGGATCCCGCCATGGCGGCCTATCTCCCCCTGCTGCAGGAGCGCCTGCCCCAGGGGGCGGCGGTACTGCGCCGGGATTTGAGCCGGGTGCCGGAGAAGCCGCCCCGGGACCCGGAGCGCTTCTGGTCCGTCTCCGGCGGGCCGGAGGACGGGGAGGAGCGGCGCTGCGTTCTCTCCAACGGTGCCTGGGAGCTGCTGCTCCACCGGGACGGGAGGAGCTGCGCCCAGTACCGGGGCCTCACGGTCTACGGGCGGCCGGGGCTGGAGGCGGGCAGCCCGATCCTTCGCCTGTTCTGGCAGGGAAAGGCGCTGCCTGGCCCGGACAAGGCCCAGCGCTGGGAACTCTCGGAGAGCCGGGGACTCTGGTCCCGGGAGGACCGGGACCTGCTGTGCCGGGAGGAAAGATTCCTTCCCTCCGGCCAGATCGGAGAGCGGCGCAGCGTGCATCTGCACGCCCTGGCAGCGGGGAAGGGCGAGCTGCAGCTGGAGCTTGTGCCCGTTCTGGCCCCCCTGCGGGACCGGGACGCACACCCGGCCTACTGGGCCACGGGTATTGAGGCGGAGGCCGTCGGGAACGACGCCCTTCTCCTGCACCGGCTCCGGCGAGCTGCGGTCCCCTCCCTCTGGCTCTGCCTGAAAGCAGAGGGCCGAGCCCTCTGGTCCTTTGACGGCGCCGCCCGCCTCTCCCTGTCCTTCGCTCTGGAGGCCGGGGAGACGAAAGAGCTGTGTCTGGCCTTCTGCCTGGGTGAGAGCCGGGAGCTTGCCCTGGAGGGCGCAGGGCGGATCCTGCAGGATCCCGGCCGGGCCGACCTGGTGGGTGCCCTGGCCCAGCGCCTGGAGATGAGCGGCACGGAGCTTGGCAAGGCCATGGCCCTGCTGCAGCTGCTCTACCGGCCCCTCCACGCCGCGGCGCCCAGGCGGGAGCTCTGGCCCTGGGGCATTTCCGGGGATCTGCCGCTGCTCCTCTGCGAGGGGCGCTCGGCGGAGGCCCTGCCTCTGCTGCGCCGCTTCCTGCTGCTGAAAAGCTGCGGCCGGGAGGCGGACCTGGTCTATCTCAGCGAGGAGCAGGGGGAGTACCGTCAGCCCCTGCGCCGGGAAGTGAGCCGCCTGCTCTCCGGCTGGGGGCTGGAGGCCCTGCTGGATGCAAGCGGCGGCATCCACTTTGCTCCCCCGGCAGCCCGGGAGACTCTGCTGAGCCGGGCCTGCTTCTGTCTGGGTGAGACGCTCTGGCGTTTCCCGTCTCTGAGCGCTCCACGGCTCAGCGGTCCGCGGCAAAGAGGCAGCCTTCCCCGCTTTTCCTTCGAGGGGGAGAGCTTCTCCTTCGAAACTCCGCCGCTTCCCGCCCGGGTCTGGCAGCTGCCCCTCTCCAACGGAAGCCTGGGCGCCATCGCGGCGGACTGCGGCCCCGCTGCCCTCTGGCTGGATAACGCCCGGGAGCTGCCCCTGACCGTGCCCATGGAGGATCTGCGATCTCCCCAGCCGCCGGAGCTTGTCTGGGTGGAAACCGAGGCGGGGCCGGTGAGTCTCTTTGCCGCGGAGGACGGCCTTCCCTGCCGCGTCAGCTTTGCGCCGGGCCGTGCCCGCTGGGAAAAGGAGCTCGACGGGAGAACGGTGGTGACAGAGCTTTTCCTGCCTCCCTGGCAGAACGCCCGGCTCCTGCTGATCCGCGGGGCGGAGGGTCTGGATCTGCGCTGGCAGCTGCGGCCCCTGCTCTCCCCCACAGACGCCTCTTCCCTGCGCTGCCGCTTTTCCGAGGGCCTTTTCCGGGCGGAAAACCCGGAGAGCGGCCGGGAGGGCCTTGTCTTTCTTGCAGGCTGCAGCGTTCCCTGCGGCTGCCGCACGGACTTTACCCCGCCTGCCATGCTGCTGCGGCTGCAGGCGGAGGAGCTCACGGTGCTGGGCTGCGGCTGCTGCACGGAGGCCGAGCTGCGCCAGCTCCTGCGTCCGGGCGCCGCCCTCTCCGCCCTGGCGGAGGTCCGTTCCCAGTGGCAGCGGCTGCTGGGAACGCCGCCCGAGAGCACGGGGCATACCGATCTGGACCGGCTTCTGTATCCCTGGGCGCCCTATCAGCTGCTCGCCTGCCGTCTCATGGGTAGGGCCAGCCTCTATCAGCGGGGCGGTGCCTATGGCTTCCGGGACCAGCTGCAGGACGCGGTGAACCTCCTATGCCTGGATGCGGGCTACGCCCGGGAGCGGATCCTGGACGCCTGTCGCCATCAGTATGCGGAGGGGGACGTGATGCACTGGTGGCATCCTCTTCCCACGGGGGACAAGGGTCTTCGCAGCCGCTGCAGCGACGATCTGCTCTGGCTGCCCTGGGCTCTCTGCGCCTATACGGAGGCTTCCGGGGACCTGGGGCTCTGTACACGCCCGGAGCCCTGGCTGTCCTCCCCGCCCCTTGGGGCGGAAGAGCATGACCGCTACGAGACCGCTGTCCCCGCCGGCTCCGGCACGGTGCTGCAGCACGCCAGGGCGGCTTTGGAGTGCTGTCTCGCAAGGGGCTTCGGCCCCCACGGCCTGCCCTTCCTCGGCAGCGGCGACTGGAACGACGCCATGGATGAGGTCCAAGGGGAAAGTGCCTGGCTGGGCTGGTTCCTCTCCGGCGTCGCCCTGGATTTTTCCGCCCTGCTGGAAAAGCTGGACGAGCCTGACGCCCTGCGCTATCGCAGCATTGCCGAGCAGGCGGGCCGGGCCGCGGAGCGAAGCTTCAACGGCCGCTTTTACCGCCGGGGCTACTGGGCGGATGGCGAGCCTCTGGGCGGGGATGAGCGCATGGACCTTTTGCCCCAGGCCTTTGCCGCCATGAGTCCCTTCTCGGATCCTCTCCACGCCGAGACAGCGCTGGACGAGGCCATCCGCCGCCTGACGGACCGGGAGCACGGCCTGGTCAAGCTCCTGGATCCGCCTTTTTCCGAGAAGGAGCGCCGCCCCGGCAGCATCACCGGCTACGGCAGAGGCGTCCGGGAAAACGGCGGGCAGTACACCCACGGCGCCCTGTTTCTGGCCCTGGCCTGTCTCCGCCGGGGAAGGAAGAAGGACGGCCTTGCCCTCTTACAGCTCCTCTCCCCCGGCTATGAAGGGCGGGACCTTGCCCGCTATGAGGCGGAGCCCTTCGTGCTCCCGGCGGACATTTCCTCTGCCCCAGGCCGGGAAGGGGAAGCGGGCTGGACCTGGTACACCGGCTCCGCCGGCTGGTTCTGGCGCATCCTCACCCGGGAGCTGGGGGACGCAGAATGAAGGACCCTTTACTCTTCTCTCCTCGCCCTTCACTTTTCTCTCTTCACTCTTCACTTTTCCCTCTTCACTCTTCGGAAATGTCGTGATATAATAGCGTGATAAAATATGTGGAGGTGCCCCATGGAGCTGACAAGGACCGAGATCCTCCCCGGTGTGTGGCTGAACGCCCTGCACACGGAGAAATTCAAGACCGCCTGCCTGAGCCTGAGTCTGCTGACCCAGTTGACGCGGGAAACCGCGTCCTTGAATGCCCTGATCCCCTATGTCCTGCGCCGGGGCACCACTCGCTATCCGGATATGGAGGCTCTCTCCGCCCGGATGGACGAGCTCTACGGCGCCGCGGTGGAGCCGGTGGTGCGCCGCATCGGCGAGATCCAGTGCGTGGGCTTTTATGCCAGCATCCCGGAGGGCGATTTCCTCCCCGGCGGCAAGGGCGTGCTGCATGAGGTCTGCGAGCTGCTGGGAAACCTGCTGCTCTCCCCCGCCACCCGGGGCGGCCTGCTCCTGCCCCAGTATGTGGACAGCGAAAAGGAAAAAATGCTGGAGGCCATCCGCAGCCGGGTAAACGACAAGCGCAGCTACGCCCTCATGCGCTGCGTGGAGGAAATGTGCTGCTATGAGGATTTTGCCGTGGGCCGCCTGGGCAGCGAGAGCGAGTGCGAGAACATCAACTACAAAAAGCTCACCCGCCAGTACCACAGTCTGCTCCAGCAGAGCCCGGTGGAGATCTTTTACTGCGGCCGGGCCACCGAGCGGGAGGTCCGCGCCTGCCTGCGGGACGCGCTCATCACCCTGCCCCGGGGCGAGATCGACTACGAGATCGGCACCGACCTGCGCATGAACGCCCTGGAGGACGCGCCCCGTTTCCAGGAAGAGACGCTGGACGTGAACCAGGGCCAGCTCTGCATCGGCTGGCGGCTTGGCGAGTGCATGGAGGAGCCCGACCTGGCCTCCCTGCTGGTCTTCAACGCCGTCCTCGGCGCGGGCACCACCTCCAAGCTCTTCCAGAACGTACGGGAAAAGCTGCAGCTCTGCTATTTTGCCGGCTCCCTGGTGGATGTGCACAAGGGCCTGCTGCTGGTCTCCGCCGGCATCGATTTTGACAAACTGGACCCCGCCCGGGACGAGATCTTCGCCCAGCTGGAGGCCATGAAGCGCGGCGAGATCAGCGCCGAGGAGCTCACCGCCGCCAAGGCGGGCATCGCCTCGGACCTGCGCGCCATGACCGACAGTCAAGGGGAGCTGGAGGGCTTCCTCCTGTCCCAGACGCTGGACGGGCTGGATTACGGTCCCCTGGAGCTGGCCGCTCTGGTGGAGGATGTGACCGCAGAGGAGGTCTCCGCCATTGCCCGCAGCACCGAATGTGACCAGATCTACTTCCTCAGAGGAAGTGACGAAGAAGAAACCGAGGAACAAGAACAAGATGGAGAGTAAAAGCTATTCCGCCATCGGCGAGACCCTGTACAGCGAGACTCTGCCCAACGGCCTGCGCCTGCGCATTGTGCCGAAGCCGGGCTTTCGCAGCCGCTACGCGGTCTTCGCCGCCAACTACGGCGGCGCCCACCGCCGCTTTTTCCTGGACGGGCAGCCCATGGAGACGCCCGCCGGCGTGGCCCACTACCTGGAGCACAAGATGTTCGACCTGCCCGGGGGTGACAACGCCCTGGACGTGCTGAGCGCCAACGGCGCCGATCCCAACGCTTTCACCGCCTCGGGCATCACCTGTTACTATTTTCAGTGCACCGAGCACTTTGAAGAGAATCTGCGCCTGCTGCTGCACTTTGTCTCCACCCCCTATTTCACGGAGGAGACCGTGCGGAAGGAGCAGGGCATCATCGCCCAGGAGATCCAGATGGGCGAGGACAGCCCCGGCAGCGCCGTCTATCACACGCTGCTGCGCCAACTCTACGCCGCCCATCCCATCCGGGACAAGGTGGTGGGCACCCTGGAGAGCATCCAGGAGATCACGGCCCAGACGCTCTATGACTGCCACAAGGTCTTTTACGCGCCGGGCAACATGTGCCTTTGCGTGGAGGGTGACGTGAACCCGGAGGAGATCGCCCGCATTGCCCGGGAGACTCTGGGTGAAGGGGGCGAGAGCCTGCCCCGGGCGGATTTCGGGCCGGAGGAATCCCCCCTGCCGGTGGAGAAGCTCCATCGGCAGCAGATGGACGTCTCCGCGCCGCAATTTCTCATCGGTGCCAAGCTCAGCCCTCCCGGCGCGGGAGAGGCCATCCTGCGGGAGCGTCTGGTCTCCTCTCTGGCCCTGCGCCTGCTGGTTGGCGCAAGCTCCGATTTCTATAACCGGCTCTACGCCTCCGGGCTTTTGAACCGGGATTTTGACGCTGAGGTGGACTTCTCCGCCGGCACCGGTACCCTGCTCATCGGCGGGGAGAGCCCGGACCCCGAGGCCGTGCTGCGGGAGCTTGTTGAGGAACTGCGGCGTGTCGAGGAGCAGGGCCTGGACCCCCAGCGCTTCGAGCGGGCCAAACGGGCCTCTCTGGGCGCCCGTCTCCGGGGGCTGGAGGATTTTGAGAGTGTGTGCATCGCCCTGGCAGAGAGCCTGTTTGAGGGCTGCTGCGCTCTGGAATCAACCGAGCTTCTGCAGAGCGTGACCAAGGCAGAGTGTGAGGATTTCCTCTGCAGGGAGCTGCGGGAGGAGAAGCTGGCTCTCTCCATCATCGAGCCGAGGAGGGCCTGATATGACCGGGATCTTACATGCTTTTACCCTTTTGGAAGAGACCGTGCTGGAGACCATCCAGCGGGACTCCGTCATCAGCTTTCCGGGCCTGGGCATCTTCGGTCTGAACCCTCCTGCCTTCTTCAGCATCTTCGGCCACCGGATCTATTTCTATGGGGTGCTCTTCGCCCTGGGCTTCACCCTGGGCATCCTTTACTGCGCCCGGCGCAGCAAGGATTTCGGCCTGAGCTCCGATGACTTCTATGATATGGTGCTCCTGCTGATCCCGCTGTCCATCCTCTGCGCCCGGATCTATTACGTACTCTTCCGGCTGGACGACTTCATCGGCCGTCCCCTCATTGCCTACTTTGCGGTGTGGGAAGGAGGCATCGCCATCTACGGCGGCATCATCGGCGGGATCCTGGCCATCTGGCTGACCACCCGGCGCAAGAAGCTCCCCTTCCTGGCCATGCTGGACCTGACGGTTTTCGGCGTGCTCATCGGCCAGATCATCGGCCGCTGGGGCAACTTCATGAACCGGGAGGCCTTCGGCGCCCAGACGGAGATCTTCTGCCGCATGGGCCTCACCGACCCCTCCGGACACACGATCTACGTCCACCCCACCTTTCTCTATGAAAGTCTCTGGAACCTGGCCCTGTTTTGCGGGCTCTGGCTCTGGGTGAAAAAAGGCAAGCGGAAATACGACGGGCAGATGTCCCTGCTCTACCTCTTTTTCTACGGTCTGGGCCGGGCCTGGATCGAGGGCCTGCGCACCGACAGTCTCTACATCGGTCATACGGGCATCCGGGTTTCCCAGGCGCTGAGCCTGGTGCTGGTGCTCTGTGCCGGGGCCCTGCTCCTGTGGGAGCGGCGCCGCGAGCACCCCGCCGAAAAGCTCTGGGTCAATCAGGGCAAGGCCGCGGAGGAAGCAAAACAGAACGAAGAACAAGCCGCGCAAAGCGAAGAACTATAAGGAGGACCTACTATGGCAGATTATAAAGAATTGTTCGGTTCCCTGGTCAACAAGGCCAAGGATGTGATGGACAGCACCGGCGTCACCGAGGTGTACCAGAAGGGCGCCAGCCGCACCAAGGCTTACAGCCGCATCGCCCGTCTGACCCTGGACACCAACAGCCAGGCCGACGAGCTGCGCAAGGTCTACACCGAGATCGGCCGGCTCTATTTCGAGCAGGCCCGGGAGAATCCTGAAGGCGTGTTCGCTCCCCTCTTTGCCCAGGCCGGCAAGCTCATGGACGAGCTGAAGGCCAAGGAGGCGGAGCTGGAGGAGCTCAAGAGCGGTCTCCGGGACGAGGCCGAGGAAAAGGACATCGAGGTGGAGATCACCCAGGACATCGATGATTTTGACCAGATCGTCAATGCCACCGAGGCCGAGGGCAAGGGCGGCGAAACCTGATCCCGGGAGGTCCCATGAAAGAAGCTGTAAAGAAGCACGGCCCGCTCCTTCTGGCGCTGGCCGTGATCCTGGCCGTTTGCCTGCTCTTCGCCCAGCGGAAAAACGGCATGTTCATCGACGAGATCTATACATACGGGCTCTCCAACAGCCATTACGCCCCCTTCCTGGAGGATGTGGCGGGGGGCGAGCTGGAGGGCGCCGTCCTCACCCGGCAGGACCTGCTGGACTATGTCACCGTGGGAGAGGATGAGCTCTTCGACCTGGGCTCGGTGTATTATAACCAGGTGCATGACGTGCATCCGCCTCTCTACTACTGGCTGTTCCACCTGGCTTCCTGCCTGACGCCCGGCGTTTTCAGCAAGTGGACCGGTCTGGTCCTGGACCTGGTCCTCTATCTGCTGACCCTCATCGCCCTCTATCGGCTCTGCCTGCGGCTTTTTGACAGCAGGCTCGCCGCCCTTACCGCGGTGCTGCTCTACGGGCTCAGCAATCTGGGTCTTTCCACCATGCTGATGATCCGCATGTATGTGCTCGTCACCCTGCTCTCGGTGCTGCTGGCCCTGTGGATCACACGGCTCATGGAGGATGGGCGCCTTGTTTGGAGCGTGCTTGCAGGACTCACCATCTTCCTGGGGCTTTTGACCCAGTACTACTTTGTGTTCTACGCCTTTTTCGTCTGCGCGGCCTTTGTGTTCTATGCCGCGGCGAAGAAGCGCTGGAAGGACCTAGGGCTCTTCGCCCTCTGCGCCTTCGCCGGGGTGGGACTGCTGGTGCTGGTCTTCCCCGCCTGCATCACTCACCTCACCGCGGACAAGCTGGTCTCCGGCGGCAACGCTCTGGAGCAGCTCTCCCTTGTTTCCCAGTATCAGCACCGCCTTCTGGTGTTTTACCATGAGGTGCGCCACGGTATGAAGGCCGCGGTGCTCTGCGCCCTGGGTCTTGTGCTGCTGCTGCTGGTCTTTTTCCGGAAGCTCCGCGCCGCCGGGAAGGAAAAGCCCCTCCCCTGGCGGAGTCTGGTGGTCCTGCTGCCCGCCTTTGTGGCCCTTGTGGTGGTGGCCCTCATCTCCCCCGTGGAGGAGCAGCGCTATATCTACAACCTTGCGCCCTTCTTCGCCGCCTCGGTGGGCCTGCTGGCCGCGCTTCTGGAGCGGGCCCTGGGCTCCTTCCGTCGGGAGCGGCTCTTCAAGGCCCTGGCTCTGCTTGCGGTGCTGGCCATTGCCCTCTTCTTTGCCCGGAGTCTGCCGCCCCGGTATCTCTATGGCGACGGCCCCGGCGACGAGGATCTTTACGCCGTCTATGACGCCATCATGGCACAGCACGAGGACGATCCCTGTCTCTATCTGACTTACTATTTCTATCCGCCCACCCAGGACCTGGGGGAACTGCTGTATTTTGACGACGTGCTCATCACCGCCGAGCCGGATTCCCCCGCGGTGGACCGCTATCTGGCCGAAAACCCCAGCGAGGAATGCGTGGTCTTCATCGACGTGAACGAATTCTGGTCCAGCGGCTTTGACCCGGAGCAGATCCTGCCGGCCCTCACCGCCAGCACGGACTATTCCTCCTGGGAGCTGCTGTACGAAAACAACCTCTCCGAAACCTATCTGCTGAGAAAGTGAGAAAGCCTATGCTCTCTGTGATCCTTCCTTCTTACAATGAAGAAAAAATGATCCCCATCGCCGCCGGGACCGTAACCGAGATCCTGGATGAGGCGGGGATCGAGCACGAGCTGCTGTTTGTGGACGACGGCTCCCGGGACAAGACCTGGGAGGAGATCGAAAAGGCAGCAAAGCAGAACCCCCACGTGGTGGGCCTGCACTTCAGCCGCAATTTCGGCAAGGAGGCCGCCATGTTCGCCGGGCTGGAGCAGGCCCGGGGCGACTGCGTTGTGGTCATCGACTGCGACCTGCAGCACCCGCCGGAGAAGATCGTGGAGATGTACCGGCTCTGGCAGGAGGGCTATGAGGTCGTCGAGGGCATCAAGGTGGACCGGGGGCAGGAGAGCGGCATGCACCGCTTCGCCGCCAAGACCTTCTATGGGCTCATCAGCCGGGCCACCGGTCTGCACATGGCCGACGCCTCCGACTTCAAGCTCCTGGACCGGAAGGTGGTGGACGCCCTCAACACCATGCCCGAGCGCAACGTCTTCTTCCGGGCGCTGAGCTTCTGGGTGGGCTTCAAGCGCACTACCGTCCGCTACCGGGTGCAGGAACGCACCGCCGGGGAGAGCAAGTGGTCCACCCGCTCCCTTATCAAGTACGCCATCAACAACATTGGCTCCTTCTCCTCCGCCCCGCTGCAGATTATCACGGGCCTGGGCGTTCTGATGCTGGTGATCTCCCTCATCTTCGGGGTGGTAGCTCTGGCCCAGAAGATCGCCGGCACCGCCATCGGCGGCTTTACCACGGTGATTTTGCTGCTGCTCTTCACCGGCAGCCTTATCATGATCTCTCTCGGCATCATCGGCTATTACATCGCCCGGATCTATGAGGAGCTGAAGGGCCGTCCCCGCTACATCATTTCCCGCGTCTGCGGCAGGGAGGACTGAGCATGATCGCAAAAATCAAGTCCCTTTGCGTCAAGCACCGGGAAATCCTGGTCTATCTCATCGTGGGTGGGCTCACCACGGTGGTCTCCTGGGCGGCCAAATTTCTCTGGAACCTGGCCTTCTACGGCGGTACCCCCGATCCCACGGCCCTGCAGAACACCATCCTCTCCGTGGTGGAAAACGCGGCGGGCATCGCCTTCGCCTATCCCACCAACCGCAAATGGGTATTTCAGAGCAAGAACCCCAATATTCTGGCCGAGGCCGGCAGCTTTGTGGGTTCCCGGCTGCTCACCATGCTGCTTGGTTGGCTGCTGAATCTGCTCTTCACCAACGTACTGGGTGTTCCCATGATGGTCTCCACCGTCATCGCCTCCGTCTTCGTGGTGGTGGGCAACTACATCATCTCCAAGCTCCTGGTCTTCCGGAAGAATTAATACTAAAACCTAATAGAAATCAGACAATCTTAGCGGCTGGATTTGCGCCATACTGCGTTGCCTTCCTTGACCATATATCTCCATTATGCTCTGCGGAAGGCGCCTTGTCTGGCACAAATCCATCTCGCAAATCTTTGTCTTCTTCTTATTAGGTTTTAGTATAAATCAAAAAAGGGTCCATTGCAAAATAAGCGCATGGGCCAGTCAGCACCGTAGGGGAGGCTTGCTTCCCCCTCCGGGGGAAGTGGCCGAAGGCCGATAGGGGCCCCTCCCGGCAGTTGAAAACATAGAATTGCAAAAAAGTTCGGCGAACTCGCAGATTGTGCGAATTCGCCGAACTTTCTCTTGCAATATGGACAGACTCCGCCGGGAGGGCACAAGGCCCTCCCCTACGGTATCAACGGACTTCCGCCTATGATTTCTCCCTTCCCTGTATACGGAAGGCTCTTACTTCTTCCCGTAGCGGAAGGCGAAGATCAGACTCGTCACGGAAAGGGCCACGGCGGTGCCCACCAGCATGGCCTCATAGGAGAAGGGCAGGATCTTCCGCAGCAGGAAAACCAGCAGCAGCGCCGCCAGATCAACCACCATGCGGGCAAGGTTTCCCGCCATGAGCATATTGCTGTCGTTCTTCCCCAGGCTCTTTTTCAAGATCAGGATGTTCAGCACGCCGCAAAGCGCGCCCCAGACAAGGCCCGTCAAAGCTCCCCACACATAGTTCATAAGGCTCCCCTTCCCTTGTTTTTCTTTTTTTGATTGTAGCACAGTTTTCTCCCGGGCGGAAGTGCCTTTTCCAAAAGCTTCCGTATAATCCCGCGATTTCGGGGCAAACTGATCTCAGCCGCCGGCGAGCTCTCTCGTCCGGCAATTATCAAAATGAGGTGATCGGATGAGTCCCAAAGAACTGCTCTATATCGAAGACGCCCTGGGCCATGCCCAGTATCTGCGCACCCAGTGCGAGACTGCCGCCCAGCAGCTGCAGGACACCGCCCTGCAGACCCAGGTACGGCAGCTGGCCGAGAGCAACCAGGCCCTGTTCAACCGCTTTTTCAATCTGGTCTAAGGAGGAACCGCTATGAACGACAAGGAGATCATGGAGGGCATCCTCCTCACCACCAAGGGCGTCTGCGACCTGTATCTGCACGGCTCCGTGGAGTCCGCCACGCCCCAGGTCCACGAGACCTTCAACACCGCCCTGAACGACGCCATCTGCATGCAAAACGGCATTTATTCCGCCATGCAGAGCCGCGGCTGGTATCCCGCCGACCAGGCCCAGCCCCAGAGCATCCAGCAGGTCCGCCAGAAATACAGCGCCCAGGGCTGAGCCGCAAGGGCGGCCTTTGGTCGCATTTCCCCCGTTATGGCCCCCTTGCCTAAAGGGGGCTGTCGCCGGAGCCTGCGACAGTGACTGGGGGATACGCAATCGCTTGGCTTCTTACCAAAGGCGCCCGGCGGCACAGCAGAACAGGTTTCAACAGGCGTTGGGCGAATTCGCAACATGCACGAATTCGCCCAACGCTGTTTCCATGTTATGTTTTTCCCTGCGGGCGGCTGATAGCCGCCCCTACGATCAGAATCCCCCGTCATCCGATCCCACCGTCACCAGGTCCCGGATGGCCGCCAGCCGCTTTTCCCCGATGCCGGGGACCTGCAGCAGATCCTCCACCGTCCGAAAGGCGCCGTTTTCCTCCCGCCAGGTAACAATGGCGGCGGAGATCTTTTCGCCGATCCCCGGCAGCAGCTGAAGCTGGGCCGCCGTTGCGGTGTTCAGATCCAGCCTTTCCCCGGGCAGCAGCTCTGTGGGAAGCCGGTCTTCCTCATCGCCGCCCATCAGGGTCCGCTCCGGCAGGGTGGACAGGGCCTGGACTTCCGGTGCCTCTGCGGTCCCTGCCCCCGGCAGAAACAGCAGCAGGCTCAGGCCAAAGAGCAGGCACAGCAGCGCTGCCAGCGCCAGGGTCAGCCTCCCGGAGAGGCCCTTTCCCCCTGTCATCGCTTCCAGGTCCTGGGGCTGAGGAGCACCAGGATGGGATAGATCTCCAGTCTGCCCATGAGCATGGCAAGGCTCAGCAGCAGCTTTGTCCGATCAGTGAAGAAGGCGAAGTTCCCCGCCGGGCCGATGGCCCGGGTCATGCCGGGGCCGATGTTCGACAGGCAGCTGAGCGAGGCTGTAAAGCTGGTGGCGATGTCCACCCCGTCCAGGCTCACCAGGAAGGAGAAGAGCAGCAGCAGGGCCATGTAGAGGGTGAAGAAGGTGGCCGCCGCCTTCACGGTGCTGCGCTCCACCCGCTTGCCGTCCAGCTGGACTCGGACCACGCTCCGCGGCCGGATCATCTGCCGGAGCTCCGAAACCTCCCACTTGCCCAAAATCATCAGGCGGGAGAGCTTGATGCCGCCGCCGGTGCTGCCCGCGCAGCCGCCGCAGAACATCAGGAACATGAGAAACCACTTGCAGTACTCCGGCCAGTCGGTGAAGTCCACGGTGCCGAAGCCCGTGGTGCTGAGCAGAGCGCCGATGTTGAAGAAGGCCTGGTGCAGCGCCAGAGAGAAGCTGCCGAAGATCTTTCTTGTGCTAAGGCTCAGCAGCAGCGCTCCGCCGAAGATGATGCCCAGATACCAATGCAGCTCCTCGTTCTTTACTGCCTCCTTCCCGTGTCCGATGAGGATCAGGAAATAGAGGTTGAAGTTCACGCCGAAGAGGAACATAAACACGGTGATGACCGTTTCGATATAGCGGCTGCCGAAGCCGCCGATGCTCCCGG
>CAMOXK010000047.1 GCA_946629065.1 uncultured Clostridia bacterium
CGGGGATGTTGGCCATGGGCAGGGCGTTGCCGGCCTTGATGTCGGCAGAGGCGGAAGCCAGGATGGTGTCGCCCACGTTCAGGCCAACAGGAGCCAGAATGTAGCGGCGCTCGCCGTCGGTGTATTCCACCAGGGCGATAAAGGCGCTGCGGTTGGGGTCGTACTCCATGCGGAGGACCTTGCCCTCGACGTCCAGCTTGTTGCGCTTGAAGTCGATGACGCGGTACTTCTGACGGTTGCCGCCGCCCTGATGACGGACGGTGATGTGGCCGTAGCTGTTGCGGCCGGCGTGCTTCTTCAGAACCTCGACCAGGGTCTTCTCGGGCTTGACATGCTTGTCAACGCCGTCGAAGCCGGAGACGGTCATGTTGCGCCGGGCAGGAGTAGTCGGTCTGTAAGTTTTAATAGACATTCTCGTTTCCTCCCTTAGACCATGCCTTCGAAGAGCTCAATGTTCTTGGAGTCGGCACTGAGCTTCACGACGGCCTTTTTCCAGGAAGCGGTTTTACCCATGGGGTAGGCGCCGGTGCGCTTGGCCTGGCCGCGCACATGCTCGGTGGTGACCTTGATAACGGTCACGCCGAAGATCTCCTCGATGGCCTTCTTGATCTCGATCTTGTTCGCGTCCTTGGCGACCTCAAAAGCGTACTTCTTGATGTCCAGGTCTTCCATGGACTGCTCGGTGATGATGGGGCGAATGATCACATCGTATGCGGTCTTCATCAGGCGAACACCTCCTCGATCTTGGCAAGCGCAGCCTTATCGACGATCATCTTGCCGCTGGTGAGAATCATATAGGGGCTGAGGATGGTGGCGGTGGTGGTGGTCACGCCCTCGATGTTGCGGGCGGACTTGACGACCTTCTCGTCCACATTCTCGGTGACGACCAGGGCCTTGCCGTCCACACCCAGCTTGGTGAGGAAGCTCTGGAAGGGCTTGGTCTTGATCTCCTCGACCTTCAGGCCGTCGACGACCAGGATCTCATTCTCCTGAGCCTTGGCGGACAGGGCGGACTTGAGAGCCAGTCTCTTGACCTTCTTGTTGAGGGTGTAGCTGTAGTCCCGGGGCTTGGGAGCGAAGGCAACGCCGCCGTGGTACCACACAGGAGAACCTGCGTAGCCGGCGCGGGCGCGGCCGGTGCCCTTCTGACGCCAGGGCTTCTTGGTGGTGTAGGAAACCTCACCCTTGGTGAGGGCGCTCTGGGTGCCCTGACGGCAGTTGGCCAGGTGATTCTTGACGGAATCATGCAGAACGCTCTTGTTCGGCTCGATGCCGAAGATGGCCTCGGAGAGCTCGATCTCGCCGATCTTCTCGCCTGCCATATTAAACAGATTCGCAATAGGCATTTATGCTGCTCTCCTTTCTTTACTTGGTACGGGCGGAAGCCTTCTGCGGGTTGACACGCGCGGACTGCTTCTGCGGGTTGACGCTGACACCGGCGGCCTCGCCCTTCTTGACGGGCTGGGTCTTGACGGTATTCTTAATGTAGACGATGCTGCCCTTGGGGCCGGGAACGGCGCCGCGGATGGCGATCAGGTTCAGCTCAGCGTCGACCTTGACGATGTCCAGGTTCTGCACGGTGACCTGATCCACGCCCATGTGGCCAGCCTGCTTCTTGCCCGGGAAAATGCGGGAAGGATCGGTGCTGGAGCCCATGGAGCCGGCGTGCCGGTGAACCGGGCCGCCGCCGTGGCTGGTGGGGGTGCGGCCCTGGCCGAAGCGCTTGATGACGCCGGCATAGCCGTGGCCCTTGCTGATGCCGGTCACGTCGACCTTGTCGCCTTCGGCGAAGATGTCGGCCTTGACGGTATCGCCCACTTCAAACTTGGTGGTATCCTCCAGGCGGAACTCCTTGAGGTGCTTGAGATTGGCAACGCCGGCCTTCTTCAGGTGGCCTGCCTCGGGCTTGGAGAGCTTCTTCTCGCCGACTTCTTCGTAGCCGAACTGAACCGCTTCGTAACCCTCTTTTTCCTTGGTCATCTTGGCGACCACCGTGCAGGGGCCAGCCTCGATGACGGTGACGGGAATGACCTTGCCCGTCTCGTCGAAGATCTGCGTCATGCCGACCTTCTTGCCAATGATGGCTTTCTTCATTGTATTTCCTCCTTCGGTTATTGGTTGCCTCGCTTAGCCCGGGTGGTCCGCCCGTCCAGAGGCTGGCAACTTAACCCGTCCGCATTCGCAAGCTACGGACTTATGGGTCATTGATAATGGGTTTTCCTCTTTGGCTCCCCTGCGCAAGGGGAGCTGTCAGCGCAGCTGACTGAGGGGTCGTGCCGGTTTTGCCCAGATCAGAGCTTGATCTCGATCTCCACGCCGGCGGGAACTTCCAGGTTCATCAGAGCTTCCACGGTCTTCTGGGTGGGGCTCATGATGTCGATCAGGCGCTTGTGGGTGCGGCGCTCAAACTGCTCGCGGCTGTCTTTGTACTTGTGGACAGCGCGCAGGATGGTGACGATCTCGGTCTTGGTGGGCAGGGGGATGGGTCCGGAGACCTTGGCGTCGGTGCGCTTGGCAGCTTCCACGATGGTTTCGGCGGCCTTGTCGATGAGCTGGTGGTCGTAAGCCTTGAGGCGGATGCGGATCATGTTCTTGTTGGTGCTTGCCATGGGTGATTTCTCCTTTTTTCGTACGTTTTTCGGCGGCATTGGGGACCGCCTCCCTTATGCGTACGGATGAAGCTGTTTTTTGTACACACAACCGTGCGTATCAGGCCGTGACCGAAAAACAAAACCGGCCAGATGGCCGGTCGATCCCCGTGCACGCGATATACGCGTGTACAAAAACAGGTTTCAGCCGCCCGATTGCGTGCCGGATATTCCTCCGACACCGGACATACTCCACGGAAGTTACCTCGGAATCCCGAGCAATCTCCCGCTTCCTCGCATAATACGCCCGTGCTCTCGCACACGCGCTCCGTTAGTATAGCAGCTGATTCTCTCTATGTCAAGAAGAATTTTGTTATTTCCGGAGAAAATTTTTCATTCTTTTTGTGCACTGCGCCAAAAATGATTTCATCCCGGTTACAGGGACCTTTCCTGCGAGAAGCTTCCCCTTTCCTGCCTCTCCCTACCTATATAAAGGGAGTGCACGGAGCAGTTCAAAACCGCTCCCTTTTTCATGAGCGGGCGCTGAGGGCGTCATGATTTCTCGCTTCGCGACCTGATTTGCGCTTTGCGCATGATTGGAATTGCGCCTTCATGCTCCGCAGAGCATTTCATGTGCTTAGCACAATTCATGCCCTCGGGCAATTCATGCGCCGCAGGTCGCAATTCATGGGGCGTGTTGCAGAAGCAACACGCCCCAGGTGTCTTTTCTCAAAAGTTGAAGGTGTGGGGCATGAGCTCCGAGAGCTTATAGCTCACGTAGCGGCCGCCGGCCTTGGCGCAGAGCACCTCCATCTCCGGAGAAAACTCCGAGAGGAACTGGCGGCAGGAGCCGCAGGGGGTGCACCAGTTCTCGCTGTCGGCATAGATAGCAATGCGGCGGAAATCCCTGTGTCCCTCGCTGACGGCCTTGACACAGGCCGTGCGCTCGGCGCAGATGGTGTCGCCCAGGGCGGCGTTTTCCACGTTGCAGCCGGTGAAGACCTTGCCGTCCATGCACTCCAGGGCGGCGCCGACCGCAAAGCGGGAATAGGGGACGTAGGCGTTCAGCGAAGCCTCTTTTGCCATCAGCATCAAATCTCTGTCAGTCATCGTTCTTCTCTCCCTTGTTCATATTTGCTTGAGCCGTAGTCTTTTCGGCGCTGTTCGGTTCGTCAAAGATGATCTCCCAGTCGGCAAAGCCGAAGAGCGGGTTGCCATAATTGGGGTTGATGCCCTTGCACACGCCCCGGCGGGTGATGATCTGCTGCTTTTCAAAGCCGATCACCACAAAGGAGCCGTTGTTGTTCATGATATAGTCGCAGAGCTGATAGTATTCATCGGCCCTGGTGGCGTCAGGGGCAGCCAGATAGCGCTCGATCCGGTCCACGATGGTGTTGTCCTTGGAGCGGGAGTAGTTCTGGTTGCTGAGCTCGTTGTCCTCGTTCCGGGGCTGGAGCAGCTCGGTCAGGTCAAAGTTGTTGCGCAGGCGGATCTCGCCATAGTACATGTCCATGGTGATCTGCTGCTTGCCCGCCTTGAAGCCGCCCTCCTCCAGGGCGCTCATATAGCCTGCCCAGGTCAGCTCATGGACCGTCACCTTCAGGCCGATGGAGGCCATGTCCTCCTGGAAGCGGCGGGCGATGCCGCACTTGGCGCTGCTGTCGGCGCAGACCACAAAGTTCAGGTCGATCTCCTGGGGGGAGCCGGACATGAACTCCAGCTGGCCGTCCTCGTCATAGTCCTCCACGCCGGCGGCGATCAGGATGTTCTTGACGGCCTCCAGGTCGTAGTTGAGCCGCTCCTCCAGGGCGTCAGGGTAAGCCTCGCAGGTGGGATACATGGGCAGGGCCGCCGAGACGGCATTGCCGTGGAGCAGCTCCACCAGATAGGCCCGGTCGAAGGCGTGCTGCATGGCCAGGCGGAAATAGCTGTAGCGCCCCAGCATGCTCTCCTCGTTGAAGGCCACATAGTGCATGTTGGTGGTGGCATAGGTGTGGAACTCGTTGGAGCTGGCGTAGCCCAGGTTTGTATAGCTGGAGGGGTCGTTGATGACCACGTCGATGTAGCCGTCCTCGAAAGCGCTGATGATGGCGTCGGCATTGTTGTGCTCCAGCAGGTAGATGGTGTCTACCGGCAGGTCCTCATAGCCGGGGTAATACTCGTTGGCAATGAGGGCGTCACCCTCTTCATTATAACAATAGGGGCCGCTGCCGATGGGGGTGTTGCCCGCCGGGCCCAAATCGCCGTAGGTGCCGGCCTTGATCACCGGCAGGTTCAGAAGCTTGATGAACTGCCGATCCCCGATGCCCAGTGTCACATACACCACGCCCTCGCCGGGGGAAGCGCCCTGGTAGCTGGAAAAGCGGCCGAAGTAGCGGTCGGAGTTGATGGCCCAGCCCATGGAGTAGCTCACATCCCGGGGCATGACCTCGCTGCCGTCGGAGAAGTAGTGCCCCGGTTCGATGGTCAGCTCCCAGTTCTTGCCGGAGTCGTCACACTTCCACTCGCTGATGATGCCGGTGTCCCGGATCACCTCGAAGTTGTTGTCCAGCTCCACCATGTTCTCATAGACCAGCGAGCAGATGAGCTGATTGGCGTGGTTGGTGGCCACGAAGGGGTTTTTGCTGTAGCGGCTGTTGCTGTTCACGGAGAAGACCCGGTCCAGAGCGGGGGCGCGCTGCACGTCCTTGCCGCCGGTGGACTCCTGGATCTCATCCTCGGGATTGCCGCTGCCGCTGCCGCAGGCCGAGAGGCTCAGCAGCATCAGCAGGGCCAGCAGCAGCGCAAGGCTTCTTTTTCTCTTTGTCATAGGCTTTTTACTCCAGCACGATGCAGGCAGCCTGGCTGCCCCGGTTTCCTTTGGTGTAGCGGTGGGACCAGTACTTGTCATGACTGCAGACGGTGCACTCCTCCGAGAGGTCGATGTTCTCCTCCCTGAGGCCCAGCTGCAGCAGCCGCCGCTTGTTGGCAAGGCGCAGGTCCACCAGGTATTTGCCGTTTTCCTTCCGGTCCCAGAGGCCCTCGGTGTCGCCGCCGAGATACTCGCTCAGGGCCAGGGGCACGTCCTCGTCCGTCTCGAAGCAGCAGCGGCCGATGGCGGGGCCCATGGCGGCGGAGATCCTCTCCCGCCGGGCGCCCAGGGCCTCCATCTGTTCCACCGCGTTTTTCAGGATATCCGCGGCGGAGCTGCGCCAGCCGCAGTGGATGGCGCCGGCCACGCCCGCTTCCCGGTCCAGCAGCAGGGCGGGCACACAGTCCGCCGTGAAGCAGAAGAGGGGCAGACCCTTCTCTGCCGTGACGATCCCGTCCGCCTCGTAGGGGACGGTACTCATGCAGGGGTGCCGGTCCGCCTTGGTCACGACGCGCACCAGGTTCCCGTGGACCTGTTTGGTCACGGCGCAGTCGTCGATGCCAGCGCCCATGAGGGCGGCTGCCCGACGGTAGTTTTCCCGCACGGCGGCGGGATCGTCTCCCCGGTTGGAGCCCAGGTTCAGACTGTCGTACGGCCCCTGGCTCACGCCGCCGAAGCGGGTCAGAAAAGCGTGCCTCGTCCCGATCACCGTGGAGGCCATATAGATCAAATCTTGTTGGTTCTTTTCAATAAACATAACAGATTATCGAGTGAAAAAGGAAGAGTGAAAAGTTGTGGTATTTCCCTTCGGGAAATGGATTATGATCCGTCGCCGCAGGCGACGCCATTTCTTTTCTCTTTTCTCTATTCACTTTTCACTTTACTCGTTTCTCCCGCAGCACTCTTTGTATTTCAGCCGTCTGCTGCCGTCGGCCTTCATCTTGCCGCAGGGGCAGGGGTCGTTGCGGCCGGGCTTGGGGGCCTTCTTCACCGGCTTTTTCTTTACCGGCTCCCCGCCCACGTTGGCGGCGGCGTTCTTGGCCACGGCCTTGCGCTCGATGGTCTGCTCCCGGCGGATCTGCACGGTGAAGAGGCGGCGCACCGTCTCCTCCCGGATGCCGGAGACCATGGCCTCAAACATGTCGAAGCCCTCCTGCTTGTAGGCGTCGATGGGCTTGACGGAGCCGTAGCCTCTCAGGCCGATGCCCTGCTTGAGCTCGCTCATGGCGTCGATATGGTCCATCCAGTACTCGTCCACCACACGCAGCATGATCACCCGCTCCAGCTCCCGCATCAGGGGGATGCCCCGGGGATCCAGGCCGAAGGCGGTCTCCCGGGCGGCATAGACCCGCTCGGCCTGTTCGGTGGCGGCGGCGATGAGCTTGTCGGTGCCGCTGCGTCCCTCGTAGTTCTGGGCGCGGAGCTGGCCCTTGGGCAGGAAGAGCTTCTCGAAGGGCTTGAGTACCTCGTCCAGCTGCTCCTGGTTCTCCACCCCGGCGCCGTTCAGGCCGCTGAGGATGGTTCCGCTGACAAATTCCCGGATCATGCCCAGGATCTGCTCCTGGAGATCTTCCCCGTCCAACACCTTGCGCCGCTCGCCGTAGATGATCTCGCGCTGCTTGTTCATCACGTCGTCGTACTCCAGCACGTTTTTACGGGTCTGGAAGTTGCGGCTCTCCACGGTCTTCTGGGCCTGCTCGATGGAGTTGGAGAGGATCTTGGCGTCGATGGGCATGTCCTCGTCGATCTTCAGCGTTTCCATCATACCCTGGATCCGCTCGGAGCCGAAGAGGCGCATGATGTCGTCGGTAAGGGCCAGATAGAAGCGGCTCTCGCCCGGGTCTCCCTGACGGCCGGCGCGGCCGCGGAGCTGGTTGTCGATACGGCGGCTCTCGTGCCGCTCGGTGCCTAGGATGAAGAGGCCGCCGGCCTGGCGGACCTTTTCCGCTTCCTCCCGGATCTCGTCCTTGTGCTCCTGGAGCTTTTGGGCATAAAGGGCCCGGGCTGCCAGGATCTGCTCGTCGTCAGTCTCGGCATAGCCGGTGGCCTCGGCAATGATCTCGTCCGGGAATTCCGCTTTTCTCAGGTCCTGCCGGGCCAGGAATTCCGCATTGCCGCCCAGCATGATATCCGTGCCGCGGCCGGCCATGTTGGTGGCGATGGTCACAGCCCCCAGCTTGCCGGCCTGGGCCACGATCTCCGCTTCCTTCTCATGGTACTTGGCGTTCAGCACCGTGTGGGGAACGCCCCGCATTTTCAAAAGCTTGGAGAGATATTCGCTCTTTTCGATGGACACCGTGCCCACCAGCACCGGCTGCCCCTTCTGGTGGCAGGCGACGATCTGCTCGATGATGGCCCGGTTCTTGCCGGCTTCGTTTTTATACACCACATCGGGGTTGTCGATGCGGATGACGGGCTTGTTGGTGGGGATCTCGATGATGTCCAGCTTGTAGATGGTGCCGAACTCCTCCGCCTCGGTGACGGCGGTGCCGGTCATGCCGGAGAGCTTTTCGTAGAGACGGAAGTAGTTCTGGAAGGTGATGGTGGCCAGGGTCTTGTTTTCCTTCTGCACATCCACGTGCTCCTTGGCCTCGATGGCCTGGTGGAGCCCTTCGGAATAGCGGCGGCCCAGCATCAGACGGCCGGTGAACTCATCGACGATGATGATCTCCCCGTCCTTCACGATGTAGTCGATATCCCGCTTCATGATGCCGTGGGCCTTCAGAGCCTGATTGATGTGGTGGCTGAGGGTGGCGTTTTCGATGTCCGCCAGGTTTTCCAGGTTGAAGGCGCGCTCGGCCCGCTGGATGCCCCGGGCGGTAAGGGTGGCGGTGCGGGCCTTTTCATCCACCACGTAATCCGCGTCCAGGTCCTCGCTCTCCTCCTGCTTTTCATCCACGGAGGCATAGACCACCTTTTTCAGCCGGGAGACAAAATCGTCCGCCTGGCGGTAGAGATCGGTGCTCTCGTCTCCCTGGCCGGAGATGATGAGGGGGGTCCTGGCCTCGTCGATTAGGATGGAGTCCACCTCGTCTACGATGGCAAAAACGTGGCCCCGCTGGACCATGTTGGCCTTGTAGAGGGCCATGTTGTCCCGCAGGTAGTCAAAGCCCATCTCGTTGTTGGTGCCGTAGGTGATGTCGCAGGCATAGGCTGCCCGGCGTTCCTCCGGCGTCAGGCCGTGGACGATGAGGCCCACGCTGACCCCCAGGAAGCGGTGCACCTTGCCCATCCATTCGCTGTCGCGGCGGGCCAGGTAGTCGTTCACGGTGACGATGTGCACGCCCCGGCCGGTGAGGGCGTTGAGGTAGGCGGGAAGCACGGCCACCAGGGTCTTGCCTTCGCCGGTCTTCATCTCGGCGATGCGGCCCTGGTGCAGCACGATGCCGCCGATGAGCTGCACCCGGAAGGGCTTCATGCCCAGCACGCGCCAGGCAGCCTCTCTGGCGGTGGCAAAGGCCTCGGGCAGGATATCGTCCAGGCTCTCGCCCTCAGCCAGTCTCTTTTTGAATTCTTCGGTCTTTTCCCGGAGCTGGGCGTCGCTCATGGCGGCGAACTTGGGCTCCAGGGCCTCAATGGCGTCCGCGATCGGATTTATCTTTTTCAGCTCCCGGTCCGAGTAGGTGCCGAAGAGCTTGGTAAACAGTCCCATAGTTGTGATCCTTCCTGTTTCCTGCATCGGCGCAAAACGCCGGATGCCTTGGTTTTCAGTTTTGAGTTTTCAGTTTTGAAACTGCTATCTGATAGAAAGGCCGGAAAGAATCCCAGATTTCTATTAGATATCCGTATGAGAAAGGAAAAGCCCCGTTCCCTTCGTTCTTCTCAAAACGCAAATCTCATAACTCTCATGTTTTCTGGCGATAACAATACAGGGTAGAGTATAGCACATAATTATGAAGAAAAAAAGTAGACGGGCCCGATTTTTGTGTTTTCCTTCCCTTGCCGCAGGAAAGGATGTGTGATAGAATGTCAAATCGTGATGAATTGAATTCTCCGGGGAGGGTATGACATGTTCCGCATCGGCTTTGACAATGACAAGTATGTAAAGCTCCAGTCCGAGAAGATCCGGGAGCGGATCCGGCACTTCGGCAAGCTCTATCTGGAATTCGGCGGCAAGCTCTTTGACGACTATCACGCTTCCCGGGTCCTGCCCGGTTTCGAGCCGGACAGCAAAGTGAAGATGCTGCTGGAGATGAAGGATGAGGCGGAGATCGTCATCGCCATTTCGGCGGACGATATCGAGCGCTCCAAGCGCAGAGGCGATCTGGGCATCACCTATGATGAGGACACCCTGCGCCTGATCGACGCATTCCGGGACATCGGCCTCTACATCGGCAGCGTGGTCCTCACCCACTACCGGGGCCAGACGCTGGCGGATAAGTTCATCAAGCGGCTGGAGGCCCTGGGCATCCGCACCTACAAGCACTATATCATCCCCGATTATCCCTCCAACGTCCCCCTCATCGTCTCTGACGAGGGCTTCGGCAAGAATGAGTATATCGAGACCGAGCGCCGCCTGGTGGTGGTCACCGCCCCCGGCCCCGGCAGCGGCAAAATGGCCACCTGCCTGAGCCAGCTCTACCACGAGCACAAGCGGGGCGTGAACGCGGGCTACGCCAAGTTCGAGACCTTCCCCATCTGGAACCTGCCGTTGAAGCACCCGGTGAACCTGGCCTATGAGGCCGCCACCGCGGACCTGGACGATGTGAACATGATCGACCCCTTCCATCTGGAGGCTTACGGGGTCACCACTGTAAACTACAACCGGGACGTGGAGATCTTCCCCGTGCTGGAGGCCATTTTCAAGAGCATTTACGGCGAGAGCCCCTACAAGAGTCCCACGGACATGGGTGTGAACATGGCCGGTCTCTGCATCTCCGATGACGAGGCCTGCCGGGAGGCCTCCAAGCAGGAGATCATCCGCCGCTGGTACGCCGCGGCCGTCTCCGTGCGCCAGGGTCTCAGCGATCCCGCCGAGGTGCGGAAGATCGAGCTCATCATGAACTCCATGGGCGCAAGCCCCGCGGACCGGCCCGTGGTGGCCGCCGCTCTCAAGCGGGCCGAGGAGACCGACGGCCCCGCCATGGCTCTGGAGCTGCCCGACGGCAGCATCGTCACCGGCAAGACCACTTCCCTCCTGGGTGCCGCCTCCGCCTGCCTGATGAACGCCATGAAGAAGCTTGCCGGCATCGACAAGAAGCTGCTGCTCATCACCCCCAACATCGTCCAGCCCATCCAGCATTTGAAGGTGGAGCACCTGGGCAACCGCAACCCCCGCATGCACACTGACGAGCTGCTGATCGCCCTGTCCGTCTGCGCCGTCACCAACCCCATGGCAGCCTACGCCATCGACCAGCTGGACAAGCTCCGGGGCTGCGAGGCCCACTCCAGCGTCATCCTCTCCCGGGTGGACGAGGAGCTCTTCAAAAAGATCGGCGTGAACATCACCTTCGAGCCCCGCTATCAGGCTAAAAAGCTGTACCACAAATGAGGGAAGATGGAAAAGTGAAGAAGGAATAAGGATGGTGTCGCCTGCGGCGACGGATTATAATCATTTTCCGAAGGAAAATACCTTTCCTCTTCCCTCTTCACTATTCCCTATTCCCTCCCTTCAGGGGGTCCTATGCTGTTTCTCCGAAAAAACGCCAAAAAACGCTCCGGCAGGGTCTTTCCCCTTCCGGAGCGCTTTGCATGCCTTTCTCTGCTGCTGGCGCTGGTCCTTCTGCTCTCCGCCTGCGGCGGCGCCGTCTCCGCCCCGGCGGCTCAAGCGCCTGCCGTGACAAGTCCGGAGCCCGAGCCGGTCTCCGAAACCGCAGCCACCCCCACACCGGAAAGCGACGCCGTCCCCGCCTTTGCGCCGGAGGTTGCCGAGACGTCCACCCCGGAGCCTGCCGCCACGGAGGAGCCCACACCGGAGCCGACCATAGTCCCCACGCCAGAACCGACTCCGGAGCCCACGCCAAGGCCCAGCCCGGCCCCCGCGCCGGATGAGAGCTACCTCCCCTGTGAGGACGGTCTCTGGTGGAAGCTGGAGGAGGGCAGGCTCCGCATCGCCGGCGTGGGAGACATGATGGATTATGGCGTGTCCCACAACCGGCCGCCCTGGAAGGACGCAGGTTTTCCCATCTACACCCTGGAGGTGGCGGAGGGGGTCAGCTCCATCGGCGCCAACGCCTTTTACAACTGCCTGGATCTGTACCGGGTGCAGCTGCCCGGGAGCCTCCGCTCCATCGGCGACAGTGCCTTTACCTACTGCATCTCCCTGGGCTCCGTCGAGCTGCCGGAGGGCCTGGAGACCGTAGGGGAGAGCGCCTTCGGCAACTGCGTGGCGCTGCAGGAGGTCTCCCTGCCGGAGAGCCTGCACACGATCTCTGACTACGGCTTTCACAACTGCTCCGATCTCTTTGAGCTGACGCTTCCCGACGGGGTGGAGGAGATCGGTGCCTATGCCTTTTTTAACTGCCGGCAGCTCTACAGTCTGGAGCTTTCGGAGGGTCTCCGCAGTATCGGGCCCTATGCCCTCCGGGGCTGCCTCTCTCTGGGCGATCTTGCCTTGCCCGAGGGGGTCGGACAGATTCCGGAAGGGATGTGCTATGAGTGCGGCGCCCTGCGGCACCTGTATCTCCCCGCCTCTCTCCGGGAGGTGGGCGACCACGCCTTTTACGGCTGCGTGGTGCTGACCGAGGTCTCCTTCGCCGGCACCGATCGGCAGTGGGCGGCACTCTCTGTAGGCCAGCGCTGCGACGCTCTGCTGGAGGCCAATGTGGTCTTCGGAGAAACAGACTGAATTCTCCTTTCCTTCTCTTGCGGGCAAGTCTCATGGCCGCCCGCGTCAAATCTTCCTTGTAGGGGACGGCGTCCTCGACGTCCCGTGCGGGGCTTCCCGATCTCAGAAAGATCCTGGGCGAATTCGCATCCGGCAATTTGCGAAGTCGCCCGGGATTTTTCTCTGTCCTGCCTTACCATGCGCGGGCTGCCGAGGACGGCAGCCCCTACGGTGGGACGGAGCAGGCGCAGGGACGAGCATTGCTCGTCTGCACGTTTTCCAGGACCGCCCCGTGCGCGGGGAAGGCTTGGGACGGCCGACCAATGGTCGGCCCCTACGCGAGGGTGGAACCGAGTTGTCTTCCTGAGGCGGGGGGACCCGACGAAGGATCTCGACGGCGCAGGGCGGGTGTATAGAAGTGGGCAAGATAAACGAACCCTGCGCCGGGGGCGAGATCCTTCGACTCGCTTTGCTCGCTCAGGATGACAGCGAGAGATGGGCGGCGCGATCAAGGGATCGCTCCCTATGCGGCACATATTGGCCTCACTTTGCGCAGGGGAGGCAGGCGGGCGGCTGATAGCCGCCCCTACGCATAAGCCTCGTTCCCGCCGTAGGGGCGCATCACGATGCGCCCGGCGTTCCAGCGGGGAATGATAAGAAAAGGGTCAGGCGAATTCGCACTTTGTACGAGTTCGCCTGGCCCTTTTGGATTCTTTTTTCTATCTGCTGCGCGGGCGCATCGTGATGCGCCCCTACGCACGAATTGGCTATGCGCGTCACCAAACGCCTTTTCCTTGGGGCAGCTCTATTCTGCAGCAGGCCCTTTTCTTCACCAGAGGGCAATATTGCTGTCGGTGCGGGATTCGGTGCCGCCCACCAGGACGCCGTTTGGCAGCCGCAGGATCATCTGGCCCCGGCCGAAGGAGCCGGTGTCCAGATCCACCCGCACCCGGTGGCCCATGCGCTGCAGAGCCCGGGCGATCTCAGGATCGAAGCGGCTTTCCACGGTGAGGCTGCCATCCCGCATCCACTGGAAGCGGGGCGCGTCCAGGGCCTGCTGGGGATCCATGGCAAAATCGATGTGGTTCATCACCACCTGCACATGGCCCTGGGGCTGCATATAGCCGCCCATGACCCCGAAGGGGCCCACCGGCTGACCGTCCTTCATGAGAAAGCCGGGGATGATGGTGTGGTAGCTGCGCTTGCCGGGGCGGAGGACATTGGCCGCCTTGGGATCCAGGGAGAAGTCCGCGCCCCGGTTCTGCAGGGCGATGCCGGTGCCCTCCACCACGATGCCGGAGCCGAAGCCCATGTAGTTGGACTGGATGTAGGACACCAGGTTCCCTTCCCCGTCGCCGCAGCAGAGATAGACCGTGCCGCTCTTGGGCGGAAGGCCGGGGCCGTAGTCCTGCGCCCGCGCCGTCATCTCCCCGGCGCGCCGGGCGCCGTATTCCGGCAGCAGGAGCCTGTGGTAATCCAACTCCATGTATCTCGGGTCCGTAACATAGCGGAAGGCGTCGGCAAAGGCCATCTTCAGGGCCTCGATCTGCCGGTGGGCGGTGAGGGCGCAGTCCCGCTCCGGGAAATCAAATTCCTTCAGGATGTTCAGGGCCATCAGGGCCGTGATGCCCTGGCCGTTGGGCGGGATCTCGCAGACCTCGAAGCCCCGGTAGTTCACCCGGATGGGCTCCACCCACTGCGGGGCATAGGCCGCCAGATCCTCATAGCGGAGGAAGCCGCCGTACTTCCGGCTTTCGGCGTCGATCTTCCACGCCAGGGCGCCCCGGTAGAAGCTCTCCCCTTCCGTCTCGCCGATCTCCCGGAGGGTATCGGCGTGATCCGGCAGGAAAACCAGCTCCCCCGCCTCCGGCGCCCTGCCCTGGGGCGCGAAGGTGCGAAACCAGGCGTCAAAGCAGGGCTGGGTGAACCGTTCTTTATAGATTCGAAAGGCGTTCTTCCAGGACTGGGCCAGGTTTGCCGCGCAGGGATAGCCCTCCCGGGCGTAGCGCTCGGCAGGGGCAAGATTCTCCTGAAGGCTCCGCCGGCCGAAGCGCTTTGTGATGGCCGCCCAGGCGCCCACAGCGCCCGGCACCGTCACCGGCGTCCAGCCGTGGCGGGGCATTTCGCCGTCTGCATCCCGGTGCTCCGCGAGGACCTTTTCCGCATCGGCCAGCATGGGCGCGGGGCCGCTGGCGTTCAGGCCGAAGAGCTTTTGCTCCTTCTCGCTCCAGATGAGGGCAAAGGCGTCGGAGCCCAGGCCGTTGGCTGTAGGCTCCACCACCGTGAGGGCAGCCGCGGCGGCCACGGCGGCGTCCATGGCGTTGCCGCCCTGCCGCAGGGCCTCCAGGCCCGCGGCGGCCGCCTGAGGCGTGGAGCAGTTCACCATCCCGCCCCGGGCGTAGAGGGGAAAACGCTGGGAGGGATAGCGCTGGGCCAGTGGATCAAATTGCTTTGGCATGGCGGATACTCCTTTCCATGGCAGCGGAGAATAAAGCTCCTATGGCAAATCTCCCCCTATCGGCCTTCGGCCACTTCCCCCTGAGGGGGGAAGCGAGACCTTGCCTCCCCCTCGGGGGAGGTGCCCAGTGCTCACACTGGGCGGTGGGGGATCCATAACGCCAACACATCAAGTAAACGATGATTCAATCGGCAAGAGCGAATCCCGAGAAAACATGCGTTCTGATGATGGCACTTTTTCGCAGGAATACTTAAGTGAGCGTCCAAATCTTTGATTTGGCTAACGCGAACTTATGCATGCGAGCAAAGCGAGTCGTATTGTGTATTCCAAGAAAAAGTGACGAAATCAGGGCACAAATTGTCCGGGAGGCGCCGTAGGCGATTTGATCAGCGTTTACGAAAGGGGAGGTGGCTGAACCGCTTGCGGCGAGGCCGAAAGGGGGTCCTTCTTCATTTCTCGGCGCCGGTGACGGTGACGTTTTTCAGCAGCGTCAGCGCGGGGATGCGCATGCTATCATACTGGGCCTGCTCCCTGCTCATATAAAGCTCCTTCACAAAGTCCAGCATGGAGCCGGAAACCGAGCCGCCGGAGACGGGGGTAACCGTCTCGCCGTCGTGCCAGTAGCCCAGGCGGATCTCGCCGAAGATGTCCCCGGTCATGGCGTCCACCTGGAAGTCGGAAAACTCCACCGCCTCCAGATAGGGCCCCCGGCGCAGCTCCTCCTCGGTCTTCGTGCCGCCGCTGACCTCGATGTTGGTGGGGCTGAAGCTGTTCTCCAGGCCCATATAGCTGGAAAACATCCTGCCGCCCAGGATCTCCCGGGGCACGCTCTCCTCCAGCAGGGCGGCGTCCCGGATGGGGGCGCCCTCAGCGTCAAAGCCCCGGTTGCGGGAGGAGTTGGGCAGGGTCCGTCTGGCATAGACATTCACTTTGTCGCCCCGGATGTCCTCGGCAATGGGCTGGCCCAGGGTCCAGTCGCTGAGCTTGCGGATAATCATGGCCGCGTTGCAGCGGTCCACAAAGTACTCATAGATGCTGCAGGCGTCGGAGCCGGAGAAGAGCACATCCGCCTTTTCCAGGTTGGGGGTGGGGCGGGTGATGAGCCGGTCCCGGCCGTAGGCCATGGCCTTGCCCAGATCCCGCTTCAGCGCCTCGCTGTCGCAGCTGCCGCTGGTGAAGTTGCGGTAAAGCTCGATCTCGTGGCCGTCCCGGCGGGCGTTCACCACCACCTCGATCATACTGTCGGGGTATCGCTCGGTGATGTCCACGCCCTCGGAGTTGAGAAAGCGGCGGATCTTGTCGCTGACAAAGATCTCATAGCTGTTCACGTCCTCGTTCTCCGTCTCGGGGAGGGCGCGCATGGTTCGGATAAAGTCCTCCGCGATGGCTGCGGTGTCGGAGGCGTCGGTCATGGGCTGACCCGGCCGGGGCGGGTTCAGGGGATAGGGCCGGTTTTTCACCAGGGTGGCCCGATAGGCCAGGTCGGAGATGAGCTTCCTTGCTTCCTCCAAAGTTGCGGTGGGCGGCAGCTCCGCCGAGGCGCTGCCCATGAATTTGCCGTCCTCAATGAGCTGATAGACCTTGATCTGGATGTGCTCCACGTTCTTGGCCCGGTTCTGGTCCAGGGCGTGGCGGATGAAATAGAACTCCCAGCCCCGGTTCTGCACGTCGCTGAGCTCCCAGGCGTGCACGCCGGACTCCTTCAGTAAAGTAACGATCTGTTCCAGCATTATCCCAGCCTCGCTTTCGTCTTCAGATAGGGGCCGCCGTCCGAGACCTTGACCCACTCCTTGTAGCCCTTGCCGCAGCCGCCGCTGCCGAAAACCTCCCGGTCCGGGGAGAGCATGGAGATGTTCCCCAGCAGATCCGGCACATAGCCGGTCATGATGATGGGGGCCACGATCCGACCGGTGAGCTTGCCGTGCTTGATCTCCCGGCCCATTTTGATGATGCACTGGATGCCCCAGTGTTTGGGGTCCTCCATGCCGCTCTCCATGCCCTCCAGCAAAAAGCCGTCCTCAATGGAGGCGATCATATCCTCCAGGGAATCGCTGCCGGAGTCGAAGATGGTGTTGGTCATGCGGGTATAGGCCTTGTGCTCAAAGTTCTCCCGCTTGCCGTTGCCGGTGGGCTGAATACCCAGGCGCAGGGCGCTGAGGGCATCGCAAATGCCGGTTTTCAGGATGCCGCGGTCGATCTCGATCACATCCCCGGCCAGGGTGCCCTCATCGTCAAAGGCATAGCTCGTCACATTCTCGGCGCAGAGGGCGCCCTCATGCATGGTGACAAGATCGCTTCCCACCCGCTTTTCGATATACTCCTTGCCCAGGGCCCGGTTTTTCACGAACATGTCCATCTCCACGCCGTGGCCAAAGGCCTCGTGGGCGATGAGGCCCGTGACCTCCGGGGAGGCGATGATCTCATATTCGCCGGGCTCGATCCGCTCTGCGTCCAGCAGCTCCAGGGCGGTCTTCACGGCCTTCTCCGCCGCCGGCTCCAGGCCCGTAAAGAGTTCCGGCCCGCCGAGACCGGAGACGCTCTCATAACCGATCTGGTTGCGCCCGTCCCGCATGGCCACGGCGGCCACGCTGCCTTCGCTGTAGACATAGCTCTGGCTCATGTCCCGGTTTGCGGTGAGGAAGAGCTTGCAGATGTGGGTGGACTGGGCCGAGGCCATGCACTCGATGAGCTCCTCGGACATCTCCCCCATTTTGTCGATGAGGGCGCTGAGCTTTTCCACCAGAGGCTTTGCGTCCGTCTCCTCGGGCAGCTGCTCCGCCTCCCGCTCCACAAAGAGGGTGCAGGGTTCATCCGGCAGGGGCGGCGTGGGATAGCTCTCCACCCCGGCGAGGGAAAGGAGCTTCTTCTGGGCGTCGATGGCCTCCCGGATCTCCCGGGCGGCCTCCTGGGGCTTTTCGGGGTCAAAGCCGTTCAGGGCATATTCGCTGTACTGGCCGTCTTTGCTCACGCGCACCACCACGCCCCGCTCGGTGGTCATGGTCTCGCTGCCCACGGACCGGGCGTGCCGGGAGATGCGCACGGCGAGTCCCTTGGAGTCGGTGGCCAGGATGCTCACATAGTCATAGTCCGGCTGCAGCAGCTCCAGCAGCTTCCGCAGGCCCGGCTTGATCCCGCGCAGATACGCGGAAAAGGGTGCTTTCACAGGCGAATTCCTCCTTTTTAGCAATTGCGAAAGCTGTTTCGCAATCGGCATGTTCCTTCGTTTTGATTATACCAATGGCCCGGTCCTTTGTAAAGCAAAATGCCGGGCCGCGGACGACCGATGGTCGTCCTTCCTATTTGCCTGGCTCTCCGCCGCGCAGCAGGGCCCGGGGAGAAAAAAAGCGCCCCTTCCCGTTTGGGAAGGGGCTAAAAAAGCAATCCTTATGAATCAATCAAATGTGGATCTGCCATGGGCCGGCAGATGA
>CAMOXK010000048.1 GCA_946629065.1 uncultured Clostridia bacterium
CCAAGGCCGTGAAGGCCGCCGGGGCCAATCTCCTGCGGGGCGGCGCCTTCAAGCCCCGCACTTCTCCCTATGACTTTTCCGGCCTGAAGGCCAGGGGCCTGGAACTGCTGCGCATCGCCCGGGCGGAGACCGGCCTTCCCATCGTGACGGAACTGATGGACGTGCGGGATCTGGATCTTTTTGCCGATGTGGACGTGATCCAGGTTGGCGCCCGGAACATGCAGAATTTTGACCTGCTGCGGGAGCTTGGACACAGCGATAAGCCCATCCTTCTGAAGCGGGGCCTAGCCAATACCCTTCGGGAGCTTCTTATGAGCGCGGAATATATCATGGCCGGCGGCAACGAGCAGGTCATCCTCTGCGAGCGTGGCATCCGCACCTTTGCCGACTATACCCGCAATACCCTGGATCTGTCCGCGGTGCCGGTGCTCCATGAACTGAGCCATCTGCCGGTGATCGTGGATCCCAGCCATGCCACCGGACTCTCCCGCCTGGTGCCTTCCATGGCCCTGGCCGGCGTTGCCGCCGGAGCGGATGGCCTGATGATCGAGGTGCACAACGATCCCATCCACGCCCTCTGTGACGGGGCTCAGTCCCTGCGGCCGGAGGAATACGCAGCGCTTGCGGAGAAGGTGCGCCAGATCCGAAAGGTTGTGACCCTATGACCGTTGGCGTCGTTGGCCTGGGCCTTATCGGAGGCTCCTTTGTGAAGGCCTATCATGCGGCGGGACACCGGGTCCTGACCTGGAACCGGAATTCCTCCATGCTGGAATATTCCATGCTCAGCGGGGAGGCGGACGGGATGCTGGATGAAAGCAGCGCCAAAGACTGCGATCTGATCCTGATCTGCGTCTACCCGGAGGCGGCCATCGCCTGGCTGCGGGAGATGGCGCCGCATATCGGCTCTCACCCCATGGTGATCGACTGCTGCGGCACCAAGCAGGTGGTCTGTGAGGCCTGCTTCCCTCTGGCGGAGCAATACGGTATCACCTATCTGGGCGGGCACCCCATGGCGGGCTCCCACTTTTCCGGGTACTCCCATGCCCGGGCCGACCTGTTTCACAGAGCGCCCATGGTGCTGGTGCCGCCCACCTTTGACGACATCGAGCTGCTGAGCCGCGCCAAGGAGCTGCTCTACCCGGCGGGCTTCGGCCACTATTCCGTGACCACTGCCGAGAAGCACGACGCCAGCATTGCCTTTACCTCGCAGCTTGCGCATCTGGTGTCCAACGCCTATGTGAAGAGCCCCACCGCCCTGGTGCACCACGGCTTTTCTGCCGGCAGCTACCGGGACATGACCCGGGTCGCCTGGCTCAACGCCCCTATGTGGACGGAGCTCTTCCTGGATAACCGGGACAATCTCCTGCGGGAGCTGGACCTGCTGATCGAGAATTTGGGCGAATATCGGGATGCTCTGGACCGGCGGGACGCCGGGAAGCTGGAGCAGCTTTTGGAAGAGGGCAAGCGCCGCAAGGAAGAGGTGGACCAATGAATACTCCTGTAGAGGTCAAGGCCTCCCGCAGCTATCCGGTCTGGATCGAAAAGGGCCTGCTGGAGAAGGCGGGGGAGCGGATCCGGGAGCGGACCGGGGCCAAGCGCGCCTGCATCGTCATGGGTGAGCATGTGGTCAAACTCTATGGAGATCGGCTGCAGCGTTCCCTGGAACATGCGGGCTTTCAGGTGCTGCGCTTTGTGCACAAAAGCGGGGAGCGGCACAAAAACCTGGAGACCTACGGAGAACTCATGGGCCTGCTGGCCCGCTCCGGGATGACCAGGAGCGATCTGCTCGTTTCCCTGGGCGGCGGTGTCACCGGTGATCTCACCGGTTTTGCCGCGGCGACCTTCCAACGGGGCGTGGATTTTGTACAGATCCCAACCAGCCTTCTTGCCATGGTGGATTCCTCAGTGGGCGGCAAGACCGGGGTGAACCTGCCAGAGGGCAAAAACCTGGCGGGCGCCTTCTGGCAGCCGCTTTTGGTCCTCTGCGACCCGCTGCTGCTGGAGACTCTGCCCAGAGAGGAACTGCGCTGCGGCAGCGCGGAAGAGCTCAAATGCGCCGTGCTGCGGGATGAAGGCCTCTTTAACGCACTTTCCAAAGACCCTGCCCTGGCAGCTTCCGAGGACGTGATCCGCCGCTGTGTCCAGATCAAGCGGGATCTGGTGGAAGAGGATGAATTTGACCGGGGCAGCCGGCGGCTTTTGAACCTGGGCCACAGCTTCGGTCACGCGGTGGAGGCCTGCAGCGGCTATGAGATCCTCCACGGTCAGGCCGTTGCCATCGGCATGGCCATGATCGCCCGGGCCGCAGCGGCAAAGGGAATCTGCTCCGTTGAAACGGCGGAAAAGATTCGCGCGGGTCTTTGTGCGCTGTCTCTTCCCACGGAGACAGAGATCCCCGGAGAAGCGCTTTTGAAGGCCTTGCTGCGGGACAAAAAGCGCAGCGGAGATAGTATGAACCTGGTCGTACCCGAAACCATCGGCAGCTGCCGGGTGGAGAAGGTGCCCGTGGAAGAGTTGGGGGACTGGCTGCGGCTGGGAGGCGCGAAATGAAGCGCCTGCTGCTGCCCGGAGAGCGCGCCGGCGAGGTGCGCATCCCCGCCTCCAAATCCCAGGCCCATCGGCTGCTGATCTGCGCGGCCCTCTCGAAAGAGGAAACCCGGATCCGCTGCGACGGGCTCTCGAAAGACATTCTGGCCACGGTTGCCTGCCTGCGAGCCATGGGAGCCGAAATCCGGGAGGAGGGAGACGCCCTTTGCGTCCGCCCGATCCGGGACATCCCCGCAACCGAGGTTCAGCTTCCCTGCGGCGAAAGCGGCTCCACCCTGCGCTTCCTGCTCCCAGTAGTGGGAGCCCTGGGCATTCGGGGACGCTTCCTGCGGGAAGGCAGGCTTCCGGAGCGGCCTCTGGCCCCGCTGGACCGGGAACTGTGCGCCCACGGCCTGGAGCTGCGGGAAGATGGGAGCGCCCTTTATGTGCGGGGACAGCTTCTTCCCGGCGCGTACCGACTGCCTGGCAACGTTTCCTCCCAGTATATCTCCGGCATGCTGCTGGCCCTGCCCCTGCTGGAAGGGGAGAGCAGCCTCAAAGTGGAGGGCGCCATTGAGTCAGCAGCCTATATCCAAATGACAGAAAATGCTCTGAAGCTTTCGGCCGTTTCCTATACGAAAGAAGATAACAAGTACCATATACCCGGCGATCAGCGTCCCGCCCTCCGCGGGGACCTCATGGTGGAAGGGGACTGGTCCAATGCGGCCTTCTTCCTCTGCATGGGCGCCCTCAGCGAGAAGGGGGTCCTGGTAGGCGGTTTGAACCCGGATTCCCCCCAGGGGGACCGGGCCGTGCTGGAGCTGCTCTCCCGCTTCGGAGCCCAGCTGGAGATCGGAGAGAGCGGGATCCTTGCCCAAAAAGGCTCCCTTCGCGGGATCGAGATCGACGCCGCGCCCATTCCGGACCTGATCCCGGTGCTGAGCGTGCTGGCTGCCGGGGCAGAGGGAGATACCCGGATCATAAACGCCGGGCGGCTGCGTCTGAAGGAGTCAGACCGGCTCAAAACCACCGCAAGTCTGCTGCAAAGCCTTGGCGGCAGCGTAGAAGAGCTTGCGGATGGCCTGGTGATCCACGGCTCCGGCAGCCTCCTTGGGGGAGAGGCGGAAAGCTTCGGCGATCACCGCATCGCCATGTCTGCGGCTGTGGCTGCGTGCCTGTGCAGGGGAGCTGTTGCGCTCGGCGGAGCGGAATGTGTGGCAAAATCCTATCCCCGCTTTTGGGAGGATTGGGAGAGTTTGGAGGGAGGACAAGCATGAACTGGAGAGGAGACAATCTGGCGCTCCATGTGTTCGGCGCCTCCCACAGCGAGGTCATCGGCATGACCCTGGAGGGCATCCCTGCCGGGGAGCAGATCGACCTTGCCCAACTCCAGCGTTTCCTGGATCGGCGGGCCCCGGGCAAAACACCCTGGTCCACCCCCAGAAAGGAGCCGGACGCCCCGGAATTCATGGGCGGCTTTTGCAATGATCGGACCGATGGCGGCCCCATCACCGCCGAGATCCATAACAAGGACCGGCGCAGCAAGGATTACAGTGCCCTTGCCCATACGCCCAGACCCGGGCATGCGGATTATCCCGCCAGCGTCAAATACGGCGCTGCCTGGAACGGCGCCGGGGGCGGCGCCTTCTCCGGCAGGATGACGGCTCCGGTCTGCATCGCCGGGAACATCTGCCTGCAGCTGCTGGAGCGGGAGGGGATCCGCGTCATCTCCCGGATCTCGGAGCTGGGAAGCATTCATGATGTGGGGGAACTCACATCATCTACTTCACAAAATGCTTTTCCGGTGGTGAATGAAGCCAGCGGAAAGGCCATGATCGAACAGATCATGGCCATTAAAGAAGAGGGCGACTCCCTGGGCGGCGTGGTGGAATGTCAGGTCCTTGGCCTGCCTGTAGGCCTGGGAGGACCTCTTTTTGAAGGCATGGAAAGCCGCATTGCAAATTTGCTGTTTGCCATCCCTGCCGTGAAGGGCGTGGACTTTGGCGCAGGCTTTGAAGCCGCCCGCCTTCGCGGCAGCGAGAACAACGATCCCTTCCGCCTGGAGGGGGGAAGAATCGTCACTGAGAGCAATCACGCCGGCGGAATCCTGGGCGGCATCACCACGGGGATGCCTCTGGTATTCCACGCGGCCTTCAAGCCAACGCCCTCCATCTCGCTGCCCCAGTGCAGCGTGGACCTGGAGCGCATGGAGGAGGCGGAGCTGCGTGTTCCCGGTCGGCATGACCCCTGTGTGGTGCCCCGGGCGGTGCCGGTGGTGGAGGCCGTGGCCGCCATCGCCGTGTATGATGCGCTGCTCAGCCGCAGAAAGGAGCTGGAGGCATGGAACTGAAGGACTTTCGCGAACAGATAGATTCAGTGGACCGGGAAATGGTGCGGCTTTTTCTGGAGCGCATGGAGCTTGCCGGTCAGATTGGCGATTATAAACGGGAGCGCGGCCTTCCCATTCTGGACGCCTCCCGAGAGGAGCAAAAGCTGGAGACCCTGGAACAGGACTGCTCGCCCGCTCTGCGGGGTGAGCTGCGGGAGCTCTACCGAAAGCTCTTTGCCTTGAGCCGGGAAGTGCAGCATCGACGGTCCCCGGAGCTGCTTTGCGGCCTCCTGGGGAGAAAGCTGGGTCACAGCTATTCGCCACAGATCCACGCCCAGCTCGGCGCCTATTCCTACAGCCTCTTTGAGCGGGAGCCGGAGGAACTGGCGGACTTCCTGCGGGAAGGGGAGTGGCAGGGCCTGAATGTGACCATCCCCTATAAGAAGAGCGTGCTGCCTTTCTGTGACGCCCTGTCCGATACCGCCCGGGAGATCGGCAGCGTCAACACGCTCCTGCGCTGCGCCGACGGCAGCATTTACGGCGACAATACTGACGCTTACGGCTTTGCCTGGCTGCTGCGGAAAAACGGCATCGATCCCCAGGGCAAGAAAGCCCTGGTGCTGGGCAGCGGCGGCGCCTCCGTCATGGCCTGCTGGGTCCTGCGGCAGATGAATGCCGGAGAGGTGCTGGTCATCTCCCGCAGCGGCGAGAACCACTACGGAAACCTGGATCGGCACGCGGACGCCCAGCTCATCGTGAACACCACCCCTGTGGGCATGTATCCCCGCAACGGGGAGGCGCCGCTGGATCTGCGTCTGTTCCCAAACTGCACCGGCGTTGTGGACGTAGTGTATAACCCCGCCCGGACCGCTCTGCTGCTCCAGGCGGAGGAGCTTGGCATTCCCCACGCGGGAGGGCTTGGCATGCTGGTGGCCCAGGCCAAACGCAGCAGCGAGATCTTTACCGGCTCTGCCATCCCCGATGCGCGTATCGAGGAGATCCACCGCGGGCTGCAGAAGGAGATGGAAAACATTGTCCTCATCGGCATGCCCGGCTGCGGCAAGACCAAGATCGCCAAAGCTCTGGGCGAAAAGCTGGGGCGGCCCGTCTTGGAGGCGGATGAGGAGATCGAGCGGGAAGCCGGCATGTCGATTCCCGAAATCTTTCGCCTGGAAGGGGAGGCGGGCTTCCGGAAACGGGAGACCCGGGTCCTCTCCGAGCTTGGCAAGCGCTCCGGCGCGATTCTGTCCACCGGAGGCGGCTGCGTGACCAGAGAGGAGAACTATCCGCTCCTGCATCAGAACGGCGTGATCCTCTGGCGCAAGCGGGACATTTCCCAGCTCAGCAGGAAGGGCCGACCCATTTCCCTGAGCCGGGATCTCAATGAGCTCTACGCCGAACGTGCGCCTTTGTACGAGCGCTTTGCGGACCATATCATCGAGGAGACGGACACCGTCGCAGAGGCTGTGGAAAAGATCCTGGAGGTGCTGGCATGAAGCTTCTGGTACTGAACGGTCCCAATCTGAATCTGCTGGGCCTGCGGGAGCCGGATATTTACGGCAAACGCAGCTATGCGGACCTGGAGCGTTTCCTGCAGGACTGCGCCCGGGAGATCAGCGCGGAGGTAGAGGTGTTCCAGTCCAACCACGAGGGTGTGCTTGTGGACAAGATCCAGGCGGCCTACGGCGTCTTTGACGGCATCGTCATGAACCCGGCCGCCTATACCCACACCAGTGTTGCTCTTCTGGACGCGGTAAAGGGCGTTGGCATCCCTACGGTGGAGGTACATCTATCCGATCCGGACACCCGGGAGGAATTTCGCAGGATCTCCTTCGTGCGCGCTGCCTGCCTGAAAACGATAAAAGGCTTGGGCTTTGAGAGCTATCGCCAGGCCATGCTGTTTCTTGCGTACTATCTGAGAGAAAGAGAGGGGAAAGGATGATTGCGGTATTTGTGAATATGGCTACGGTGCTGATTGGCAGCTTCCTCGGCATCCTCTTTCGGAATCGGCTGAAGGAGAGCTTTCAGAACGCACTGATGAAGGCCCTGGCTCTCTGCACGGTGGTCATCGGCGTTTCCAGCGCGGTGGAGACCCAGGCCTTACTCTGTGTGATCCTCTCCATGGTGCTTGGCACCGTCATCGGAGAACTCTTGCACATCGACGACGGGATTGAGCACGCGGGAGACGCCATCAAGGAGAAGATCTTTCATGGCGGCGGCAACAGCCGCTTTACCGAGGGCTTCGTCTCCGCCTGCATTCTGTTCTGTATCGGCTCCATGACCATCGTGGGCTCCCTGGAGGCGGGCATCAACCACAACTACAGCATCATCTACGCCAAAAGCGCCCTGGACTTCGTGTCCTCCATGGCCTTTGCGGCGGCCATGGGCTTCGGCGTACCCTGCTCGGCCATCTTCATCCTGGTGTTCCAGGGGGGACTGACCCTGCTGGCTGGTCTTGTGGGACCTGCTCTCAGCCAGGATGTAGTCCGGGAGATGAGTGCCGTAGGCGGCACGATTCTCATCGGCATGGCGGTGAACATGCTTGGTCTGGGCAAGGAGCGCATCAAGGTGGCAAACATGCTGCCGGCCATCTTCCTGCCAATCGCCTATTTCCCCATCGCAGCCTGGATCTCGGGTCTGCTTGGATAAAAAATGGCGCGCTGCAAAATGCGCTGTCATTGCGAGACCGGTTCGAAAACCGGTCGTGGCAATCCGTTTCCCTTCAAGGAGAGATGCGGATTCCCACACCAGTGACGTCGGTCACTGGTTCGGAATGACAGGTTCACGCATTTTTGCAGCGCGTCCATTTTATTCGATCTTATCCATATGCAGCGCGGCAGCGCGCAGCATCAGCTTTTTGTTTCCGATCTTGTCGAAGCTGATCTCCACAAGAAAGTCGTTGCCCATAGGAGTCAGCTTCGCGATGATGCCGTCTCCGAAGGCCTTGTGCCGCACCCGGTCGCCCAGGGCGTAATTGGTGCTGGGCGGGGGAGAGGCGGCCTTTCGCGGCGCCGGAACAACGGTGCGCTGCCTTGCCTCCGGTGGCCGGTAGGAGAAACTGGGCTCGTCACGATGCTCCCGCCAGTCGTAAGAGGGTTCCTGCCGCTTTTCTGAGTAGCCATAGCCTCTGGGCAGCTGTTTGCGGATGTCTTCCTCCGGAATCTCGTCCACAAAGCGGGAGCAGCGGTTGGCGCTGGTGCGGCCGAAGATCATGCGCTGCCGGGCGCAGAGCAGGTGCAGCTTCTTCTTGGCCCGGGTGATGGCCACATAGCAGAGACGCCGCTCCTCCTCCATTTCCTCCGGCTCGCCGATTGCGCGCATGCCGGGGAAGATGGTCTCCTCCATGCCTACAATATAGACCGTGGGGAATTCCAGACCCTTGGCGCTGTGCATGGTCATCATCACCACGCTGTCCGCATCCCGGTCATAGGAGTCCAGATCCGTGTAGAGGGCAACGTTAGCCAAATAGCCGTCCAGTGTCAGGTCGCCGGACTCTTTCATATAGCCCAGGATACTGGTCTTCAGCTCTTTAACGTTCTCGGCCCGGGTCTGGTCCTTGTCCTCCTCGGAAGTCTCCAGCATCCGAAGATAGCCGGTCTTTTCCAGCAGCTCGTCATAGAGCGCGTCGGGCGGATTGACCTGGGAGAAGGCCCGCAGTTCTTCCATGAGGAAGATGAACTGCTTCATCTTCAGGGAAGCCCGCTTGAGCTCCGGGTAGTGATCCGCCCGGGAGAGGATCTCATAGAGACTGCAGTTTTCCTGCCGGGCAAGCTCCCCGGCCAGTTCCATGCTCCGCTCGCCGATGCCTCGCGGGGGGCTGTTCACGATGCGCTGCAGCCGCAGGTCGTCCGCCGGGCTTGCAATGACGTTCAGGTAGGAGAGCACATCCTTGACCTCTGCCCGGTCAAAAAAGCGGGTGCCGCCCACGATACGGTAGGGAATACCGCTGCGCTTGAAGGCAAATTCCAGTTGGCTGGACTGGGCGTTCATCCGATAGAGGATGGCGTGGTCCCGCCAGTTTGCCCCGCTGCTGAAGCTTGCCATGATGGAGGAGGCCACGATCTGGGCTTCCTCGTTTTCATTGTCGGCACAGGTGAGCTGGATGAGATCGCCGGGGCCGGCGTCGGTCCAGAGCTCCTTGCCTTTGCGGCCCAGATTGTTCCGGATCACCGCGTTTGCCGCGTTCAGAATGTGCCCGGTGCTGCGGTAGTTCTGCTCCAGACGAATGGTGCGGCAGCCCGGAAACTGCTTTTCAAAGGAGAGGATGTTCTCAATGGTGGCGCCGCGGAACTTGTAGATGCTCTGGTCATCGTCACCCACCACGCAGATGTTGCCCCAGTGACCCGCCAGGGTGGAAGCCAGGAGGTACTGCAGATGGTTGGTGTCCTGGTATTCGTCCACCAGTACGTACTGAAAGCGCTGCTGCCAGTAGCTGCGCACATCCGCATTCTCCTGCAGGAGCTTTACCGTGCAGGCAATGAGATCGTCAAAGTCCAGGGCGTTGGCGGCAAAGAGACGGCGGGCATACTCGGCATAGGCCAGGCCAATCTTCTGACGACGGAAGTCGTGGGAGGCTTTGGCCTGATTCTGGTATTCCGACGGACCCACCATGGCATCCTTGCTGCGGCTGATCTCCGAGAGGACGGACCGGGGCGGAAAGCTCTTCTCGTCCATCTCCAGGTCCTTCAGGATCCGCTTGATCAGGCTCTGGCTGTCGGAGGTGTCGTAGATGGTGAAATTGTCCCCGTAGCCCAGCTTGTCCCCGTCCCGGCGCAGGATGCGCACGCAGGCGGAGTGGAAGGTGCAGGCCCAGATGTCATTGGCGCTTTCTCCCAGCATCCGCTCCAGACGGGCTTTCAACTCGTCAGCTGCCTTGTTGGTGAAGGTGATGGCCAGGATCCGCCAGGGAGCCACCGGGTCCAGAGCGGCCAGCACCTCCGCCTCCGGCCCGCCGGCACGAAGGATGCGCAGGCTCTTTTCATCGGCGCAAGCAGGCAGCTCTGTGCTGTCGCTGGCCCGGCCGTAGCGCAGGAGATTGGCGATGCGATTGATGAGCACGGTGGTCTTGCCGCTGCCGGCGCCGGCCAGGATCAGCAGGGGGCCCTCTGTTGCCATGACGGCTTCGATCTGCCGATCGTTCAGATTATGAAATTTGGCGCGGATCAGACTGCGCCGCGCTTCGCAGTAAGATTTTTGTAGTTCCATCATGGTCCCGATTGTACCACGAAGGGCGGGAGGAAACAAGAAAAGAATCCGCTTTTGCCAAGATTCTTCTCTCTGCGGCAAAACAGTTGCAAATGCGCCGTCCCTGCGATAGAATGGGCTGGTATCGAGCTACTACGGAGGGACAGACCGTTTCATGAAAACTATCGTTCGCAAGAATAGGGAGACTCCCCGCAAGGCAAAATGGGAAACACTGCTGCTCATTGCCCTGTTTTGCCTGACAGCTGCCTTGACGACTCTGATTTTATTGTCTCTTGATGCGAAGCGGAACCCTTCGGAAGAGCCTGTATCCTCTCCGAAGCCGATAGCGGCGGAAACAGAGGACAGAGGGTTTGAAGCGGTACAGGAGGCGAGCGTCCCGTACCAGGTCATCCCGGATGTGGAGGCGGTGGACATCTCCCAAATGTCCCCGGAGGAACTGCCAGCGGAAAACAGTCCAGCTTATGAAACTGAGGTGGAAATCCTCCAGGAGCCGGAAGGGGACAGCAAGCCCTATCAGACCGGATGGATGACTGTAAACGGCAACGAGTATTTCGTCCATGAGGATGGCAGCTATGCCTTTGGTCTCAAGCAGATCGACGGGAAGCTCTATTATTTCAACCAGTATGGCGTGAAAGCCAAATCGCTGGGCGTCGATGTTTCGTACTACAACAGTGACATAGACTGGGACGTGGTCAAAGCCCAGGGCATCGATTTTGTCATCATCCGCATCGGCGGACGGGGCTGGACCAGCGGCCTGCTCTATGATGACTGCCGCACCAGGGAGTATCTGCGCAGCGCCCGCAAAGCGGGGCTTCGGCTTGGCGCGTATTTTTACTCCACGGCTACCACGCCCTACGAGGCGGTGGAGGAGGCCAGCGTTGCGGTGAAGACGCTGGACGGCATCCCACTGGACCTGCCGCTTTTCATCGACATGGAGTTTTCCGGCGAGTTTCCCAAGGGACGGGCGGACCGCCTAACGCCGGACCAGCGGGCGGAGATCGCAACCGCTTTTTGTGAGACTGTGCGCAGCGGCGGTTATCTTCCCGGCGTCTATGCCGGAGAGTACTTTTTGCGGGCTTCCGTCGATTATAACATCATTTCCCGCTATACCATCTGGCTTGCCAGCTATACCACTGACAATCAGCTGCCCCGCTTTGATAAACGCTATGATCTCTGGCAGTTTACCGAGAGCGGACGGGTGGACGGAATCCGCGGCATCGTGGATCTGAATGTGATCTACTGATACGAACGGGATCCGCTGCAAACAAAAATCCTGCGTTCCGAGGAACGCAGGATTTTTTGGTTCAATCAGTGCTTGGGCTTGTGGACGGGCTCCTCGGGCAGGGGATCGATCCCTTCATCCGGGGCCTTGCCGGGATCCTCGTCAAGCTCTTTGCCGAGCTCCTTCCAGGTCTCATCGGGGTTCCAGCTGTCCGGAGGGGTCAGGGGTTCTTCCTCCACGGGCTGGGCTTCATCCTGCCAGTCGTTGCCGACCTCGTCCGGCTCAAAGTATTCGCCCTCCACCGGAGGCTCCGGCTGGAGCATCTTCTTGCGGCGGCTCTGCATGGCGAGGAACACACCAATGACGGCCAGCAGGATCACGGAGGCGACGATCAGAATGATGTAGAGGACGGGCCTGCTGTCATCGCCGGTCTTGGGGCTCTTGGAATCGTTTTTGGAGCTGTTGGTGATGACAAGCTTGCCATCCACCTTGGTGATGTTGTAGTTGTCGGTGACCTCCACACCCTTGGCGTCCACAATGTGGACCTCGGTGATCTTCTTGGTGTAGGTGCCCACTTCCTTGGCGCCGTTCTTGATCAGGTTGCCCTTGGCGTCATAGACGTTCAGCTTTACGCCCTGATACTTGTGGCCGGCGGCCAGGGCAGGGGCCTTCACCTTGTCGTTCACCAGGGCCTTGCCGTCATAGGGCTTGGTGTCGGACACAGCCTCCAGGGTGATATCCAGCTTCTTGACGGTGAGGCTGCCGTTGGTGGCGTTGATCTTGTACTTGTTCTCGCTGACAGCGTTGCCGTCCTTGTCCTTGATGCTCACCACGGGAACGATGGAATAAGTACCGGCGTTGGTGGCCTCTTCCATCTGGTTCTCGTTCTGCTTGAGCTGCAGGGTCACGGTGGCAACATCGCCGTCCAGCAGGCCGCTGATGTTGTAGCCGCTCTGGTCCGGGCGATGGGCTGCACCGTCATAGGTCCAGGACTGGTCCTTCACGGTGACGGCTACCGGCACGCCGGTCTTGGAGCTGACCTTGATGGTCATTTTGCCGTCTACGGTGTTGACCTGGTAGTTGGCAGTGACGTCGGTGTCGCCGTTGGCGGTGTCCACCACGCGCAGCTGGGTCAGGTCGATGCTGGTGACAAAGGTCTCGCTGCCATAGCCCTTTACGAAGTCGCCCCGGAGCTCATGGCCCAGGAGCAGACCCTCAACCTTGTGGCCCTTGGTGAAGCTGCCGTTGGCGGTCTTGCAGTCCTTGGCGTAGATCACCTTGGTGCCGTCGGTCTCCACCGTGCCGGTAATGGCGGTGACGGTGATGGGATGCTTGGTGACGGTGACCTTGCCGGCATGATCGTTATCGATGGTGACGGCGTACTTGCTCTCGGTCACATCGTTGCCAAGGGCGTCCTTGATGATGACGGAGGCGATGCTGCTGGGAACAGGGGAGGCGGTGACATTGGTGCTGCCGCCCTCATATTTTACCTCGATGGTGTCGCCCTCGGCCAGCGCGCCGCTGATGATCTCATATTCCTCGGCGGTGATGGGCTTGCCGCTGTATTCGGCGGAGCGGTCCTTGGAGTGGATGGTGATGGCGATCTTGTCGGCGGCAGGCGTTACAGGCTTGCTGGGCTCGTAGGTGATCTCGTAGTTCGCTGTGACGTCGGTCTCGCCGTTTTTGATGACGCCGTCCCGGGGAGTGGCGACGTAGGTGCCGTCCTCGTTCTGCTTCACGTCGATCACGATGCTCACGAAGGCGTCCCCCTCGTTGAGCGCGCCGGCGGAGAGCCAGGCGCCGTCCTGTTCATAAGTCTTGCCGTTGTCCTTGGTGACAGGCTCCCGTGCGGTGACGGTGAGCTTGACTTTCTCCGGAACGGGAGGCGTTACGGGCTGGCTGGGCTCATAGCTGATCTCGTAGTTTTCGGTGACGTCGGTATCACCGTTCTTGATAACGGCGTCCTTGGGGATGGCCACATAGGTGCCATCCTCGTTCTGCTTCACTTCCACAGTCAGGGCAGTGAAGGCGTCGCCGTCGTTGAGGGCACCGGCGCTGACGACAGCACCGTTTTGCTCATAGGTCTTGCCACCGTCGTTGGTGACGGGCTCTTTGGCGGTGACGGTGATCTTCACCTTTTCCGGAGCGGGCGGGGTCACAGGCTGGCTGGCCTCGTAAGTGATGTCATAGCTTGCGGTGACGTCGGTCTCGCCGTTTACGATGACGGCGTCCCGGGGAACGGCCACGAAGCTGCCGTCCTCGCGCTGCTGCACGTCTACCACAACACCGGCAAAGGCGTCACCGTCGTTGAGAGCGCCGGAGGAGAGAACTGCACCGTTTTGCTCATAGGTCTTGCCGCCGTCGTTGCTGACAGGCTCCTTGGCGGTGACGGTGATCTTCACAGGCTCGGGAGTGGGCTCCTCAGTGGGCTCAGGGGCAGGCTCCTCGGTGGGAGCGGGGGTAGGATCGTCCTGGGGAGAATCTTTCCGGACGGGGTCGCTGTCCACATAGCGGAACTCGTAGTGCCCGGTGACGTCTTCCTCACCGTTCTTGATCACGGCGTCGGAGGGTACGGCCACAAAGCCGTCCTCCACCTCCTGGATCCACAGGGAGACAGAGGAGATGGCGTCGCCATCGGCCAGATGGCCGCGGTAAGAGTAGCCGTTGGGGGCAAAGCCCTCGCCATCCTCCACAGGGGTGTTGGCGGTGACGGTGATCACGTCGGTCCAGGCACCTTCCACGCGGCAGTTGGCATAGGGCTTGAAGCTCTCACCGGGGTTCAGCTTCAGAATGCCGCCGCTGGGGTACTTGACCTGCCAGCATTTGAAGAGCAGGTCCTCGGTATTGGGGACCGGCGCCTCGGGTGCGGTGAAGCTCTCACCGGGATTGACCTGCTGCTCGCTGCCGGGGGCGTTGCTGTCGTTGGCCAGGGTGACGGTCAGGGCCTTTTCTTTCTCCAGCGGGCTCAGGACCAGCACCAGGGTGTAGACCTGGGGATCCACGGTGGAAGCATTGGTGAGGAAGCGCTTGTCAAAGTTCTTGTCCTTGTCACCGACAGCGCCGGCCTTCAGGAGCAGATCGGTCTTTTCCGCATAGGCGGTGAAGGGGAGCGCTTTCTTCTCCTGGGTCTCCACAGCGTCGCCCCGGAGATAAGTTCCGGAAACATAGAAGCCTTCGGGCACCTTGACGATCAGGCCCTTCTTCACCAGATCCTCCAGGGTGGCGGAACCGGCGGCGCGGGACAGAGCCGTTTCGGCTTCCTCGCTCCCCTCACGCGGGAGGGAGACGGCACAGCTGCCGCCCAGTTTGTCCGCTTCCTCTTCGGCGGAGAGGGGAGCGGACTGACCCTCCGCATCAGTCAGGCGCAGCTCGTATACCAGAGCCTCCTTACCGGTGAGAGTCACATTCACATCATCTGCCATAGCCATGCCGCCAAACTGGAATACAAAGACCAGAACCAGCAGGAGGCTCAGCATCATGCGAAGATTCTTTTTCATGGTAATCACCTCGTTATGAAAACGTATGCTTGGATGCTTGCATTATAAAGGACAATGCCTCTTTTCCACAACATAAGAATTCTTAAGTCGCGAAAGAGCAATCAGTGGATGGGGACCAGCTTGCCCATGACCACATAGCGCGCGTCGTAGTACTCATAGGAGCAGGTGGACAGGGTCACGATGCGGTCCTTGTAGGACACGTGCACATTGCACTTGAAATCGGAGTTGTCCGCCATGCGCTGCAGCCATTCGGCGTAAGCCTGATCGCTGTCAAAGCGGAAGGTGTAAGTCTCGGAGTCCGCGTCGCAGAGGAAGCCGGTGAAGAGCTCCACCCGGTAGTTCATGGTGGGGGTGCTGATGTACATGACGGGGTGCTGATCGTAGTAGTACTGCTCCTTGTAATACATGATGTCGGCAAACTTGGTGCCGTCATTCATGTGGTGGCCGTAGATGACGGTGTTCTCATCGGAGAAGTCCCGGGAATTGTTGCAGTCTGCAAAGAGCGAGCCGCTGACGCTGTAGCTGCCGTCATAGAAGCGGTGGAGATAGTAGTCGTTGTCCTCCGCCTCTACCACACCGTAGTCCACCGGGGTGTCGGGACAGTAGATCCAGCCGATGGCGTCTGGGTACTGGGCATAGAACTTCTCCAGATCATACATGCTGTTGAGGGGGGACACCTCATCGTCCAGCTGGATCTCTTCGCCGGTCTGGTCCTCATACACGCGGGGCGTGGGGGAGACGGGGAACGCGATGCCATAGCTCTGAGTGGCGTCCTGGTCCTTGCTGCGGGCCTGGCTGTGCTCCACCTTGTCGCTGATCAGTTTATAAGAGCTGTAGGCCATCACACCGACCAGGATCCCGGCCACGATGACCAACAGATATTTGAGCGGTCTTTTCAAACATAGGCCTCCTTTCCTTTCTCTGGGCTCATTATAGTACAAATCTTTCAGAAAAGAAACATAAGAAGTCTTAAGAATGACATTGAAAACGCTGGAAATTTGAACCAAAAAAAGCACGCCGAAGCGTGCTGCGAATTTGTATATGTATTGTTCAAGCGGGAAAACGAGGAAGAGAGGAGACCATAAATCAATACCGGCCCCAGTCCCGCAGCATTTCCCGGAAATAGGAGCGATGATAGCCATCCAGCAGCGGCTGGATATTCAGGAAAGAGCAATGGTAACCGTTCTTTTCACACCAAAGGAGGAGCTTTTCATCCGGGGAATCATCCGGAGAGGAAAAAAGATCGATGACAGTCCCTTTTTTGCTGCCGTAACCGGAAATATAAGCAAAAGCGGAAATGCCTTCCTCGAGCAGGGGAGACTCGATAAAATCAAAGTCAAACTCCTGTGCTGCGGTTATAAAGACATCAGCTGCAATGCGGCGCTGTTCCTCTGTGATCATGGACGCGGCTCCTTTGCAGCAGGTTTGGATTGCTCCAGGCGAGCTTTGGCGGTGTTGATAGAAGAGATGAGGATTCTCTTGACCTCAACACACTGCTCCAAAAGCGCTGTATCAGAATAATATCCGCTTTCGAGTAAAAGCTCGATCCAATACTCAGACTCGGAACACTCTTTCAATGCGATTTGGAGTTTGGAGATGAAGTCGGGAGTGCTGTGAGCATAGATCGCTTCCCGTATATTCGCGCCAATGGAAGTACCGGAACGCAGAAACTGACCGATCAAGGCCCCTTCGCACTTGGAAGCGCGAAGAGTTTTACATACTCGAATGACCTCAAGGGCAAATTCTTTGGATTTTTGTGTTAAGGGACTATCAGCCATGAAGATTGCTCCTTCCGGGCAAGCACTTATTCACTATTCACTCTTCCGTCTTCCTTCCAATAATCCAGCGCGAACGAGGAGGGAAGAGTGAAGAAGGAAGAGAGAATAAGGAAAAATCCCGCGCTTTCGCGCAGGATTTTTGGAGGCGCCACCCAGATTTGAACTGGGGAATCGAGGATTTGCAGTCCTCTGCCTTACCACTTGGCTATGGCGCCATATAACATTTGCGGGCGAACGGCCCGCATATGTATTTTGTGGAGCGGGCAACGAGGCTCGAACTCGCTACCTCCACCTTGGCAAGGTGGCGCTCTACCGGATGAGCTATGCCCGCATACGCCCCGCTGAAAGCGGGGTGGTGCCTCCGGTCGGAGTTGAACCAACGACACGCGGATTTTCAGTCCGCTGCTCTACCTACTGAGCTACAGAGGCATATACAAACTATTTGGTGGGAACAACTGGACTCGAACCAGTGACCCCCTGCTTGTAAGGCAGGTGCTCTAACCAGCTGAGCTATGCTCCCGCGCTGACAGCTTGTACATATTACTAAATCCTGGGCCGTTTGTCAAGTGCTTCTTTTTCTTTTTTTCAGTTTTCTTCCTTCTTTTGCCGCAGAGCCAGCAGCTCGGCGGGGGAGAAGGCATATTCCGTATTGCAGAATTCACAGCTGACGCGGATGGTCTCGCCCTGGTTGGCCATCTCGTCCAGCTCCGATCCCTCCAGGCAGGCCAGGGCTTCCTCCACCCGCTCCCGGCTGCAGGGACAGCGGTAGCCCACCGGAGCTTCGCCCACCAGGTGATACTCCATGCCCTTGAGGACCTGGACGAATACCGCCTCCGGTCCATCCTCGTCCAGAATGGTGGTGAGCTGGTCCATGAGGAAGATGTTCTCCTCCAGCTTGTCAATGAGGCTCTCGTCCGCGCCGGGCATCAGCTGTACCAGGAAGCCGCCGGCGGCCTTGATGCTTCGGTCCGTGTCCACCAGCACGCCCAGGGCACAGGCGGAGGGCACCTGCTCGCTGGAGAGCAAATAGGCAGTCACATCCTCGGCGATCTCGCCGCTGACAAGGGCGGTGGAGCCGATGTAGGGCTCTTTCAGGCCAATGTCCCGACTCACGGTGAGGGTGCCGTCCCGGCCCACGGCGCCGCCCACGTTGAGCTTGCCGTCAGAGCGCAGGGGCAGATGTACCAGGGGGTTCTCCGCATAGCCGCGCACATAGCCCTCCGAGTCGGAGACGGCTACCACGCTCCCGATGGGGCCGCCGCCGTTTACACGGATGGTTAGGCTGGCCTTTTCCTCTTTCATGCTTTCGCCCAGCAGGGAGGCGGCGCAGAGAGTCCGCCCCAGAGCGGCCGCGGCGGTGGGGGAGCAGTTGTGGATCTCCCTGGCCCGCTGGACTGTGTCCCGAGCTGTGATGACAGCCATTTTTACCGCGCCCTCGGCAGCGGTGGCACGTATGATTTTATCCATCCTTC
>CAMOXK010000049.1 GCA_946629065.1 uncultured Clostridia bacterium
CCCCCCATGCGTGTCCAAGCGTTGCCGCATGGGCGAAGGGTTGTCTACAGTCTGAGCGGAAGCGCTGATCAGGCGCTTCCGCTCTGTTCTTATCTCTCAAAGCTCAAATCTCAAACCTTTTCACTTCGCGTGCTTTTCGAACCAGTCGGTGATCTCCTGCAGACGGCGCAGACGGTGCTTGGGCTTGCCGGAACGGCTCAACTCGTGGTTCTCTCCGTGGAAGAGGCAGAGACGGGTCTCCACGCCCCGGTCCATCAGGCTGGCCGCCATCTGCAATCCCTGCTCCAGGGGGCAGCGATAGTCCTCGTCCGAGTGGATGAAGAGGGTGGGCGTCTTCACATTTTTGGCGTAGGCCAGGGGCGAGCGGGCCCAGAGCTTCTCCGGGCTCTCGTACAGGTCCCCGGCGTTCTGGTCCGGGGTGAAGTCGAAGCCGATGTCGCTGGTGCCCCAGAAGCTGAGCCAGTTGGAGATGGAGCGCTGGCTGGCCGCGCAGCAGAAGCGGTCCGTGTGGCCGATGATCCAGTTGGTCATAAAGCCGCCGTAGCTGCCGCCGGTCTCGCAGACTCTCTTCCGGTCGATCTGGGGCCAGGTCTCCAGCACCGCGTCGCAGAAGTCCATCAGGTTTTCATAGTCCACAGTGCCGTACTTGCCCCGGATGTCCGCAAAGGCATTGTCCCGGCCGTCGCTGCCGGTGGGGTTGCAGAAGAACACGAAGTAGCCCATGCTCGCCCAGAGCTGCATCTCGTGATAGAACACCGGGCCGTAGACGGTCTTGGGGCCGCCATGGATGTCGAAGACGGCGGGGTAGCGCTTCTCCGGGTCAAAATCCTTGGGCAGCAGCACCCAGCCGCCGATCTCGGTACCCTGGGAGCAGATGGTAAGGGGCTGGGGCTTTGCCACATAGCGCCCCTCCAGATTTTCGTCGTTGAAGTGGGAAACGCGGCTGATCTCCCCGGTCTTCAGATCCGCCCGGTAGAGCTCCTGCAGACCCATGTCGTAGAGGGCGATGAGCAGGGCCTCGTCGCCGTTTAGGTCAAAGGCGTCGATGCAGCCGGGTTTTTCGATAAGGGGATGGTCGCTGCCGTCAGGATCCATGCGTGAAAGCAGGCAGTCCCCCTCCCGGGTCGTTAGATGATAGAGGCTCTCCCCCTGGGGCACATGCTGTCTCCCGCCGCCCAGGCGGCAGTCGCTGCCCACGGAGTTGTAGAGGCTGTACTCCTCCTGCCGCAGCAGCTTCAGCTCCCCTTCGGCAGGATCCAGGCTGTAGACCCAGTTGTTCTCGTTGAGGCCGAAGCTCTTGCCCTCGGTGGCAAAGAGCCAGAGCTTTTCCCCCACGGCCTCCATGCCGGCAAAGGCCAGCTCCTCGTTTCGCAGGAGTTCTCGCTCCTCCCCGGTCTTCCGGTTCCGGGCCCGAAGGGTGAAGCCCTTCAAAGGCAGCTTCTGTCCCCGGGGATTCACGGCAAAGAAGATCTCCTCCCCCAGCACCGTGAAGCCCAGCAGCTCCTCGGGCAGGGCCGTAAGGGGCGTCACAGTCAAGGGCTCCCGCTGCACCAGGAAGAGCCGTTCCCGCTGGCCGTTGGTGATACCGGCGCCGTTAAAGTACCAGGGCAGCTCGTCAAAGACCTCATAGTCCTTGTCCTCCTCCCGCTGCTTGCGCACTTTGGCCTTTTCCTCTTCCTCGGCGGCGTAGAGCTCGGGATGGAGCTTATCCACCGTGCCGGAGACCGCAAAGCTGTTTTCGTCCAGCACCCGGAGATTCCCCGCGGCAAAGGGCAGGGTCATGAAGGGCAGGGCCTCGCCGCCCCGCAGATCCAGGACATAGTAGGAAGTAAAATCCTCGTGTTCCTCAGCCCGCTTCTTCTCTTTCCCGGAGCGGACCGCCGGAAACAACAGGCGGTTTTCGTCCAGCCAGGTGAAGCGGCCCTCCTTGCCCAGGTCTGTGAGCTGCCGCACCTGGCCCTTTTCATAGAGCCAGAGCCGCTGCTCGTAGCTGTTGTCCTCCTCGTTGGCATTGGCCACCACAAAGGCCGCCCGCTCCCCGCCGGGGGCGAAGCGAATATTGGAGAGGAAGCGATAGCTCAGGATGTCTTTCAGTTCGATGGCTTTCATGGGAAACCCTCCCTTTCTGATCTTTGGCCCCATTATAGCGCCCGCGGGAAGCAGCGTCAATCGGAATGAAGGAATGAAGAAATGAAGCGCCGCTTCGCGGCATGAAGAAATTGTTGTGTCCCGCTCTGCGGGACGGATCATGATCCATCGCCGAAGGCGATACCACAATTCCTTCATTCGGCGCAGCCAACTTCATTCCTTCATTTCTTCATATTCACGCAAAAAAGCCGCCTGAAAAGGCGGCTTTTTGCGTGATATGCAGTTTACAGAAGCAGGTTCTGCTCGGTCTCGGGGTCGAAGAAGTGCATGACCTTCCCCTCGAAGGTGACGCTCATCTTCTTGCCGCTGACGAGAGTCTCCCGCTCGCCGCTCTCCAGGCCGATGGTGGGCACGCGCACGATGAGGCGGGTGCCGTCCTCGGTGAAGACGTGCAGGTGCAGCTCGCTGCCCATCATCTCGTTGACCTCCAGAGTCACGGGGATGGCGGTGGCGTCGTCCTTCGCTGCCAGGACCATGTGCTCGGGCCGCACGCCCAGCAGGATCTCCCCGGCGGGGACCTTCTTTTCAGCCAGCATCTTGCCCTTCTCGCCGGTGACCTCGATCTTGGAGCCGAAGGGAGTGACAAAGTACCTGCCGTTTTCCCGCAGGAGCTGGGTCTTCATGATGTTCATCTTCGGTGCGCCGATGAACTCGGCCACGAAGAGGTTTTTGGGCATGTCGAAGCATTCCTCGGGGGTGCCCACCTGCTGGATGTAGCCGTCCTTCATGATGACGATCCGGTCGGCCAGGGTCATGGCCTCGGTCTGGTCATGGGTGACGTAAATGAAGGTGGTGTCCAGCTTCTGGCGCAGCAGGATGATCTCGGCGCGCATCTGGTTGCGGAGCTTGGCGTCCAGGTTACTAAGAGGCTCGTCCATCAGGAAGACCTTGGAATCGCGCACCATGGCGCGGCCGATGGCCACGCGCTGCCGCTGGCCGCCGGACAGGGCCCGGGGCTTGCGGAGCAGATACTCGGTGATGCCCAGGATGTCGGCCGCATTGGTGACCTTTTCATAGATCTGATCCTCGGGCATTTTCTGCAGGCGCAGGGAGAAGGCGATGTTGTCATACACCGTCATGTGGGGGTACAGGGCGTAGTTCTGGAAGACCATGGCGATATTGCGGTCCTTGGGCTGCAGGTCGTTGACCACTTCGCCGTCGATCTCCACGGTACCCTCGCTGATGTCCTCCAGGCCTGCGATCATGCGCAGGGTGGTGGACTTGCCGCAGCCGGAGGGGCCGACGAAAACCACGAATTCCTTGTCCTTGATCTCCAGGTTGAAGTCATGGACGGCGATGACGTGGTCTTTGCGGTGGGTGCCGTCATTGCTGTCGTATATTTTCTTTACATTGGTCAGTTTTACGCTTGCCATACTGATCTCTCCTTTTCAACATCGTGGGCATCAGCCCTTGACGGCGCCGCCGGTGACGCCTTCCACATAGTACCGCTGCAGGCACATGAACAGGATCGCCACAGGCACGGCGACCACCACGCCGCCCGCGCAGAACAGCGTATAGTTGTCATGGACCATGGTGTCGGTTGCCAGCCACGACTGCAGACCAACAGCCACGTTCATGGCCTGGGGGATCACCTGGGAGACGTAGCGGGCAAAGACGAAGTCGCCCCAGGGCCCCATAAAGGCGGTGAGGATCGTGTAGATGACGATGGGCTTGGCCAGGGTCAGGATGATCTTGTAGAGCACCTGGGCGCGGTTGGCGCCGTCCACTCTGGCTGCCTCGTCCAGGGTCTTGGGGATGGTGTCAAAGAAGCCTTTGGACACATAATAGCCCATGCCGGAAGAGGCCACATATACCAGGATCAGGCCCGGTACGGCGTTGCCGTACTGGCCGGTGAGGTGCAGGTCGTCCAGCACGCGGTAGAGGATGATCATGGCCAGCATGCCGGGGAACATGCCCAGGATCAGCATGAATTGCATGAGGGGCTTGCGCATCTTGAAGCGGAAGCGGGAGAGGGTGTAGCTCATGCAGAGGACGATGACCGTCTGCACCACGGCAACCACCAGCGCGATGATGAAGGTGTTCAGATACCAGCGCAGGAAGTTGGTGCTGGGGTCAAAGAGCTTTCTGTAATTGCCCAAGCCCCATACCTGGGGGATCACATAGCCCACGCGGCCGGTGGATTCCATGCGGAAGGACTGCAGCACGATGCACACGAAGGGGATGAGCCACACGATGCTGATGGCGATCAGCAGGATGTAGATGATGGTGTTGCTGATGCGGGCACTGGCCTTCAGGCCCATGTGCCGCTTTTCCCGCTCGATGGCGGCAGTATTGTTGTTGCTCATCACTGGAAATCCTCCTCATTCTTCACAGAGGGCAGCAGGTTGTAGACCACCAGGGAGATCAGGGCTACCACCAGGAACACCAGGATACCGACCACGGAGGCCAGGTAGTACTTGGTGCCGCTGCCGGTGGTGATCTTGAAGAGCCAGGTGATCAGCAGGTCCGTGTAGCCCACACTGCCCGCGGCGCCGGAGGCCGCCGCATTGGTAGGTCTGCCGCCGGTGAGCAGGTAGATGACGTTGAAGTTGTTCATGTTGCTGGTGAAGCTGGTGAGCAGATAGGGGCCGGTGATGAAGAGCATGTAGGGCAGGGTGATCTTGGTAAACTGCTTCCAGCCGCTGGCCCCGTCGATGCGGGAGCTCTCATACAGGTCCGCCGGGATGTTCATCAGGATACCGGTGGCGATGAGCATCAAATAGGGGATGCCGATCCAGATGTTGATGACGATGACCATGATCCTGGCAAGCTTGGGTGTACCCCAGAAGTCGATGTTCTGCTGGATGAGGCCCAGGGCCTTCAGGCCGCCGTTTACCAGACCGTTCAGGTCAAACATCTTGGAGACGTACAGCAGGGAGATGAACTGGGGAATGGCGATGGTGAGGATCAGAATGGTGCGCCACACCTTTTTCAGGTGGATGCCCTTCTTGTTGATCATCATGGCCACGAAGATGCCCAGGAAGTAGTTGGTGAAGGTGGCAAAGAAGGCCCAGATCAGGGTCCAGGTCAAAATCTCGCCGAAGGTGGCGGCATAGTTCACGCCGCCCACGTCCCAGGAAAACATGGTGCGGAAGTTTTCAAAGCCCACCCAGCCGAAGAGGGCGTTGGTGTAGCCGTTGTGGTCGCCGTCGTAATTGGTGAATGCCACCAGGATCATGAAGATGATGGGCATCACCGTGAAGACCAGGATGCCGGTGAGCGGCAGAGCCAGCAGGGTCTTGTGGAAGTTGTCGTCCACCAGGGAGCGCAGGTCGTCCTTGCCGCTGCGCAGGGGTTTACCGGTGCGGAGGATCTCCTCGGCGATCTTGTTCTGCCTGACGTTTGCACGCCAGGTGTAGATAAACGCGGCGATGAAGAACAGGGTCAGCACGCCGTAGAGCAGGATGCGGAAGGAGTTGTCGTGGGGCACCAGGGTGTACTGGTCCAGGATCTCGTCATAGCCCTTGGAGGGGCCCTCCAGGCCCAGGCTTCCCAGCATCTTCACCCAGTAGGCGCCACCGTGGGGAACCACCATATAGAAGATGAATACGATCTCAAACAGCAAAAACAGCAGGCCGCGGAGGACCTGGCCTCTCGCAATGCTGCCGAAGCCCATCACCAGGAAAGAGCTTCTGGTCTTCCAGTCGCCGTTTTTAAAGGTCAGGTAGATATCGGAAAATTCCCGGCCGATGCCCAGGCCCAGGTCCTTGAAGAAGCGCCCGATGCCGAGCACAAGGTTCCAGAGCCCACGGGGGATCGCCGCAAAAAAGCTTGCCAGCTTGTAGAGGAACTTCTGCCCCTTGGAAAGGCGCAGATATTCCAGATCACTGTATCTTTTCATAGCATAGCCCCTTTAAAAAACAGCCGGAGCCAAAAGAATAGTTTGGCTCCGGCCTGATCCTTTACATGTCAGAAGCCTGTCGGGTCTGCGTCAGATCAGAATCGACGATGCGGCTTCCTCAGTTCTTCACGATGGTGATGGCAGTGCCGTCCCAGGTCAGGGTGTAGTTGCCAGCCTCGGCGAAGACGATGTTGTTGTCCGGGTTGTCAGCGCCCAGATCCTTGATGAGGTCAGCGCCCTCGGTGACCTGAGCAAAGCCCTTGTCGGTGTCCCAGTTGCCGGGATTGACAATGCGGCCGCCCATGTAATCGCTCTCGGGAACGTCCAGGGTCAGGGTGAAGGTGCCGTCGCCGTTGTCGGTGAAGTAGAAGGTCTTGTCCTCATCGGCGTTGTTCCAGCCGTTCCAGGCGCCCACGAAGAGCAGCGCGGAAGCATCCAGCTGGAAGAGGGAGTTGATCTTGTCGTAGTAGTTGGTCAGCGCCTTCTTCAGGCCGTCCTCATCGGTGGCAGCCTTCACGTCATCGGCGATGACCTTGGCGATATCCCACCAGGAGCCGTGGATCTGGCCCTGGGGCTTGGAGTACTGGTTCTGCAGCAGGAGAGCAGCCAGACCGGGGTTGGCCTGGACAGCTTCGGAAGCCTGGTCGTTCAGGTTGGCAGGACCCCAGGACAGCTCGTTGAAGCGCTCCATCTGAGCCTCTTCACCGGTCAGGTACTGGGCCAGCTTGTGCAGGGCAGCCTGCTTGGTGGTGTCGTCGCCCTGGGGCTTCACGCCCATGAGCTTGCAGCCGTTGAAGGAGCCCAGGTGGTACTCCTTGCCGTCCACCTCGAAGGAGGGCAGGTCGGTAACGCCCATGTTGTCGCCCAGGATGTCCTTGATGGCCTCGAAGGCCCAGGTGCCGGTGACAACGATGGCAGCGCCGTTGGAGAACTCGTCAGCGGAAGAAGAGGACAGGTGCTTGGGAGAGTCGACCAGCTTCTTCATGCCCTTGACGGCGATGAGGCCGTTTTCGGAATTGAAGTTGTCGTCGACGGAGATGAACTGACCGTCATCGTCGGTGGTCCAGTCGGACTTGCAGCCGGTGGCAAAGAACCAGGAAGCCAGGTACCATGCAGAGGTCTGAGCCTCGAAGGCAAAGAACTTGTCCGCCTCTTCGCAGTCGGCGATCAGCTTCTCCAGGGAGTCCACGTCCTCCTCGGGGATGACGGACTTGTCATAGTACATGAAGTAGCCGTTATCAGAGGTCAGGGGGTAGGCATACAGGGTCTCGCCGGAAGTAGCGGCGGCGACAACGCCGGCGTCGTTGGCGGCAATGACGGTCTCAGCAGCCTTCACGCCCAGGGGGTTCAGAGCACCGGCCTGCACCAGACGGGCGAACTGGTCCTGCGCAAAGCAGTACAGATCGGCGCCGGCGTTCACGTCAACCAGCATCTGGTCGGCGGAAGTAGCCTCGGACACAGGGTGGACATCAGCCTCGAAAACGATGCCGTCGGCGTTGTTGGCATTGAAGTCGGCGATCTGCTTCTGGGTCAGGTCAACAGCGGCTTCGCCGACCCAAACGGTGATCTTGTAGGTACCGGCCAGAGCGCTGGAACCGGCAGCGGGAGCCTCGGCAGCAGGGGCCTCGGCAGCGGGAGCTTCAGCAGCGGGGGCGTCGGTCTTGGTCTCGGCAGCGGGGGCAGCGGAACCGCCGCAGGCAGCCAGAGAGAACACCATTGCCAGCGCGAGAAGCAGGGCAAGCAGTTTCTTCATTTTGTTTCCTCCTCAAATTTTCTTCATGGCATGTGCCGATGAATACGGTTTTTCTTCTTCTGCGTTCAGCAAAAGAGCAAAAATGATGTTTTGTCATTTTTGCGTTACTATTATACTCTCCCCTTTTTCCCTTGTCCACCGGGGAAATTCAAATTCAGGAAGTAATCTTCGCCAAAAATCGCTTTCAAAAATTGTGCATAACTTTCAAAAACCCGGCTTTTTTCTCCAAAAAGCCGGGTTTTTGCACAATTTGTTGCTTGTTTTTCGGTCTTTCAGCCCTCCGCATTGAGCTTGGCGGCGTCGATCTTGCCCCAGGCGCCGTTGCCCGCTCCCTGGCATTTCACGAAGATGCCCACGGTGACGCTCTGTCCCTCTTCCACCTGAATGCCCGGGATCTTTGCCGTGTCCCAGCTGTCCCAGACGGTGACGGTGAGGGGCGCTGTGGCCACAAGCTCCCCGTCCACCAGGGCATAGGCGTAGATCTCCGTCTCGCCGCAGTCGCCGCCCATGATGGAGATGCCGAAGCGGTAGCTGCCGGGCTTCAGGCCTGTCACGGTCTGCTCCAGGCTGAAGTCCACGCTGTTTTCCTTGGCGCTCCAGAAGTGCATGTGCCACTTGCCGTCCAGGGAGTCGCCCAGCTTGTTCTCCACATAGAGCTGGTCGGCCTTCCCCCGCTCGGTGATGGTCCAGGGCTCCAGCTTGCCGGTCTCAAAGTCGCCGTTTTCCAGGTAGTTGAACTCCACCATGTTCACAAGGCATTTTGCCTCCATGCCCTGGGCCAGACCCTTCACCTCATAGACCGCGGGGCCGCCGGAGAACATCTGCTCTCGCAGCGCATCATCCAGCTCCCACTCCACCGGGATCGCTTCCCGGCTGTTGTCGCTCATAACGGCGTTCACGGTCTCCGGCATGGTAAGCTCCCCGGCCAGGTCCACGGTGATGCTGCTGTCCTCAATGGCATCGGGCGTCAGAGGCAGCTCGTTGCCCTGCCGGAGCAGGCGGAAGACCCGCAGGGACTCCAACGGGCGGCCGGTGGGGTCGAAAAAGGTCTGGTTATCCCAGGAACAGCCGCCGTAATATTTCCCCGCGTCGTCCGGGTCATAGGCCGCGGCATAGCTGCTGGCCCAGCCGGAGCCGAACTGCTCCCAGAGGGCGCTGTTCTGCTCCCAGGACTCGGTGCCCACGCTGATCCAGGCGCCTTCCCAGTAGCACAGACCGATGCCGCCGGGGATGTGGGCCACGGTGTCCGCCACGTCCCGGACGGAGTTGGCCTGGGCCTGGATGGTGAAGGGATAGTCCAGCTGCAATCCGGAGCCGTCCCCCACGTTGTTGCCGGAGAAATCGGAGTCCTCCGCGGTATAGGGCCAGGAGGTCTCCATCACCATGACCTGCTTGCCGTAGAGCTGATGGATGTCGCCCAGGACCCGTGCCAGGTTCTCCCGGGTGCCGTGCCAGAAGGAATAGTAGGAGGAGGCAAACACGTCGTAGTCCACCTCGTAGTAATCCAGGTATTCCGCGTAATTGGCGTAGCTGCCGGAGCGCTCGGGATTGGCAAAGTGCATGGCCACCAGCGCCTGGGGGCAGACCTCCCGGATGGCCCGGGACCCGGCCTTCATCAGCAGCTGGATATTGCTCCATCGGTCCTCGCCGCAGAGAGCGCCGTTGGTTTCGTTGCCCACCTGGACCATGGCGATGTCCACGCCCCCGTCCACGAGCTTCTGCAGGCTCTCCCGGGTGAATTCGTACAGCGCGTCTGCCTTGGCCTCCACGTCCAGATCCGCCCAGGCCCGGGGTGCCTTCTGCTTGCCGGGATCGGCCCAGAAGTCGGAATAGTGGAAGTCCACGATGAGCTTCAGGCCGTATTGTGTGGCCCGCTGTCCGATCTGAAGGGCCTTGTCGATGTCGCAGTTTCCGCCGCCAAAGCCCATGCCCTTATCGTCATAGGGGTCGTTCCACACCCGGATGCGGATGTGGGTCACCCCGTTCTCCGCAAGGATCTCCAGCAGATCCTTTTCCTCGCCGTCAAAGTCAAAGTAGCGCACGCCGCTCTGCTCCTCGGCGATCAGAGAGGACACGTCCATGCCCAGGATGAAATCCTCCGGCAGGTCCTCCACCTTTTTCACATACAGGCTGCTTTCCACGGTTTCCACATTCTCCTCAGGGGTCTCGTTCTTTTCCTCCGGCTGTGCCGTGGCCCCTCCGCAGGCCGCCAGCAGCAGCGCCGGCAGCAAAAGCAGGACGATCCAGGTCCTTCTCTTCATGGTGCTTCTCCTTTGATGCGAGATAAAATGAAGAAATGATGTTGCTTCGCAAATGAAGAAATTGTTGTGTGCCGCTGCGCGGTACAGATCGGATTCCCCTATCCCCCAGAGTGCGCACTGGGGACTTCCCCCACAGGGGGAAGCAAGGGATCCCCTATCTTGCCTCCCCCTATGGGGGAGGTGTCATTCGCCGATCCCCCGCGAGGCGAATGACGGAAGGGGTTCAAGTTCATTCCTTCATTCCTTATTTCAGCTTCAGCAAGTTCTCCGCCACCCGGAGGGCCGCCCCATCTCCGCTGCCCAGATGGAGCGATTCAGCGTTAAAGAACAGATAGTAGCTCTCCCCCGGCTCATAGCCCATATAGGAGGCGGCAACGCCCGCTTCTCCCGGTCCGGAAAGCTTCACGCCGTAGCAGACCCCGTCCCGGATATAGAGCTCCCTTCCGCCGGTGTCCAGGCTTTCCCCGTCCAGGGAGGCAAAGCTTGGCAGCATCTCGGCAGCGTCCGTCTCCCGCACAGCGTAGAGGTCCGCCGTCAGCAGCTCCCGGTTGCCGAAGGCCGCGTAGGAAAAGGGGTGGACCTTGACCATTTTGATTCCCTGAGGCTTATTCTCCTCCAGCTTCAAGGTCAGCTCCACGCTGCGGCAGTCCTCGGTCTGCACATAGAGGGTCACCTTTTTCTCCGGCACCGTGTCGGTGATGAGGGTGAAGATCCAGGCCCAGAGGATGGTGGAGAGCAGGGCCCAAAACACGAAGCGGTGCAGCTGGGACCATATGTTTTTCAGCACCCTCATGCGTCCCCTCCGATCCCGGCCACGTAGCCGCCCGCCAAAATCAGCGTCACCGTTTTGCCGTCATAGGGCCGCAGGGCGCGCACCTTGGTCTCGTTCACCTTGAGGCGCAGGGTCTTCTTCCCGTCCTCCAGCAGCAGGATCCGGATGCGGATGCTGTCCCGGATGCGCAGGCGATCCTTCGTGACGGTGAGCTTGCCCCGGGCTGTGCTTTTCTCCGCCGAGAGCAGATAGTGGGCATGCTCCCGCTCGTGCCTGGCCTCCTGCACGCCGAAAAGGCGGCGGTAGATCACGATCCAGCCGCCCACGCAGGAGGTGATGAGGGTGGCGATCTCCATGCGGTTGGCATTTGCCGTGGTGGTCAGGCAGCAAAAAAGCACGCAAAGCAAAAGCGTCAGTCCACCCACGGCCCAGACCCACGCCCGCGCTTGCTTTTCCTTTTTCTTCAGCCGGTCCAGATCCTCCGGCCGGTAAAAATACATGGTATCCATGCTTCAATTATAGTCGCTTTTCTCCCCTCCCGTCAATCGCTTTTGTTCTTTCGCGCTTGACAAAGTCCCCTGCTCTGGCTAAACTTTTTCTTACAGAAGCATTTTCGGAGGTGTTTTGCATGAAACGCAGCTCCTTTCTCGCCCTGATCCTGGCCCTGCTGTTCCTGCTGCCCGCCTGCGGGCAGCCTGTGGCAGCCCCCACTGAGGCCGCGCAGACGGCTGAGCCTGCGGAAGCGTCCGCAGCAGCTGCCGCAGAGTCGGCGGAGGCCGGTCCCGCCCGGGACAACACCGGGCTCTATGTGCTGAGCCGCAGCGGCGAGGCCATCGTTGACGACGTGGATCTGAGCCGTTATGCCGAGACGGCGGACAATGCCCGGGTCTTCTATGAGATTTTTGTGGGCTCCTTCTCCGACTCCAACGGGGATGGCATCGGCGATCTCCGGGGCATCATCGACCGCTTCGACTACCTCAACGACGGGGACCCCGCCTCCGGTCTGAGCCTGGGGGTGGAGGGCCTCTGGCTGACCCCCATCTACGACTCCCCCTCCTATCACAAGTACGATGTCACGGACTACTACACCGTGGACCCGGACTTCGGCACCACGGAGGATCTGAAGGAGCTTGCCGATCTCTGCGAGAGCCGCAATGTGAAGCTGATCCTGGACCTGCCCATCAACCACACCGGCCGCCGCAACGCCTGGTTCTCCGCCTTTGTGAACGCCCACCGGAACAAGGACGAGGCGGACCCCTATTACAACTTTTACTGCTGGTACGGCCCGGGGGAGAGCGCGCCGGCGGGGCGGCACTTCGCCCCTGTCTCCGGCACGGAGGACTATTACGAGTGCAACTTCGACTCCGCCATGCCCGAGCTGGACTTTGACAACGAGCTGGTGCGGCAGGCCGTGCTGGACGTGGCAAAGTTCTACCTGGACCTGGGGGTGGACGGCTTCCGCTTCGACGCCGCCAAATACGTCTACTTCGGCGACAACGGCAGCAGCGCCGCCTTCTGGGACTGGTACATGGAGGAGCTGCGGAAGATCGACCCGGAGATCTATGTGGTGGCTGAGGTTTGGGACGGGGACGGCGTCACCGACAAGTACTATGGCGCCATGAACTGCTTCAACTTCACCCTGGCTCAGTCCGGCGGCCTGATCGACGAGACCGCCAAGGCCGGCAACGCCGGGCGCTATGCAAGCTATGTGGAAAACTATCTGGCCACCGTGCGCGCCCTGCGCTCGGACGCCATGCTGGTGCCCTTCGTCTCCAACCACGACATGGACCGGGCCTCCGGTTATCTCCAGTCCGCCAACAATCAGATGCAGATGGCCGCGAACCTCTACATCCTGGGCCCCGGCTCTCCCTTTCTCTACTATGGGGAAGAGATCGGCATGCGGGGCTCCCGGGGCGGCGCCAACACCGACGCCAACCGGCGGCTCGCCATGCGCTGGGGTGACGGGGACACGGTGCAGGACCCGGAAGGCAGTACCTACCCCGCCCAGGACGAGATCAGCGTTCAGGCCCAGCTGAACCGGGGGCGCAGCCTCTATAACTACTATAAGCGCCTGATCCTCATCCGCCGGGCCAATCCCGAGATCGCCCGGGGCGACTATACCGCCGTCTCCGTTCCCGACAGCAAGGTGGGCGGCTTCGTCTCCACGTGGGAGGGCAGCAGCGTCTGTGTGCTCCACAATCCCTCCCAGGGGGCCAAGACCATCGATCTGGCGTCCCTGGGCCTGGATTTCGATACCGTCGCCGCCTTTATCGGCGCCGGCGAAGCCACCCTGGAGGGCAGCAGCCTCCGCCTGGAGGGCCAGACCAGCGTGGTGCTGCGCTGAGCCCTGCTCAAAGCCTTCCCCTGGAGGGGAAGGTGCCCCAGTGCGCACACTGGGGCGGATGAGGTGGCGAAAAACCTCCCTTCCCCGTCCCGCCGCCGATGAAATATAAACTTGTCATTCTGAGGAGCGTATGCGACGAAGAATCTCTTTTCAGATCCTTCGCCGCGGCTCAGGATGACAGTGCCGGAACAGAAGCACTTCCCAACAGTCAAACAGGAGCAGATCCGCAATTGATACGGATCTGCTCCTGTTTTTCTCAAATCTCAAAACGAAAAACTTTACTTCCGCTTGTTCCGGCCCCAGAAGGTGTTGTAGCGGTCCGGCTCCCAGCCGGGCTTCACGTCCTTTACGGCCTGGGCGGCGCTGATCTCGGCTTCGCCGTTGTCCAGGTCGATAAGGGTGTAGCGGTCGTTGCCCATGCCGAGCTCCTTCATGTAGCTCAGCTGCCGCAGGCCGTGACGGGTCTCCACCCGCTTGATGAGGGCCTTGCCGCCGCCTTCGGGCAGGTTGTAGATCAGATCGATGCAGGCGTTGTCCACCGCCAGGATGTCCAGGGAGGCCAGGATGCCGATGTCCGGGGTCACCACGGGCTCCGCCTCCGGGCCTTCGCAGTCGCAGGAGACGGACATGTTGCGCATGACGTTGATGAAGCAGACGTGGGGCGCGAAGTGGTCCACGGTGGCCTTGGTGCTCTCGCTGATGCGCTCCATCAGCTCCTCCTCGGCAATGCTCCACATGCCGCCGTTGGGGTAGCTGTGGATCTCCTTTTTGCCCACGCGTCCGTCGGCGCAGCCGATGCCGATGTTCTTGTTGCTGCCGCCGAAGCCGCCCATCATGTGGCCCTTGAAGTGGGTCAGCGTCAGGAGAGAGTCATAGTTCAGCATGCTCTCGCCCACGTGCATCTCAGTAAACCACTTGCCGCCCTTCACCGGCAGAGCCGCCACGCCGTGCTCGTCGGTGATGTCCACGGGGCAGAAGGTCCAGCCGTTGATCTGGAGCGTCTTGCGGTGCTCCTCGGTGGTGTAGCGGCTGCCCTCGTAATAGGTGTTGGTCTCAATGATGGTGGCGTCGGGCAGGCGGCTGGCCAGCAGCTCCTTCACCCAGGGCCGGGGGATGATGTTGGGGCCTTCCGCCTCCCCGGTGTGCAGCTTCACCGCCACCTTGCCCTCCAGCACGGAGCTCACCTTGTCATAGATCTTCTTCAGTCCCTCTTCGGAGAGGTCCCGGGTGAAAAACACCACGGACTTCTCCCCTGTGCGCTCTTCAAAAGGCACATACTTGTTGCCGTCTTTTCCGGGCACCGGTTTCTTCTCACTCATGGGGATTCCTCCTGTTCAAATATTTATCCATTTAGAGTATAGCAGAGACTCAGGCGTTTGAAAAGTATCTTTTTTCCATTTCCCTCTTGACAAAGCCGCTCCTCCGCGCTAATATATGAACAGTGATTCATATGAACGGAGGTTCAAGTGATGCCTCACGACCACGAAGCCATCCTCCGCAAGGTCCGGCAGGATCTGCCCACGGATGAACTGCTCTGCGATCTGGCGGACCTGTTCAAGATCTTCGGCGACACCACCCGGGTCAAGATCCTTTATGCCCTGCTGGAGTCGGAGATGTGCGTTTGCGCCATCGCGGATCTGCTGGGCATGACCCAGTCCGCCATCTCCCACCAGCTGCGCATCCTGAAGGACGCGGACCTGGTGGCCAAGCGCCGGGAAGGCAAGACCATCTATTACCATCTCTCCGACGATCATGTCCGCACCATCGTCGCCCAGGGCTTCGAGCATTTGATCGAAGAACACCTGGAAGACTATCCGGAAAACACCTCCCCTGTGCAAGGGGAGGTGGGATCCGGCGTGTAACGGTCCGCCGGATCTCGGAGGGGTTGTACAGCCCCCACAAGCCCCCGTAGGGACGGCCATTGGCCGTCCGCGGCAGCCGCCGCCCCTGTCATCCTGAGGAGGCAAGGCCAACAAAGGATCTCATCCCCGGCGGCAGCTCCGTTTTCCCCCCCCGCGTAGGGACGGCCATTGGCCGTCCGCATCCCCCGTGTTGTGAGGACTCTCAAAAGGCAGGAGGGCCAACCCCTCCGTCCCAGTGTGCGCACTGGGCCACCTCCCCTTGCACAGGGGAGGCAAAGATGAAAGGAGATCGGAACCATGAAAAAGACCTTTAAGCTGGAAGACCTGGACTGCGCCAACTGCGCCGCCAAGATGGAGACCGCCATCAACAAGCTGGAGGGCGTGCAGAAGGCCACCGTCAGCTTCATGACCCAGAAGATGACCCTGGAGGCCGAGGACGACAAGTTTGACGAGGTGCTGAAGGCCGCCGTCAAATGCATCGCCAAGGTGGAGCCGGACTGCCGGGTGATCCTGAAATGAGCCGGAAGCAGAAGAAGACCCTTCTGCGCATCGGCCTTGCGGCGCTGCTCCTGGCAGGAGCGGCGCTGCTGCCTGTAGAGGGGCTGTGGAAGGCTCTGGCCTTCGCCGTGCCCTGGCTGGTCATCGGCTGGGACGTGCTGTGGGACGCCATCCGCGGCATCGCCCACGGCCAGGTCTTTGACGAAAAGTTCCTTATGGCCGTCGCCACCATCGGCGCCTTTGCTATTGGGGAATACCCGGAGGCCGCCGCCGTCATGCTCTTCTACCAGATCGGCGAGTGGTTCCAGTCTGTGGCCGTGGGCCGCAGCCGCAAGTCCATCGCCGCCCTTATGGACATCCGGCCGGAATATGCCGTGGTCCTGCGGGACGGGGAGGAGCAGGAGCTGGCCCCGGAGGAGGTCGCCATCGGGGAGACCATCGTGCTCCGGCCCGGTGAGCGGGTGCCCCTGGACGGCAGCGTTCTGGAGGGCTCCGGCAGTCTGAACACCGCCGCCCTCACCGGCGAGAGCCTGCCCGTGGACGTGGGTCCCGGGGACCGGGTCATCAGCGGCTCCATCAACCTGACCGGGCTTTTGCGGGTCAAGGTGGAGAGCGCCTATGAGGACAGCACCGTCTCCCGTATTCTGGAGCTGGTGGAAAACTCCGCCGAGAAAAAGGCAAAGGTGGAGAGCTTCATCACCCGCTTTGCCCGCTGGTACACCCCCTGCGTGGTCATCAGCGCGCTGCTGCTGGCTCTGGTGCCGCCCCTGTTCGTTGGCAACTGGGGCCAGTGGATCCACAGGGCGCTGATCTTCCTGGTGGTGTCCTGCCCCTGCGCCCTGGTGGTCTCCGTGCCGCTGAGCTTCTTTGGCGGCATCGGCGGCGCCTCCCGGGCGGGCATCCTCATCAAGGGCGCCAACGACCTGGAGACCCTGGCCTCTGTGGATACCGTGGCCTTTGACAAGACCGGCACCCTGACCCAGGGGAGCTTTCAGGTGGACGCGGTCCATCCCCGGGAGATGGAGGCCGACGAGCTGCTGGACATCGCCGCCGCGGCGGAGAGCCACAGCACCCACCCGGTGGCGGAGAGCATCGTGAAGGCCCACGGCGGCCACATCGATCCCGCCCGCCTCGGGGAGATCCAGGAGCTGGCCGGCCTTGGCCTGCAGGCTGAGGTGGACGGCGAGACCTTCTATGTGGGCAACGGCAAGCTGATGGACCAGGTGGGGGCCGACTGGCACGAGTGTCATCTGGCCGGGACGGTGGTGCACATCGCCCGGGAGAAAGAGTATCTGGGCCACATCGTCATCAACGACGCCCTGAAGCCCGACGCCGCCTCCGCCATGGAGGCCCTGCGGAAGCTGGGCGTCCGCCGTACCGTCCTCCTCAGCGGGGACCGGCAGCGGGTGGCCGAGGCCGTGGCCAAGGACCTGGGTCTGGACGAGGTACGGGCCGAATTGCTGCCGGAGCAGAAGGTGGAGGAAGTGGAAAAGCTGCTGGAAGGCGGCGCGAAGCTTGCCTTCGTGGGCGACGGCATCAACGACGCCCCGGTACTGGCAAGGGCGGACGTTGGCATCGCCATGGGCGCTCTCGGCAGCGACGCCGCCATCGAATCCGCGGACGTGGTGCTGATGGACGACAAGCCCTCCCGCATCGCCCTGGCGGTGAAGATCGCCCGGAAGACCATGGGCATCGTGCGGCAGAACATCGCCTTCGCCCTGGCGGTGAAGTTCATCATCCTGATCCTAGGCGCGCTAGGCATCGCGGATCTGTGGCTGGCCGTCTTCGGCGACGTGGGCGTGCTGATCCTGGCGATCCTGAACGCCATGCGCTGCCTCCTCCCGGTAAAAGAATAAGCAAAGAAGCTCTCTCCGGTTTCAACCCGGAAAGAGCTTCCCAAGCTGTCGACAAAGTGTCGACAGCTTGAAACGCAAAAATGGGAACTACCGAA
>CAMOXK010000050.1 GCA_946629065.1 uncultured Clostridia bacterium
TCACAAAGGTGGTGGAGGCCATGGCCATGCTCTGCATGGGCAGCATGATGAACTGATCCAGCTTGTTGTAGCTGCTCCAGCCGGCCATTACGTCCGAGCCGAAGACGTTGACATAGCCCTGGACGAAGATGTTGGAGAAGGCGGTGAGTACCTGCTGGATGGCCATGGGCAGACCCACGGCAAAGATCTTTTTCAGCAGAAAAAGCTCGATCTTCAGCTCCCGCCAGACCAGACGGTAAATGTCCCTGGTGCGGGTGAGCAGGACCAGGATCAGCGCGCCGGAGACGAACTGGGACAGGACGGTGGCCACGGCGGCGCCGGCTACGCCCATTTTCAGTACCAGGACGAAGAACAGGTCCAGCACGATGTTGAGAAGGCTGGTGAGGATGAGAAAATACAGGGGACGCGTGGAGTCTCCCACCGCGCGGAGGATGCCGCTGCCCATATTATAGATGAGAAGTCCCGAGATGCCGCCCAGGTAGATGCGCAGATAGATCGTGGCCTCCGGCAGCACGTCCTCCGGCGTACTCATGAAGCGCAGCAGGGGCCGCACCAGAGCCACGCCCAGCAGGGAGAAGAGAAGGCTCAGAATGAAGGTGGCGGCCATGGTGGTCTCAATGGCCCGGTGGAGCTTGTCCATATCCCGGGCGCCGAAATACTGACCGATGACGACCCCCGCGCCGATGGAGAAGCCGTTGAAGAAAAAGACCATCATGTTGACGATCACGGTGGTGGAGCCGATGGCCGCCAGGGCCTGCTTGCTGACGAAGTTGCCGACGATGACGGAGTCCACCGTGTTATAGAGCATCTGGAACACGTTTCCCAGCATCAGCGGCAGGGCGAAAAGGATCATCTGCTGCAGAATGGAGCCCTCGGTCATATCCCGGGCTGTGCTGTGAGTGTGCAGTTTCATATCAGAAAGAAGGCTCCTTTCCTGTACGTTACCATGAAAGTCTAAATCAAAGAGTGGTTGCTGTCAAGTGCCGTTCGGTGGGGATTAACAGCCGTGGGATAATGATTGCGGACGGGAGGGAAGAAGATGGAACGCACAAGGAAGGGGAACGCGCCCGAAACGGACTGGAAGTTGATCGAACGGGATTTCCTGGCCTCCGGCATGAGTTATAGGGCCCTTGCGGAAAAGCACGGGCTGAGCCTCAGCGCGGTGAAAAAGCGGGCGGCGTCAGGACACTGGCAGCAGCGGCTCCTTGAACTGAAAAAAGCGGAGGAGCGCGCTGCGGAGGACCAGACAGAAAAGCTTCTGGAGCTGCGGGAAAACCGGCGGGCCATACTGTTGAACACCGCGGACGATCTGCTGGAAAAGCTGCGGCAGGCTTTGAATCAGCTGGAGCCGGAAAACACCCAGGCGCTGGCAAGTCTGGCCCGGACCCTGAAGGACCTGCGGGAGCTGCAGGGCCTTCGCAAGGACGCGCTGGATCTGGAGGAGCAGCAGGCGCGCATCGAAAAAATGCGCAGCGAGATCCGGAAAACCGAGGAGGATGAAGCACCGGCCGGGGTGCTGATCCTGCCGGAGATCCGGCGGCCGGAGGACGGGGAGACAAGCTGAAACGGCGGGGGAGGGCGCTTCTTTTTTTGCAAAAGAATTGTCTTGAAAAGACAGGGAAGAAGCGAGGAGGGGATGCGATGCGCAATGTGATCTGGAAGCCGCAGGAGAGACAGGCGGCCTTTATGCAGCGGGGCGAGGACGAGGTGCTCTATGGCGGTGCCGCCGGCGGCGGCAAGAGCGACGCCTTGGTCATCGAAGCCACGCGGCAGGTGGACATTCCCTATTACAAGGGACTGATCCTGCGCAAGACCTATCCCCAGCTCACAGAGCTCATCGAAAAGAGCCGCCGCTATTACCCGGCGGCCTTCCCCGGCGCCCGGTTCAACGAGCAGAGGCATACCTGGACCTTTCCCAGCGGGGCCAAGGTGGTCTTCGGTTCCCTGCAGCACGAGCGGGACAAGTTCAATTACCAAGGCAAGGCTTTCGACTTCATCGCTTTTGACGAGCTGACCCAGTTCAGCTTCGAGGAGTACATCTACCTGAAAAGCCGCAACCGCCCAAACGGGCCGGGCACCCGGGTCTACATGCGCAGCACCGCAAACCCCGGAGGCGTGGGACACGCCTGGGTGAAGGAGCGCTTCATCACGGCGGGGGAGCCCATGGAGACCCTCTGGGAGGAAGCGGTGGTGGTGTACCCCGACGGGCACAGCGAAACGCAGCGGCTGAGCCGGGCCTTCGTCCCCAGCACCGTCTTTGATAACCGGATCCTGCTGCAAAACGATCCCCGGTATCTGGCAAGGCTGGCAAGCCTGCCCGAGCGGGAGCGCAAGGCCCTGCTCTATGGGGACTGGGACAGCTATGAGGGTCAGTTCTTTGAGGACTTCCGCATGGAGCCGGACATGCGCGCGGCCAACGCCGCCGGGGTCAACCTGCCCCGGGAGACGCTGCGGCAACAGCGGCGCTGGTGTCATGTGATCGAGCCCTTTCCCATCCCGGAGACCTGGAAACTTTACCGCAGCTTCGACTGGGGCTACAACCGGCCTTTCTCCCTGGGCTGGTGGGCGGTGGACCCGGACGGGGTGGTCTATCGGATCCTGGAGATGTACGGCTGCACCGAAACACCGAACCAGGGCGTCAAGTGGGTGCCGGAGAAGGTGTTTCGGGAGATCGCCCGGGCGGAACGGGAGCACCCCTGGCTGAAGGGACGGCGCATCGGCGGCGTGGCGGACCCGGCCATCTGGAACGCGGAGACCGGCGTCTCCATTGCGGAGACGGCGGGGCGCTGCGGCGTGTGGTTTGAGAAGGGGGACCACGCGCGCATTCCCGGCTGGATGCAGCTGCACTACCGGCTTTCCTTCGATGAAAACGGTTTTCCCGGTCTGTATGTGTTCAACACCTGCAAGGCCTTTATCCGCACCGTTCCCGCCCTGCGGACCGATCCCAGCCGTCCGGAGGATCTGGACACCGCGGGGGAGGACCACGTGGCCGACGAGACCCGCTACTTCCTCATGTCCCGGCCCATCCAGCCCAGAGGCACGGTCCGGCCCGACAAATCCAACCCGGGGCCGCTGCACCTGTTTCTGGACATCGAGGAGGCGAAGCTCCCGCCACCTGTCTCCCGCCCCAGGCTGGAGCGGGTAAAGGACGAGGAGAAGGAAGGAGAGAACAATGGAAAAGGATAAGGAAAGACACTCCGAAGCAGCTGAGCCGGAATCGGCCCCGCCCATCGGGGAAAAGCAGGTGGAGGAGGCTTACCAGACCCTGCTGCGCTACCGGGCGGGGAAGGCCAACCTGGAAAAGCGTCTGGTGGAAAACCAGCAGTGGTACCGGCTGCGCCAGTGGGAGTGCATGCGTCGGGGACAGAGCGAGGTGGAGCCCGCCTCGGCCTGGCTTCTCAACGCCATCGCCAACAAGCACGCCGACGCCATGGACAGCTTCCCCCGGGCCAACATCCTGCCCCGGGAGGAGGGGGACCGGGAGGAGGCCAGGATCCTATCCGGCATCCTGCCGGTGGTGCTGGACGCCTGCGACTTCGAAGAGGTCTATTCCCGGGCCATGGACGACAAGCTGGAGAGCGGCACCGGGGTCTTCGGCGTGTTCTGGGACCCCGGCCGCCTGGGCGGCCTGGGAGATATCCGCATCTGCGCGGCGGATCTCATCGACCTCTTCTGGGAAAACGGCGTCGCCGACATCCAGGACAGCCGGAACCTCTTTTACGTGACACTGCGGGACAACGACCTGCTGGAGCAGGAATATCCCCAGCTGAAGGAGAGGCTGCAGGCTCCGGGGCTGGAGCTGAACCGCTATCTCTATGACGACGCGGTGGAGACCTCCGGCAAGAGCGCCGTGGTGGACTGGTACTACAAAAAGCGCGTGGGCGGGCGGACGGTGCTGCACCTGTGCAAATTTGTGGCGGGGATCCATGAGCCCCTCTTCGCCAGCGAGAACGAGAGCGCCTATGCCCAGCGGGGCTGGTATGACCACGGGCTCTATCCCTTCGTACTGGACCCGCTGCTGCGCTGCAAGGGCTCGCCCGCGGGCTTCGGCTTTCTGGATATCGGCAAAAAGGCCCAGGAGTACATCGACCGGGGAGACCAGGCCATTTTGCAGAACATGCTCTTCAACGCCAGGCCCCGACACTTCATCCGCTCTGACGGGGCGGTGAACGAGGAGGAGTTTGCCGACGCTGCCCGGGACTTCGTCCATGTGGACGGAAACCTGGGGGCGGACAGCATCCTGCCCATCCAGCCCAATCCCCTGAAGGAAATCTACGTCACCATTCTCCGGGACAAGATCCAGGAGTTGAAGGAGACCACCGGCAACCGGGACGTGTCCACCGGCGGCACCACCGGAGGCGCCACGGCGGCCAGCGCCATCGCGGCCATGCAGGAGGCGGGCTCCAAGCTGACGCGGGACTGCAACATGGGCTCCTATCGGGCCTTTCGGAAGCTGATTTTGCTCTGCATCGAGCTGATCCGCCAGTTTTACGATGTGCCCCGCTGCTTCCGCATCCTGGGCAACCAGGGGCGGGAGGACTTCATCCGCTACTCCAACCGCGCACTGCGGCTTCAGAGCGGCGGGGAGCAGGGCTCCTACCGGCTGCCCCTCTTCGATATCCGGGTGGAGGCGGAAAAGCAGAGCCCTTACAGCCGCATGGCCCAGAACGAGCTGGCCCTGCAGCTCTACGGCGCGGGCTTCTTCGCCCCCCAGAACGCGCGGGCGGCCCTGACCTGCCTGGACATGATGGACTTTGAGGGCAAGGACTTCGTGCTGCGGGCCATACAAAATAACGCCCGGGAGCTGGCGGAATCGGCCCCGGTCCAGACGCCGGATCCGGAGGGAAAGCTCCTGGGCGGAGAGACGCCGGGGGTGCTGCAGGCGCGGCTCCGCACGGCAGAGGCGGGAAGGCCCAGGTGATGCGAAATTATGATTTCAGTTCGGTTTGAAGAGCACCCGGAACAGCGGATCCTCAGCATGGAGGTCCGGGGACACGCGGGCTTTGCAGAGCTGGGGAAGGACCCGATCTGCGCCGGAGCCAGCACCCTTGCCATGACGGCGGCCCAGTGCGTGAAGAGCATGGAGACGGCCGGGAGGCTGCGGAAGAAGGCCCACATCGTCATTCGGGGCGGAAGGGTCCTGGTGACGGCAAAGCCCAGGGAGGAATTCTGGAACGAGGCGAAGCACCTGTTCTGGGTGGGAGAGACAGGGATGCGGCTGCTGAGCGAGGCATACCCGGGATATATTCAAGTGAAGAAGGAAAAGTGAAGAGGGAAGAAGTTCGGTGTCGCCTGCGGCGACGATTGAATGCAGTCCCGCGGAGCGGGACACCATCCCTATTCTTTATTCCCTATTCCCTATTCCCTCATTTAGTGTCGCCTACTTTACGGGCAGAAAGGAAAAAACCATGAGCAGATTTTCTCTGATCCCGCTGTTTGACCTGCAGCTTTTTGCGGAGGACGGAGCGGCGGGGACAAACGGGCAGGAAACAGCGGCAATCGCCCGGCCGCAGACGGGCGCAAACGGCACTTCGGCCCCTGCGGGGCGGGAGACCGGAACTCCCGACGCCGGGGAGCACGGAGACGCGGCAGCCGAGCGGCAAGCACGTTTTGAGTCCCTGATCAAAGGAGAATACAAGGATCTCTACGATCAGAGAATGCAGGACACCATCCAGAAGCGGCTGAAGGGCAGCGCCGGCATCGTGCAGAAGTACAGGGCCCTGGCCCCTGCCCTGGAGCTGCTGGGGCAGCGCTACGGCGTGGACGCATCGGACACGGAGGCCCTGCGCCGGGCCATTCAGGAGGAAAATGCCCCGGACCCCGGTGCTGAGACGGAGACCGAGGCCCCGGAGCAGAAGGAGACCCTGCGGCAGGAGCGGGCGAAGCGCCAGCTTTCCGACTGGCTCCGCCAGGCGGAGCTGACAAAGTCCCGCTACCCCAGCTTCGACCTGCAGCAGGAGGCCAGAGATCCCCGTTTCCGCAGCCTTCTGCGCAGCGGGGTGCCCCTGCAGACCGCCTTTGAGGTGCTGCACCAGCAGGAGATCCTGCCCGCGGCCATGGCCTATTCCGCAAGACGCGCGGAGGAGCGCATGGCCGACAGCGTCATTGCCGGGCAGCTCCGCCCCGCCGAAGGGGCCATGGGCGGTCAGAGCCCTTCCCTGAGCAAGCGGGACGTGAGCCGCCTGACGAGAGCAGAACGGGACGAGATCGACCGCCGCGTGGCACGAGGAGAGAAGATCCGATTCTGATACCCCTTCCGTCATCCGGCTGGCGTGAGACGCCGGATGACACCTCCCCCGGAGGGGGAGGCAAGGGGCGGGCGCTCTCCTCTTAGGAATACGGGCGAACGCAAGGGTCGCCCGACGAAAGCGTATTGAGAGGAGAAAAATACATGAACACCATCCCTGATTTTATCCAGCTGTTCGCCACCCAGGTGACGACCATGAACAGCACCGGGAACGACCTGTCCCCGGAAATGAAGACCTATTACGACCTGCGCCTGCTGGACTATGCCCAGGCAAACCTGGTGCATGACCAGTTCGGCCAGAAGCGCCCCATCCCCAAAAACGGCGGCAAGACCATCGAGTTCCGCTCTTTCAGCCCCCTTGCCAAGGCCACCACGCCCCTCACCGAAGGCGTGACCCCCAGCGGCAACCAGCTGGACGTGAAGACCATCACCGCCACCGTGAGCCAGTACGGCGATTTCATCGTCCAGTCCGACGTGCTGGAATTGACGGCGGTAGACAACACGATTTTGGAAGCGACCAAGCTCCTGGGCCGTCAGGCCGGCGTCACCCTGGACACCGTCACCCGCAACGTGATGGTGGGCGGCACCAACGTGATGTACGCCCCCAAGATCAACGCCTCCACCGGCGCTGAGACCGCAGTGACCTCCCGCGCGGGGCTGGACACCAGCTGCGTGCTCACCGTGAACCTGGTGGAGCAGGTGGTGGCCGAGCTCCGGGCCCAGAACGCCCCCACCATCGACGGCGACTACATCGGCATCATCCACCCCTACACCGCCTATGACCTGATGCGGGATCCCGACTGGCGCGATCCCCACAAGTACGCCGACACCACCAACCTCTATGAGGGCGAGATCGGCAAGATCGGCGGCGTGCGCTTCGTGCAGAGCACCGAGGCCAAGATCTGGCGCGACAGCAGCTGCCCCGCCCAGAGCGGCGCCACTCCCGCCTATTACGCGGTGTTCGCCTCCCTGTTCTTCGGCGACGGCGCCTACGGCACCACCGAGGTGGAGGGCGGCGGCCTGCAGACCATCGTGAAGCAGAAGGGCTCCGCCGGCACCGCCGATCCTCTGGACCAGCGCTCCAGCGTGGGCTGGAAGGCCCTGAAGACCGCGGAGATCCTGCTGCCCAGCTACCTGATCCGCGTGGAGCACATGTGCCGCCGCTACTCCGCCACCGCGGGGGCCAACTGAGATTTGAGCCTGAAGTTTTGAGTTTTGAGGACTCCCTGGCAGATATGCCGGGGAGTACCTCCCAGGGAAAGGGGAACAAGATGGAGAAGAACGAAAAGAAAGAGCAGGAGGAGCTCATCAGCATCCGCCTGCCGCTGACCAAGGAGCTGCAGAACGACGTGTTTGTGCGGGTCAATCACCGCACCTGGCTCATCAAACGAGGCGAGACCGTAAAGGTGCCCGCCTGCGTGGTGGAGGTGCTGGAGCACGCCGACCAGGCCACTGCCGAGAGCCTGCAGTACCAGGCGGCTCACGAGAGCCGCAGCTGAGAAACGACGCACAGGGAGCGCAGACTGAGGGGAGAGGGAAGAAGGAAAAGAGAAAAGAGACAAGGGGCTCGCCTTCTTCTCTCTTCCCTATTCCGTATTCCTTCCTGTGACCCCTCAGTCACGGCGCTTGCGTGAGACGCGCCGCGACAGCTCCCCTTTCAGGGGAGCACAGCTTGTCAAAAAAGTCCCTGAACAGGACTTTTTTGACTGCGCTTCCCCGCCGAGCATTTTGGCCGAACACAAAATGCTAATCTCGAAAAGCCTTGTTTTACAAGGCTTTTCGAGGCGGCGGGTTATTGTATTCGAGGCGGGCCTTGCCCCCTCGAGCTCCCTCGCTGCTCTATGATCTGACATCTCGGCGAGGTTTTTTGACAGTCTGAGCTCCCCTTTCAGGGGAGCACAAAAGGAAGGTGATTGAAATGACCACAATGGAGGCGATCCGGGAGGCGGACCGACTGCGGCCAAACAGCTATCCCGCGGAGGACAAGCTCCGCTGGCTTGCGCGGCTGGAAGCGCGCATCCGGGAGGAGATCCTGCTGCGCTGTGAGGAGAGTCCCGGGACCGGGGAGGCCGACCCGGAGGCGCCGGACCGGACGCTCACGGCGGAGGAGCCCTTTGACGAAATGTATATCCACTGGCTCTGCGCCCAGATGGCGCTTTACGAGCAGGAGCTGGAGAGCTTCAACGCCGCAAACGCCCTGTTCGAGGCGGTGTTCGGCAGCTTTCGCAACGCGTACGCCCGGGAGCACCGGCCCAAATCAAGAGTCAAACGCTATTTCTGAGGAGGCTGCGCCATGTTTTATCCGAAAGTGAAGCCCCTGAGAAGCAGGCGGGTGACCACCGACCGCTTCCGAGGCTATGAGCACCGGCTGTACATTCCAGACGGGGCGTTTTTCGAGACTGAAAACCTGAGTGGGGACGCCAGCCCGCTGCTTGCCAGCAGAAGGCCCCGCGGCCTGATGGAGACCCTGGAAAAAGCGGGCGGGCTGCTGGAAAAGGACGCGCCCTGCTGGGTGGCGGACGGGACGCTCTATGTGAACGGACTGGCCACCGCGCTGACGGGGCTTGCCGAGGGCGAAAAGCAGCTGGTCAGCATGGGGGCCTATGTGCTCATTTTCCCGGACAAGGTCTATTACAACACCGCAGACCCGGCGGACCGGGGGAGCATGGAGGCAAGCTACGAGACCCTGGGCACCGTGAGCTATGCCCCCTGCGACGTGGACGGCGAGGCTTACACGGTGGGAAGCATCGGGCCGCGGGAGCCTGCCGCTCCGGCAAACGGGGAGATCTGGATCGACACCGCCGACGGCGGCACTGTTTACCGGCAGTGGAGCCAGACAAGCCTGCTTTGGGTGGAGATCGAGACGGTGTATACCAGGATCGGTTTTACCAGCCGGGGAGAGATCCCGCGGCTGTTCCGGCAATACGACGGCGTGAGCATCTCCGGCAGCCAAAAGGAGGAGCTCAACGGGGAGAAGATCCTCTACGCGGTGGGCGGAGATGAGAGCAGCGACGACTATGTGGTAGTCGTTGGCCTGCTGCGGGAAGCCTGTACCGATGAGGGTAAGCAGCTGAAGCTGCAGCGGAAGCTCCCGCAGATGGATTTCGTCTGCGAATGTCAGAACCGGCTCTGGGGCTGCTTTTACGGCAGTGACGGGGAGAAGAACCTGAACGAGATCTACTGCAGCGCACTGGGGGATTTCCGAAACTTTCGGCAATATCTGGGCCTGAGCACGGACGCCTGGACGGCAAGCGTGGGCTCCGACGGCCCCTGGACCGGGGCGGTAAACTACCTGGGTTCGCCCACCTTTTTCAAGGAAAACCGGATCCACCGGGTCTTTGTGAGCGCAAGCGGCGCCCACCGGCTGGAGGAGACTGTGTGCCGGGGCGTGCAGCGGGGCAGCCACAGGAGCCTCTGCGTGGTGGGCGAGACCCTGCTCTATAAGAGCAGGACCGAGGTCTGCGCCTGGCAGGGAGGCTTTCCTCAGAGCGTCAGCGGCGCTCTGGGAGAAGAGAACTATTCCGATGCCGCCGCCGGGAGCATCGGCGAGAAATACTACATCTCCATGCGGGATGCCGCGGGCGACTGGAGCCTTTTCGTCTATGACCTGGGAAAAGGCCTGTGGTACCGGGAGGATGCGCTCCACGCTCTCTGCTTTGCCCGCTGCGGGGACAGCCTCCTGTGCATCGACGCGCAGACGGGGGAGCTTTGGGACCTGCAGGGAGCGGCGGGGGAGCGGGAGGACCGCTTCCGGTGGCTGGCCGAGACCGGGGTGCAGAGCTACGAGACGGCGGATCGAAAATATCTTACCCGCTTCGATATCAAGCTGCAGCTTGCCCGGGGCGGATGGATGAAGGCCTTTCTCAACTACGACAGCGGCGAGGACTGGCTGCCCGCCGGGGAGATTGAGGGGCGGGGACTGGAGACGGTGCTGCTGCCTGTGCGGCCCCGACGCTGCGACCATCTGCGCTTGCGCCTGGAGGGTGAAGGGGAGCTGCGCCTGTTCTCCATCACCAGAAGGCTGCGGAAAGGAAGTGACCTGCCGTGAGAGAGCTTCCGCCGGTACTGTCCGGAGACGCGCTGCAGCAGATCGCCGCCCTGCGGGATTATCTGGTGCGCACGGCCCGGAGCAGTGAGAGCGAAACCGTGGAAACCGTCACGGCCCACGCGGACGGCATTTGGAAACAGGTGGGGAGAGGGAAGCAAGGGGCGGCCCTCCCCGTTGGTGAAAATCAGCCTCCCGACGCGCTGCAGCGGGAGGCAAGGCTGCGGGCCCTGATCGTGAAGAGCGCGGAGGAGAGCCGGGAGCGGGACAATGTGCTCATGAGCAGCATCGGCGATCTGGGCTATGAGATGCGGCAAAGCTATCTTGCCAGAAGCGAATTCGGGGAGTACCAGCAGGAGATTCTGCTGCTCATCGACGCTACCGCCAGGCAGATCGTGGAAAGCTACGGCCTGCTGGAGCAGATCCTGGCCACGCGGGCGGAGCTTGGCGAAATGGGAGAGGCCTTTGCGGCCTACGAAACGGAGATCAGCGGACAGATCCGCCGAGGCTTCCTGGAGGACCCGGACAGCCACCGGACGGTGCTGGGCATCGCCATCTCCCAGCAGCTGCGGTTTACCGGCCGGGAGCTCACCGACGGGGGATGGCGCTATTATGAGCTCTCCCCGGGCCAGACCTTGGGCCTCTACACCTCCACCGGATGGCAGTTTTGGGTGAACGGGCGAAAGGTGGGCTGGTTCGACTCCTCCGACGGTATGCTCCATACCGTGAGCCAGGTGGTGGAGGAGGAGATCGGCATGGGCGACTGGCGGATGAGCGCAAAGGGCGGATTCGGGCTGAAATACATGGGAGGCGGATGAGATGAGCACGACTTTGAACACCAGCGCAAGCTGGTATCGCGTGGGTGCCCGAAACGGCATGCCAGGGAGCCTGGGCTACGATTATGCGCCGCTGGTGGGACGCTTCAAATTCCACACGCCCTCCACCGGTGCGACCAGCGTGAGCTTTGCCTCCGCGCAATATCAGATCTATGAGGGGGAGTATACCCCTTACGACTTCGGATTCCGCTTTCTGGTGACTTCGGAATCCAGCGGCTACGAGCGCCAGTGGGGCGATGATCAAGGCATCCTGACGGTGCATGCGGGGGATTCCCTGACCGGCAGCGTCAACATCGACCTGATGCCTGATCGGGACTATTATCTTTGGATCTGGCCCAGGGTAGACGCCTATCACCGCATGGCGCCGGGGACGATCACCGTGACGGTGGACGGCATCTACGGTACGGCCAGTACCATTACGGCCAGCGACGGAACCTTCGGGAGCCAGATCCCGGTGAGCCTGGCCGTCTCCACGGAAGGAGCGGTCCACGACCTGCGGGTGAGCTGCGCGGGAAGGACGGAGACGCTGCTCACAAGGAGCGCCGCCACAAGCTGCGTCTGGATGCCGGATCTTTCAACCTATGCTGCGCAGCTGCCGAACGCGGGGAGCGCACAGGCGGTTTTCACCTGCGAGACTTTCTTCAACGGCAACAGCGTAGGGACAGCCACCGCAGCGATCACGCTGCGCTTTGCCGAGGGAAGCCTTCCGCCGACGCTTGGGACAGGCTGGGCCGCAGCGGCAGTATATAACGTGGGGTCCGCGGCCGCCGGGATCAGCGAATACGTCCAGGGCTACAGCAAGGCGGAGATAAGCTTCGATCGCTCCAAGATCAGCTGCCAATACGGTGCCGGCGTGGCCGGTTTCCGGATCCGCTGCAATGGGGTGGCGGCGAGCGTTTCTCCCTACCGGACGGAGGTGCTGACGGGGAACGCGGAGATCCAGTGCACGGTGACGGACAGCAGAGGCCAGGAGGCCAGCGAAACGCTGCAGATCACGGTGCAGCCTTATGAGGAGCCCAGGCTTACAGAAGTGACAGTGTTCCGCTGCGACAGCACGGGGCGGGCGGACGACGCGGGTCAGTACTATTCCGCAAAGGGAAAGGCACTGTTTTCTTCCCTGGCGGGACAAAACAGCATCCGTCTGACGGCGGCCCATAAGCTGCGGGCAGCGGCGAGTTATGGCACGGAGAACGCCCTGGAAAACGACAGCGCCAGGGTGATCGGCGGCCTCTCCGCGGACAGCAGCTATCTGGTGCGTCTCATGGCAAGGGACGAACTGGAAAACAGCGCGGAGGTGACGGCGGAGCTGCCCACGCAGCACTGGGCCATGAAGTTTCGGCCCGGCGGCATGGGCGTGGGCTTCGGCAAGGCACCGGAGCACGACAGGTGCATCGAGCTGCCGGCGGGCTGGGTGATCCGCATCGGGGACACGGTGGTGCTGAGCGAGTAAAAGGAGTTCCCCCGGCCCGGCAGACCCCGGGCATTCAGGCAGGGGAGCCTAAGTGGAAGGAGAATAAAATGATCCATGTAACGATACGGGAGCGGGACGCCTCTGCCAAGGCAATGGAGCCCATCACCAGCGGAAGTGTGGGGCTTCCGGTCCGCTTTCGCTTTTCTGCGGACTGGGATGGCCTGGGCAGGACCGCGATTTTTTGCGGCAGTGGGCAGACCGTGGATATGGCCGTCCCGGAAAACGAGTGCGCGGTGCCCCATGAGGTGCTGAGCCGCCCCGGCGGCAGACTGAAGATCGGCGTATACGGCACGGGGGAAAACGGAAACCGGGTGACGCCTACCGTTTGGGCAGACGCCGGCCTGATCCTGCCGGGAGCGGAGCCCTCCGGGGTGGAGCCGGGCCCCGCGACCGAGAGCCTGGTGCAGCAGATCCTGGAGGCGGCAGAGAACGCGGAGGAGCTTGCGCAGAGCGTCCGGGACGACGCAGACGCCGGCGAGTTCGACGGGGCGGACGGGCAGAACGGCAACAGCATCTGGACCACGACGGAAACGCCCATGCCCGCAACTGGCGGCGTTGCGTTCACGCAGCTCACCGGGCGCAGCGACGTCCATCCAGCCGTTGGTGACCTTATCCTTCGTTCCTCGCGGTATGTATATGAGGTGGTTAATATCACTCCTGGCGGCCTTGTCATCGGGCGCCAGATCGGCGACATCAAGGGCGAGCGGGGCGTGGCGGACGCCATCTGGCGGACGACGGCATATATCGTAAGCGTGCTGTCCCCGACTGGCTCTTACCTCGGTGTCTACGTTTCTGACCTCATCGGCAGGAGCGGAGCGACACCGAAAGCCGGTGATCTTGTCATCGGCCCCGATCCCAGTTCAGAAGGCGACCCGACGCACCTGTATTCGATCCAGAGCGTCAGCGGAACATCCGTAAAGCTTGACGATGTGGGCAGCATCCGAGGCCCCCAGGGGCCGAAGGGCGACAAGGGCGACACCGGTGCGACTGGCGCTACCGGTCCTGCCGGGCCGCAAGGTGCGAAAGGCGACAAGGGCGACAAAGGTGACAAGGGCGACAAAGGTGATACCGGCGCCACTGGTGCAACTGGTGCAACCGGCCCCGCTGGGCCTGCCGGTTCAGACGGCGACATCATTCAAAGCATCAGGCACAGATCAAGCGACTATCGCGATGAAATCGTTATAAGCCGCAATGGGGAGACTGTGGTTATCCCGTTTGGGCACATGTCTGCTGTCAGCTTCATTTGGGACATCGGTAGCAACAGATGGGTGTCTACACCTGGGGCAGATGCAATCGAGGCTGCTGTGAGCGAATATTCCAATGTAAACGCTACGCTTATCCTGAGGTCGGGAAGCGGCGACGCTGTTTTGCCGCTCAACTTCAATTACCAGCCCGGACTCATGAGATTCTGGTATGAAGAGGACAATGTTGGGTATCAAATTGTGTTTGATAGCTCAGTCGCATCTGCAGCGTGGGAATATTCCACATACACGCCGCAGGCTTATGCCCTCTTGGGTGAAATTGATAACGCTAAGCTTGAAATCGACCAGGGCGTTGCAAATGCGGGGAAGTTCCTGGTGGTGGGCAGCAACGGCATCGTGACCACGCAGGCGATGACCAACGCAGAAACGGAGGCGCTGTGATGGCTGACATTGTTTACATGGCGAAGTCCGCATGGACGGCGCTGCTTGATGCGATCAGAAGCAAAGGCGGCACATCGGCGCTGATGACTGCCGCCCAGGCAAAGGCGGCAGTGGAGGCCATCGAAACGGGGGGCGGGGGCGTTGAAGGTTCGTACAGTTCATACGGGAATTTTTATCCAAATGAAATTGTCTATCCGAGTAGTGTTACAGATTTAAGAGTGCTCTATTCCGGTACTGGCGGTGCGAATAATGTCGTAAGCATCGCGGGACTTGGCAGAACTACGAACCAAGCTCCTGGCAATCAATTTAGGGGAATGTCGAATCTGAAAACTGTCAACCTTCCGCGTGCTTGCCATTTTTATGCAACGGCGTTCCGAGATTGCCATAAACTGGAATCTGTAGAACTTGGCTCCGTCGGCTATCCCGTTGTGGTCACGCGAGGCACAATGTTTCAATACGACACACAAGCGTTCACAATCACGATGTATGTCGATGCCTCAACGCTTGCTGAAGCCAATGCGATTGCGGATGTAGGTGCGCTTGCGCCGTGGGGCGCGACAAACGCCACTATCATTTTCAAGTCTTCTACGACAGGGGAGGTACTCGAATGAAAACACTGACTTTATACACCGGGGGCGGCGTGAGTATATCGCCTTCGTCAGGAGACGGACGGACGAAATCAGCCTATGTGCGCCTTGTTGCTGAAGATGGAAAGATTCTCCAAAATGGCGAAATTGCTGCTTTTTGCATTGACGTTCTCGCTGAAAACGCTGATGTGTGGACGGAAGTTGACTACATTGAGACGGAAGAGGACGAGCTGACGGATGAGGAAGCGTTGGAGATCATCTTCGGAGGTGCGACATGACAAGAGAACACGCATACAAGCTGCGGGATCTGCTGCACAAGGCCAGCACCAGCCTCTCGGACGAGGACGCGCTGGAGGCGGTAGAGCTGTTTCCGGTGTGGCAGACGGACACCGACTACTGGCAAGGCGACAGAGTGCGCGACCCGGTGGATGGGCTGCTGTACAAACTCATCATTGAGACCCCGGAGGGCCATCCGCACCACTCGCAGAGCGATTGGCCACCGCGACTTGTCCCCGCTGTATGGGTGCGGGTGGACAACCCAGCCGAGGAGTGGCCTGAGTGGCGACAGCCGCAGGGAGCGCACGATGCGTATGCTGCAAATGCTAAGGTCAGCCACAACGGCAAGCACTGGGTCAACACCTATGGCGACGGCAACATCTGGGAGCCGGGGGTCTACGGCTGGGAGGTCGTGTGATGCCGTATCGGAAAGTGACGTACATGGAGCAGATCCTGTATCTGCTCCTGTACGGATTAAAACATGGATTTGGAGGTGAGGAGCGTGACAGAAAAACAGTTCCGCGCAGAAATCGTCGATCAGGCGAAAAGCTGGATAGGTCGGAAGGAAAGCGACGGAACCCATCGGGTCATCATCGACGTGTACAATTCCATCTCCCCGCTGCCCCGTGGGTATCGGATGACCTATTCAGACCCGTGGTGCGCGACCTTTGTTTCCGCCTGTGCCCAGGCCCGGGGTCTGACGAAGATCGTCTTCCCCGAGTGCGGCTGCGCTCCTATGATCCAGCTTTACAAAAATGCCGGGCGCTGGATGGAAGATGACAGCTACGTGCCGAAGCCCGGCGATGTGATCTTCTACGACTGGCAGGATTCCGGCGTGGGGGACAATGTGGGCGCAAGCGACCACGTGGGCCTGGTGGCGAGTGTGGACGGCGATGTGATCAACATCATCGAGGGCAACTGCGGGAACATGGTGCAGTACACCGCTCGCCAGGTGAACAGCCGCTACATCCGCGGCTACGGTCTGCCGGACTATGCCGGCATGGCAAACGGCGAGAAAGAGCCTGCAGAGGACGACGCCCCCGGCGTCCCGGAGCCTGCTGTCATCGTGATCCCAGATCCGGAATCCGTGCCCGATCCGGACACTGTAGGGGACGGCGTCCTCGACGTCCCGTCTCCAGCAACCCTCCCGGCAGGCTGGTGCCAGCCTGCCCTGCCCATCCTGCAGATCGGCGGCGCATCAGAGGCAGTCCGCGCCGCACAGTATCTGCTCAAGGGGCGAGGCTATTCTGTGGGCTGGATGGGTGCCGACGGGGACTTCGGACCGAAAACGGCGGCAGCGGTAAGGAACTTCCAAAGGGACCGCGGGATCGAATCGGACGGCGTCATCGGCCCGCTGACCTGGACAGCACTGATCAAGTTTACATAACAAAGGAGAAACGTCAATGACTTCCGAAGAAAAAGCGAGAGAGATCAAGGCCTTTCTCACCGCGGTTCTGGCCTTTTTCACCGCCCTCTGGGGCTGGCTTGGCTGGGCGGTGCTGCTTCTGATCGTCTGTATGGCCTTGGACTGGGTCACCGGCTCCTGGGCAGCTGGCGCAAGAGGGGAATGGTCCAGCGCGGCGGCCCGGGAGGGCCTGCGGCACAAGCTTGGGGAGATCGTGGCCCTGCTGGTGGCGGCACTCTGCGATATCGCCGTCCAGGTAATTTTGAACAGCGCCGCGGCGGAGCTGCTGAAAGGCTGGGCGTATGGCAATTACATGACGCTGCTGGTCTGCGTGTGGTACATTTTCACCGAGCTTGGCAGCATCGTGGAAAACGCCGGAGCGCTGGGCGCGCCCATTCCCCAGTGGCTCAAAAAGGGGATCGCCCTGCTGCAGAAAAAGGCAGAGGGCGGCCGGGAATAAGTTTTGAGTTTTCAGTTTTGAGGAGGGCGCAGAAGAAGACTCAAAACTCGAAACTGAACGGGGATGTGAGTATCACATCCCCGTCAGACTGTAGACAAACCTATGCGGCAACGCTTGGACACGCATGGGGGGATTGT
>CAMOXK010000051.1 GCA_946629065.1 uncultured Clostridia bacterium
CGTGCAAATTAGGGAGACGATAGGTTTTGCGCGGCCCTTTTCCGCCCATCCATCACAGAAAAATCCGGGAATACAACAAGTATTCCCGGATTTTTCTATATCGTCTGGACGAAAAATGCCTCGCGCAAAACTGCTTCGCACCGCAAACAGAGAGTTTTTTGTGTCAAGCGAGGCGCCTAGCGCAGGAATACTGGATATGTATTCCGAGCACAGGCAACGAAGCTTGGCGCGAAAAGATCCTGTTTGCGGCTGTCGTATCCCTAACTTGCACGCCCTAATGCGTGATCCTGTCATTCCGAACCAGTGACCGACGTCACTGGTGTGGGGATCCGTATCTTTATCAAAGGAAAACGGATTGCCACGACCAGTTTGCGAACTGGTCTCGCAATGACAGAGGCATTGTGCGGTGCGCTCTTTTTGTCCGCCCTTGGAGCAATCCACCAAGCAAAGGCAAGAAAAGGCAAGCGCATTTCATGACTTCCTTCCGCTGCTTTGCTAAAATGTGCATAAAAGAAGAGAAGGATCGTCGGCGGTTTTTGGGTAAGAGAACAAGAAGGACTGGCAGGGAGAGCATGAAAGACAAGCTTTTGAAGCGGGACCGGGGAGAAAAGCTGGCCCCGAACTGGTTTGATCGGAACAAGAAGACCCTGGCGCTGTTGAGCATGGTGGCGCCGGCGGCCATCTGGCTGCTGCTGCTGCGCTATCTTCCCATCGGCGGCATCGTGCTTGCCTTCAAGAACTACAAGATCTTCCCCCGGGATCCGACCTTCTGGAACAACCTGATGCACAGCAAATGGGTGGGCCTCAAGAACTTCGAGTTCATCTTCAAGACCGACCAGGCCATGGTGGCCATCCGCAACACCCTGCTCTACAACATCGTGTTCATCATCCTGGGCGCCATCATCCCGGTGGCCTTTGCCATCATGATGAACGAGTTTACCAGGAAATTCGTGGCCAAAGCCTACCAGACCATGATGTTCTTCCCCTACTTCCTGTCCTGGGTGGTGGTCAGCTACTTCCTCAACGCCTTCATCGACGCCCAGTACGGCATGATCCCGGCGGCCCAAGCCGCGGCGGGGAAGGAGGTCATCTCCTGGTACACCAACACAAAGCCCTGGCCCGCCATCATCATTTTCGCAAACCTGTGGAAAAACGTGGGCTACTCCACAGTATTGTATCTGGCGGCCATCACCGGCATCGACGCCAACCAGTATGAGGCCGCGGCAATAGACGGGGCCAGCAAGTGGCAGCAGATCCGCTATGTGACCCTGCCCCACCTGCGCACCATGATCAGCATCCTGCTGATTTTGAACGTGGGCAAGATCTTCGCGGCGGACTTTGGCCTCTTCTACAACGTCCCCATGCAAAACGGCGCCCTCTTCTCCGTTACCCAGGTCATCGACACCTACATATACCGGGTCTTCATCACCACCGGCAACATCAGCCAGAGCAGCGCCGCGGGCCTGCTGCAGAATGTCATCGGCTTCGTGTGCATCATGCTGGCCAACGCCGTTGTAAAGAAGATCGACGCTGAAAGCAGCCTGTTCTGAGGGGGTGGAGACATGCAGAAAAATCATCGCCTGAACCAGATCAGCGCCGGGACCGAGGCCCTCTTCCACGTGATCGTGGGGCTCTTCTCCGTCTGCTGCATCATCCCCTTCCTCTTCGTTATCGTCATTTCCTTCTCGGCGGAGTCCTCCATACGGGAGATCGGCTATTCCTTCCTCCCCAACGCCTGGAGCACCGCCACCTACAGCTATGCCGTCCAGCGCCTGCCACAGATCTGGCGCTCCTACTTCAACAGCATCTTCATCACCGTGGTCGGCACCTTCCTCAGCACCCTGATGTGCGCGCTCTACTCCTACGCGCTGTTCCGGCCGGATTTCAAATTCCGGGGCTTCTTCACCTTCTTCAGCTTCTTCACCATGATCTTCGGCGGCGGCCTGGTGCCCACTTACGTGATCTGCACCCAGGTCCTGGGCCTGACGGAAAACTACGCCGCGCTGATCGTGCCCCTGCTGGTGAGCCCCTTCAATATCATCATCATGCGCACCTTCTTCAAAAGCTCGGTGCCGCTGGAGCTCATTGAGGCCGCCACCATCGACGGCAGCGGCGAGTATGCCACCTTCTTCCGGGTGGTGCTGCCCATCGCAAAGCCGGGCCTTGCCACCATCGCCCTGCTTAACGCCCTGGCCTACTGGAACGACTGGTACCTCTCCCTGCTCTACATCAAGCAGAACAAGGTGCTCCAGCCCCTGCAGGCCCTGCTGATGGAGCTGCAGAACAACGTGGAATACCTCAACCGCATGAGCGCGGCCCTGGGCTCCTCCGCCATCCAGGAGGCCATGCGCGCGCCAACCCAGACCCTGCGCATGGTGCTGGTGGTGCTCATCGTGGTGCCCATTGCCTGCGCCTACCCCTTCTTCCAGCGCTACATCGTGGCCGGTCTCACCATCGGCTCGGTGAAGGGCTGAGTCCATCTGTACTCGACAGCTAAGTCTGTTTGGGAAAATATGAATTACGGAGGAATCATCATGAAAAAGATCCTTGCACTGCTGCTGGCTCTCGTCATGGTCGCGGCCCTCGCCGCCTGCGGCGGCCAGACTGCCGCGCCCGCGACCTCTGCCGACAAGCCCGCTTCTGCCCCCGCCGCCGAGGCTCCCGCCGCCGAAGCGCCTGCCGCCGAAGCGCCTGCCGCCGACGAGCCCGTCACCCTGAAGATCTGGTTCCACGGCAGCAACGTGGCTCCCGACGCTTCCAAGAAGGTCCTGGACGAGCTGAACGTCTATCTCCAGGACAAGATCGGCGCCAAGCTGGACGTGATCTGGGGCACCTGGGGCGACTTTGACCAGGCTGTCGTGACCGCTCTGGCCGGCGGCGACAACGTGGACATGTACTTCACCTGCAACTGGTCCGCCGACGAGTACAACCGCTACGCCCGCGACGGCTACTGGGTGAAGCTGGACGATCTGCTGCCCCAGTACGGCGCGGATCTGCTCTCCACCATCCCCGAGGGCATCTGGGAATGCGCCAAGACCAACGGCTATGACGGCATCGGCATCTACGCCGTCCCCGCCCTGAAGGACACCGCCACCCAGAACTGCTGGGACGTGAACGGCACGCTGCTGGCCGAGCTTGGCTATGACGTGGACGCTGTCTGCGCCGCCGGCCTCGACTACTACTCCGATGAATTTGAGGAAATGCTGCAGAAGGCCAAGGATTACAAGGCCGCCCAGGGCGAGAACGACTTCTATCCCCTGGTCATGGAGCCCATGGTGCTGGAGCGTCTCGTGAACGTCACCTCCATCGTCACCGGCGACCTGCCCGGCGCCAGCGTCCTGTCCTTCTACTACGACAAGGATCACCCCTCCAAGGACATCGGCAGCGAGATCGTCAACAAGTTTGCCACCCCCGAGTTTGAGAAGTATGCGGCCCGCACCTACGAGCTGGCCCAGAAGGGCTTCATCTCCCCCAGCACCATGAACGTGGGCACCTCCAACGACTATCTGAGCGCCTGCCAGCAGAGCGCCTCCTACCTCTTCGGCACCCAGTCCTACGCCTACGGCTGCGAGATCGACTTCTCCAACGCCCGCGGCATTGACGTGCGCATGGTTCCCGCCGACGCCCCCTACATGGACTCCACCTCCGGCCAGGGCGCCATGGTCGCCATCTCCGCCGTCTCCAAGAACCCCGAGAAGGCCCTGGAGTTCCTGAACCTGCTGAACACCGATCCCTATGTGATGACCACCCTGAACTACGGCCTTGAGGGCTTCACCTTCGAGAAGAATGACGACGGCACCATCACCTTTATCCAGGAGAACCGCGCCACCTACAGCCCCTGGCGCAACGGCATGGGCAACATCCGTATCCTGCCTCCCACCGCCGATGAGGGCGTGGAGTACTGGAAGGACTTCTCCGCCTACTATGACAGCGCAGAGGCCCTGCCCTACGGCTCCTTCATCTTCGACAACTCCGTGGTGGAGACCGAGGGCGCCGCTATCGCCAACGTCTTTGCCGAGTATGCCTTCGGCCTCTGCTCCGGCGCCCTGAATCCCGCCGAGAAGCTGCCCGAGTTCCTGGATAAGCTCGCCGCTGCCGGCATGGACGACTTTGTTGCCGAGGCCAACAACCAGATGAACGCCTACCTGGGCAAGTAAGCCTGAAAGAAAGCAAACGTCAAAAACAGCCCTGCAGCTTTTTGCTGCGGGGCTGTTTTTGACGTCATATCAGAAATAGTCCGTGATCATGAGAGGCTTTCGGTAGAAGAGACGGTCCAACGGCGCATCCTCCCGCAGGACCCGGAGCCCCGGCATCCAGAGCCTCGCCTCCGGAAAATCGCAGACCCCTGCGATCAGCGCGGAGAAGGCGGAGATCTCCAGCTCCGCGTCCGGCGGCGCGCCGCATTTTTCCACGGAAACGGCCTTCCCTTCCGCAAAGCGAAGGGCAAAGCAGCCGTCATTTTCCCCGATCAGCGGATCCCGGATCTGCAGGACCAGACTGCCGCTGCCGCGAAAGCGCGCCTTTTCCAGGACAGACTTTACGTTCATCACCCGCAGCATCCCCGCGGGCTTGACCGTCCACTGGGCGGCGCCAAGGGACCACTCCGGCAGCAGATACTGCAGGGCGGGCCCGCCGGGCAGCTCGCATTTCACAAAGCGGTGGTCCGCCGCCATGCTTTTCATGAGACGCAGCAGGGCGGCAAAGCCTTCCCGGTCCAGAAAGCAGAAGCGTCTGCAAACCAGGTTCCGTCCGTCGGGCTGCAGCTCCGTTTTGAAGCTGGTGTAGGCCTTCGGCGTCCCAGCGCCGTCAAACCAGAGCCAGGTATATTCCGCCGTCCGGTAGGGATCGGCCTCATCTACCCAGGCATAGTCCGCCTCCCCGTGGCGCACAGCCATGTTATAGCGCTGCTCCCAGACCCGGTCCACGGCGCGGATGCTGTCTTTGAGCGCGCCTCCCGGCTCCGCAAGACGGAAGCTTCCTTCCTCCGGCGTGGACTGGACCAGGCTCAGATCCAGGGTACAGGCGAGGCGCTGCACGCAGCTCTCATAGCCGAATTTGCGGTAATAGGCGGTGGAGAAGGGGAAGAGATAGGAAAAATCATAGCCCGCGCGGTACAGCTCCGGCAGCGCCAGGGTGAAGCAGGCCCGGATGCCGCCCCGGCGGCGAAACTGCGGCGGTGTCGCCACACCGCCGACGCCGCCCATTTTGCAGCGCTGCCCGTCGAAGTTCACCTCAAAATCCGTGACGGAGAGGGTGCTCATCATCTCGCCCCCCTCAGTGAAGGCGGCCCAGTGGCAGATCCTGTCGTTTTCGGGATCGGCGGGGCCTTTTTCCGCAGCGGTCTCAAAGGCCAGGGCAAAGAGCTCGTTGACCCGGCGGGCCTCCTCCGGCCCGGTCTTGCGTACGATCATGGTTCCACCTCCCGATAGGGCGCGAATACCTTTTTGAGGATCCTGGCGCCGAGATAGGCTGCTGCGGAGAAATACAGCGCCACCCAGAGAAAGCCGACGGACAAAAACAGATAGAGGTTTCGCCAAAGCAGAAAGAAGGGGAAGACCCCCATCGCCGCAAGAAGAAAGCTCCGCGGCAGGTAGCCCAGGCTCAGGGCCAGGGCGTTTTTCAGGCTGTTCCGATTCCCATTCCGAAACTGGCTCAGGAGGGGAAAGAGCATGGAAGCGGTGAGCAGGACCAGCAGAAACAGCAGCGCGAACACCAGGGACAGAAAGCGCAGCGCGCCCGGCAGACGCAGGAAGAGCCAGGCGTCAAAGACCGCGGCCCCACCGCAGAGCAGCAGGATCAGCCAGAGCGCCGTGGCCTGCCGGAAGTTTTCCCGGAAGGCCCGGAAATAACCTTTCAGCACCGGCCCCTCGGCCTTGGTGTCAAAGCGAAAGCACATGGTGTAGAGGGCGGTGCAGGCGGCGCCTATGGTGAAGAGGGGCACACAGCTCAGGAGAAAGGCCAGGTTCAGGACCATCAGATCGCCCAGACGGCTCATGGCCCGCATGAATTTGGATTCGGGGGAGAAGAGCCCCATGCTTAACCCTCCCTTCGTGTCCGGGGAGGCGCGCAGCTCTCCCGGATCATCAGCTCCGGCTTGTGCTTGAGCAGCACCGTCTCCTGCACGCCGTTCATGGCGCCGAAGAGGGTGTTGATGATGAAGCGGCCGAAAAGCTCGTTATGCTGGTTCACGCTGGTGAGACGCGGGACGAAATACTCCGACCAGTCAAACTCATCACAGCTGATCACGGACACGTCCTCCGGGATGCGCAGCCCTTTGTCTGCCAGGGCCCGGTAGACGCCCATGGCCACGCTGTCGTTCATGGCGAGGATGGCCGTGAAATCGGTCTCGCTCTCCAGCAGCGCCATGGCGGCGGCGTATCCGTCGTTGGTATAGTAATCCGAAAGGCGGACCAGTCCGGGGTCCGTGTCCAGGCGCAGCGTCTCCAGGGCGAGACGGTAGGCCTCCAGACGGGCGGTGGTGATGTCCACCCCGTCCTCGCCGCCGAGAAAAGCGATCCGCCTGTGGCCCAGGGAGGAGAGATAGTTCACCGCGGAGAAAATGCCCTGGCCCCGCTCCCGCTGGACGAAGTGACAGCCCAGACCTTCGATGGCGTTGCCCAGCACCACCACCGGCAAGGCCTCGGAAAGGGCGGCCAGGGCCTCCCGGTAGGCGCGGCTTGGCTCCGGCAGATCGGCCTGACCGCCCACCACCAGCGCGCCCTCCACCTGCCGCTCCAGCAGGGTGCGGATATAATCCAGCTCCCGGGACTCCGCCTCCCGGCGGTTTTCCGCCCGGAAGGAGCTGTTGCAGAGCAGTACCGTGTAGCCCGCCTCATGGGCGGCGGCCTGAAATTCCCGGAACATGGCGGAGAAGTAGGGGTTGGAGATGTCCGGCATCAGGATGCCGATGGTTTTGCTGTGGACCGGCTTCAGCTTGCCGGCAAGGCCCGCCGGCGCGTAGCGGTATTTGCGGATGACCTCGCCGACCCGCGCCCGGGTGGCCTCTGCCACCGGGGCGCTGCCGTTGAGCACCCGGGAGACGGTGGCGATGGAGACGCCGCTCTCCCTTGCGATATCCACGATGGTGACCGGCCGCCGCATGAGCCTTCGCCCCTTTCCCGGAAAGCTTTCTTTTCGCCTTCAGTATAGCCGCAAATGAAAAGATTTTCAACAGAATTTCGGGGAAAACCTGCGGTTTTGTAGCACTTGTCAAAGGAAAAGCGTAAAATTCAGCACTTTTCCGAATTGAAATGAAAATGTTTTCACCCTATGATGAAAGCGGAAAATATCAGCGGAAAGAGGAGAGCAGCCATGCGCGAACAGTTTGAAGCACAGCTTCGGGAGAGCCTTTACGTCCATCGGCCCCTGCCCCTGGAAAGAGCGGCGTCCACCGAGGGGAAGTTTGGGCAGAAAAAGGTGCTTGCGGCAAGAACGCTGTACGGAGAAGAGACGAAGATCGCCCTGCCGAAGGCGGGCGGCCTTGCGGCGCTGTCCCCTTGTGAAGACGGCTTTGCGATGGAAGCGCCCCTGCGCGCCGGGCGCTGGCCTGAGGGCGCCTCCCCGGACGGGGACTACGCCAACTTCGGCACCGCCCGGGCAGATCTGGATTTCCCGGCGGAGGACTGGCGGGACTGGAACCGGCTGCGCTTCCGGGTGCGGCCCAAGGTCCGGGGCGCCCGGATCCTGCATCTGAACGTCGCGGTGAAAAACGAGGGCGCCGTCCCGCTGCCCGATCCCTATTTCCGGGAGGGCGCCACGGTCTTCGACCTGGAGAACGGGCAGTGGAACGAGTGCGTCTGGGAGTTTGCCGCCATGCCCCGGGACGCGGTGACGCAGCTCTGCTTTTACGTTTTCTGCAGCGGCCACGACACCGCGGCCGGGGAGGAACTGACCTACGTGTTCCGGGACCTGCGTCTCGAACGGATCGAGGAGCCGGAGCACGAGCACGGCTGGATCAATCCCCGCCGGGAGATCCTGCTCTCTTCCGTCGGCTATTGGCCGGAGGGGGAAAAGACCGCGATCTGCTGCTGGGACGCGGAGGACTTCCGGCTGCTGGACGCGGCCGGCGGCGAGGCGCTTTTCACAGCGCCCGCCCGCATCGAGGAAAACAGCCGGGGCCGCTTTACCGTCCTGGATTTCAGCGCCTTTACCCGGCCGGGCCGCTATGTGCTGGAGGCGGGCGGCGTCCGCAGCTGCTCCTTTGAGATCGCTGCGGATCTGGCCAAAGAGAGCCTGTGGAAAATGCTGAACTTCCTCTTCTGCGAGCGCTGCGGCTTCCCGGTACCGGGCAAGCACGGGACCTGCCATCAGGACGTGCTGGCCAACCACCGGGGGGAGACCATCAGCTTCTCCGGCGGCTGGCACGACGCGGGGGACGTGTCCCAACAGGCGGCCCAGACGGCGGAGACGGTGCTGGCCCTCTTTGAAAACGCCCGCCGCTTCCGGGAGGACCGGATGCTGTATCTGCGGCTGATGGAGGAGGCCCAGTGGGGCCTGGACTTTATCCTGCGCACCCGCTTCGGGGACGGCTTCCGGGCCACCAGCGCCGGGGCCACCCGATTTACCGACAACAAGATCGGCAACTTTGACGATATCGCCGCCCGGGTCCACGACCACGCCTTTGAAAACTTCCTCTTTGCCGGAGTGGAGGCCTACGCGGCCCTGACGCTCCGGGGATTTGACGACGCCCTCGCCGCAAACGCCCTGGCGGCGGCCCGGGAGGATTTCGCCTTTGCCCGCAAGAAGTTTGCCGAGACCGGCGTGGACCCGGCCCACATGTACGAGCATACCTACAACAGCGGCCTCTCCCAGTATTACGCCGTCATCGTCTGGGCGGCAAGCCTCCTGTTTGAGGCCTGCGGCGGGGAGGACTACGCCGCGGCTTCCCGGGAGACGGCGGAAAAGCTGCTTTCCTGCCAGGAGCAGGGGGACAGGGCGCCCCTGGCGGGCTTTTTCTACCGGGACGAGAGCAAGAGGACCGTGGTCCACTTCAACCATCAGTCCCGGGAGCACCAGTTCATGCAGGCCCTGGAGGCCCTCTGCCGCAGCCAGCCGGAGGCGCCGGAAAGGGCGAAGTGGGAAAGGGCCATGCGGCTTTACGGGGACTATCTGAAGGCCATCGCGGGCAGCACCGCCCCCTTCGGCATGCTCCCCGCTGGCGTCCACCGGCTGGACGAGCCGGAGGATCGGGAGACCTTCCCCTTCCTGCACGTGGCCTGCGAATATGAGACGGAAAAGGAAAACTACCGCCTCCAGCTTGCCCGAGGCAAAGACCTGGGCGGCGGCTTCGTACTGAAAAACTTCCCGGTCTGGTTCTCCTTCCGGGGGAACAACGCGGTGCTCCTCTCCATGGGCAAGGCGGCAGCCATCCTGGGCAGCTATTTCCGGGACGAAAGGCTCCGGCAGATCGGCCGGGAGCAACTCTACTGGATCTGGGGCAAGAACCCCTTCGGCCAGTCGATGATCTATGGGGCGGGCAGCAACTTCTGCCGCCAGTACGCGGTGCTCTGCGGCGAGTGCGTGGGGGAGATCCCCGTGGGCATCGAGACCCGGGACAATGAGGACGAGCCCTACTGGCCCCAGAACAACAACGCCACCTTCCGGGAGGTCTGGATCGGCTCGGCCAGCCGCTGGCTGATGCTCTGCGCAGAGGAGGCGGAACCATGAAAAGCTATATCGGCGCGGATCTGGGCGGCACCAAGCTGCTGCTGGGGGAGCTGGACGGAGAGGGGCGCATCCTGCGCACGGAGAGATTCCCCTCCGGCCCCCTGAGCCAGCGGGAGGCGCTGGATCTGCTGCAGCGTGCCCTGGACAAGTTCCTGGCGACGCGGACCCCGGGCTATGAGCCCGCCGCCGTCGGCCTGGGGCTCATCGGGCGGATCGACGGCAAAACCGGCGTCTGGCATGAGATCGACCGGAACCGGGGCGAGGCTCTGCCCCTGGGCCGGCTCCTGCGGGAGCGCTGCGGCCTGCCCTGCTTTCTCGACAACGACGTGCGCAGCGCCGCAAAGGCGGAGCTGCGCTTCGGAGAGGGGCGGCACACCCGGGATTTTGTCTACCTCAACGTGGGCACCGGCATCGCCGCCGGCCTTGTCAGCGGCGGGAGGATGATCACCGGCGGCCACTGCAACGCCGGGGAGGTGGGCCACACCTCCTCCGGATTGAGCCTGGGCGTGCCCTGCCCCTGCGGGAGGAGCGACTGCGCGGAGGCCATCGCCTCGGGCTCCGGCATCGACCGCTGCGCAAGGCTCCTGCGGCGGCAGTTTCCGGATACGGCTCTGACCTTCCCGGAGAGCGGCCGCGTCAGCGCGGGGGAGGTCTTCCGGCTCAGCGAGAAGGACGCCCTCTGCCGCACTCTTACGGAAAACGCGGCCACAGCCATCGCCAATCTCATCATGAACCTGGTCCGCTTCTCGGACCCGGACACCGTGGTGCTGGGGGGCGGCGTGGTGGCGGACGGCTTTTTGTTCCCCCGGATCCTGGAAAAGCTCAATGCCCACACCGTCCGCTTCGTGACCCGGGGCATCCGGCTCACGAGCCTGGACCCCGCATCCATTGGGCTCCTGGGAGCCTGCAGCAATGCCATACTGGGAATGGAGGAAACAGCATGAAGATCACTGTTTGCAAAGACGAACAGGAATTTGACGTGACGGCGGCCTGGCGCATCATCGGCCAGATGCTGCACAAGCCCGATTCCGTCATCGGCCTCTCCACCGGCCAGACCACCAAAAACATGCACGCCATCGTGAGCGACATTTTCCGGCAGTATCCCTTTGACACCGGCCGCGTCACCCTCTTCAACGTGGACGAGCTGACCAATCTGCCCCGGAGCTACGCCGGCTGCTGCTACACCATGATCGCCGAGCAGATCGCCCGGCCCCTGAATATCCCGGACGAGCGCTTTCTCATGCCCCGGACCCTCTGCGACGATTTTGAGGCCGAGTGCCGGAACTTCCAGCAGGCCCTGGAGGCGCGGGGCGGCATCGATCTGCAGATGCTGGGCCTGGGCTACAACGGGCACATCGGCATCAACCAGCCCGGCACCCCCTTCGGCAGCGAAACCTGGGTCTCGCCCATGGATCCCATCTTCGAAGCCCGGGTGCGCAAGGAGACCGGCGTGCCGCCGGACTATCCCCTGGGCGGCCTGACCCTGGGCATCCGGACCATCATGCACGCAAGACACATCATCCTCATCGCCAAGGGCGCCCACAAGGCCGAGATGGTGCGGCAGATGCTCCTGGGGCCGGTGACGGAGGAGATCCCCGCCTCGGTTCTGCAGCTGCACCCCAACTGCGAATTCCTGCTGGACGCGGACGCGGCCAGCCTTCTTTGAGGACAAGGAAAGTCAAAAAGGGGCAGAAACATCCATTTTCAAACCCGGCCTTTTCCCGTATACTGATACTGGTATCCAAACAAAACGGTGAGCATGGAGGGGAAAGCCTATGCAGTACGGCCATTTTGACAACGAAAACCGGGAATATGTGATCGACCGGGTAGACCTGCCCGTCTCCTGGACTAACTACATCGGCACCGGGGATATGATGGGCGTCTTCAACCATACCGCCGGGGGCTATCTCATCTACAAGAGCTCAGAATACCACCGCATCACCCGCTTCCGCCCCAACGGCGTCCCCATGGACGGCCCCGGCCACTATGTCTATCTGCGGGACGAGGAGGACGGGGACTACTGGTCCGTCTCCTGGCAGCCGGTAGGCAAGCCGAAAGAACACTTTTCCTGCCGTCACGGCCTGGGCTATGTGAAATACGGCAGCGATTACAGCGGCATTGCGGCCAGCCAGACCCTCTTTGTGGCCATGGACGACCCGGTGGAGATCTGGGACCTGCGCCTTCGCAACGACAGCGGAAGAGAGCGGAAGCTTTCCGTTTTCTCCTACCTGGAGTTCAGCTTCCACCAGGTGGCCATGGACAACCAGAATTTCCAGATGAGCCTTTACGCCGCGGGCAGCCGCTGCGAGGACGGCGTCATTGAGCACGACCTCTACTATGAAGAGGACGGCTATCAGTTTTTCACCTCCGATTTTACTCCCGACGGCTTTGACTGCCTGCGGGATTCTTTCCTCGGCCCCTACCGCACCGAGCGCAATCCCCTCGTTGTGGAGAGCGGCGCATGCAGGGGGAGCTTCGAGAAGGGCGGCAACCACTGCGGCTGCCTGAAAAAGACCCTGATGCTGGCTCCGGGGGAGGAAGCGCGGCTGCTCTTCCTGCTGGGCGAGGGCGATCTGGAGGAGGGCAGGCGCCTGCGGAAGATCTACACCGCCGAAAAGGCGGATGCGGACTTCGCCCGGCTCCGGAAATTCTGGGATGACAAGCTCTCCTGCCTGCAGATCAATACCCCCAACGCGGGGATGAACACGGAGATCAACATCTGGAACCTGTATCAGAGCGAGATCAACGTGATGTTTTCCCGCTTCACCTCCTTCATCGAGGTGGGCGGCCGGGTGGGCCTGGGCTACCGGGACACGGCCCAGGACGCCATGATGGTGCCCCACTCCAACCCGGCAAAATGCCGCAGCCGCCTCATCGAGCTGCTGCGGGCCCTGACCCGGGAGGGCTACGGCCTGCACCTCTTCGAGCCCCGCTGGTTCGAACCGGCGGAAAAGCGGCAGTCCTTCAAGTCCCCCACGGTGGTGCCCGCCCCGGACAAAAGCCAGATCGTCCACGGCCTGAAGGACGCCTGCGCGGACGATGCGCTGTGGCTGGTATCCTCGGTGGTGCAGTATGAAAAGGAGACCGGAGAGCGGGACTTTCCGGACGAGATCGTCACCTATGCCGACGGAGGCGAGGGCACCGTCTACGAGCATCTGACCCGCATCCTGGACTTTTCCGCCCGGGAGATCGGGCGCAACGGCGTCTGCAAGGGCCTGCGCGCCGACTGGAACGACTGTCTGAACCTGGGCGGCGGCGAGAGCGCCATGGTGAGCTTCCTGCATCTCTGGGCCCTGAACAATTTCTGCGAGCTGGCAGAGTGGCTGGGCAGGGAGGAGGACGCGAAGAAGTACCGCGCCCTGGCGGAGCAGGTGAAGGAGACCTGCCGGAAGGTCCTTTGGGACGGCAAATGGTTCCTGCGGGGCATCACGGCGGACAACCGCAAGATCGGCACCCAGGCGGACGAAGAGGGCAAGGTGCACATGGAGTCCAACACCTGGGCCGTCATCTCCGGCGCCGCCGCCCGGGAGGAGGGGCTCTCCGCCATGGACAGCGTGGACGAATACCTCTTCACCGAGTACGGCCTGATGCTGAACGCCCCCTGCTATACAAAACCCGACTCCGGCATCGGCTTTGTCACCCGGGTCTATCCGGGCCTCAAAGAAAACGGCGCCATCTTCAGCCACCCCAACCCCTGGGCCTGGGTCGCCGAGGCCATGCTGGGGCGCGGCGAGCGGGCCATGAAGTTCTATAACGCTCTGTGCCCGGCGCTGCAGAACGACAGAATCGAGGTGCGTGAGGCCGAGCCCTACAGCTATTGCCAGTTCGTGGTGGGCCGGGATCATACGGCTTTCGGCAGGGCCCGGCACCCCTTCATGACCGGCTCCTCCGGCTGGGCCTATTACGCGGCCACCCAGTATCTGCTGGGAATCCGCCCGGATTTCGAGGGCCTGCGGGTGGATCCCTGTATCCCGGCGGACTGGAAGGAATTCACCGTCACCCGCAAATGGCGGGGCAGCACCTACCACATCCGCGTGGTCAATCCCGACGGGGTGGAGAAGGGCGTGAAGTCCGTGAAAGCAGACGGAAAAGAGACAGCGCTGCTTCCGCTGCTGCCCGCGGGCAGCGAGTGCTTTGCGGAAGTTCGCATGGGCTGAGGAGGTGCGAAAATGATCAAGTTCGGAACCGGCGGCTGGCGCGCCGTCATCGCCGATGAATTCACCAAAGCCAATCTCCGGCTGCTCGCGGCCGGCCTCTGCCGCCTGATGGAAAAGGAAGGCCTTGCCGGAGCGGAGCTCTGCCTGGGCTATGACCGACGCTTTCTTGCCAAGGAGGCGGCCCACTGGCTGGCCGAGGTGCTGGCGGGCAACGGCTTTCGGGTGCTGATGATCGATCGCTCCTCGCCCACGCCCCTCATCATGTATACGGTGAAGGCCCGGAACATGCCCTACGGGCTCATGGTCACGGCCAGCCACAACCCGGCCATCTACAACGGCGTCAAGGTCTTTACCGCCGGGGGCCGGGACGCGGATCTCAGCGTCACCGCGAAGATCGAGGCGGAGATCGCCCGGGTGAAGGAAGAGGAGATCCGCAGCATCGACTATGACGAGGCCCTTCGCCTGGGCCTTGTGCGGGAGGACAACACCTCCAACGAGTATATCGACAGCATCCTCGCCCTGGTCGATACCCAGGCGATCAAAAAGGCCCGGCTGAAGATCGCCCTGGATCCCATGTACGGTGTGAGCCAGACAAGCCTCCGCACCATTTTGATGACCTGCCGCTGCGACGTGGAGGTCATCCATGACCGGCACGACACCCTCTTCGGCGGCAAGCTCCCGGCGCCCAACGCCACAACGCTGATCCCGCTCTCCAACTTTGTGGTGGACAAGCGCTGCAACCTGGGCGTCGCCACCGACGGCGATGCGGACCGGCTCGGCGTCATCGACGAAAAGGGCGGCTTTATCCATCCCAACACGCTTCTGGTGCTGCTCTACTATTACTTGGTACAATACCGGGGCTGGCAGGGCGCCTGCGTGCGCAACAATTCCACCACCCATCTGCTGGACCGGGTGGCGGAAGGCCTGGGCCAGGCCTGCTATGAGGTGCCGGTGGGCTTCAAGTACATCTCCGCCAAGATGGCCGAGACCGACGCCATCATCGGCGGCGAGAGCTCCGGCGGTCTTGCGGTGCGGGGGCACATCTCCGGCAAGGACGGCATCTACGCCGCCTCTCTGCTGACGGAGATGCTGGCCGTAACCGGCAAATCCATCTCCGCGCTCTATCGGGAGATCACAGACCGGTACGGCGAGCTTTGTTATCGCGAGGCGGACTTCAGTATGACCCCCGCCCGCAAGGAAGAACTGAAAAAGCTGCTTTTTGAAGAGCGGATCCTTCCCGCCTTCGAGGGTCTTATCCGCGTCAGCCGGGAGGACGGCGTGAAAGCATATTTTGCCGACGGCAGCTGGGTGATCTGCCGCTTTTCCGGCACAGAGCCGCTGCTGCGAATGGCGGCGGAGAGCGCAGGCGGCGAGCAGGCGGAGGCTTATATCCGCAAATGGAGGGAGCTCCTGGCGCTGTAAAAGATCAGCGTCTGTTTGGAAAAAGAGGTTTTTGTATGTACCGAGTGGTTTTGATCGACGATGAGAGACTGATCGTGGAGGGCCTCCGCAAGGTCGTCAAGTGGGGCGACTATGCCTGTGAAGTCGTTGCCACGGCGGAGGATGCGGTGCAGGGCGCCGCGGTAATCCGGGAAGTGAGGCCGCACATCCTCTTTACCGATATCCGCATGCCGGGTGACGACGGCCTGACCATGCTGGCGGGACTGCGCAGCGAATTCCCGGACATGCAGGTGATCGTCCTCACCGGTTATCGGGATTTCCGCTATGCCCAGGAGGCGATCCGCCTGGGTGTGACGCGCTTTCTGCTCAAGCCCTCGAAAATGGACGAGATCCACGAGGCGCTCCGGACTGCGGTGGACCATCTGGGCAGGACCGCACAGGAGGAGGAAAAGGAGCAGCAAAGCCAGCACAGCGGCAGCTTCCTTGTCCGCCAGGCTATGAGCTACATGGAAAAGCACTATGCCGAAAAGCTGACCCTGCAGGATGTGGCCGACGCCTGCTATGTGTCCCAGTGGCATCTGTCCAAACTCTTGAACAAGCACACGGAGAGCAGCTTCTACGACATTTTGAACACCGTCCGCATCAACGCCGCCAGGGAGCTGCTGCGGGACCCGAAGCTGAAGATCGGCGAGATCGCGGAGCTGGTGGGCTACACGGACACCGCCCACTTTGCCAGAGTCTTCAAAAAACTGGTCGGCATGAACGCCAATGAATATCGGAACAGTCTGTAAAACGGATCGTTTGCAGGATCGGAGGGACGGTGCATTGCCGAACATGCGGAAGACCTGCCCGGAGACGAATCCACAGCATTCGAGCCGATCAAAAGCAGCGCACTGTGACAAACCCCATAAGAAAAGCCAGCGGCGGGAGGATCGCTTTTGCGGTCCTCCCGCCGCTGGCTTTTGTCATACTGCGGCTCTGTATTCAGTAGTAAATCGGTAGTAAAAATCAGTCTGCACCGTGGTTTTTCGTGGTGAAACGGTGCAAAACGGGGCCTGTTTGTGCCCTGCCGTGGCAGACAAACAGGATCTTTGTCATATCGCATCACCCGATCCAGAGAATAATTTGTTGTCATCAATAGTATACCACGCCGCGAGATGTTTGCATAGAGGAAAGAAAGTCTCCGGCGCGGGTACTGGCGACACTGTGTCTCCGTGTGAGATCAAACGGTTTTATCGGCACTCATTTTTCTCCGTGTGCCACAAAAAGCAGGATCAGTTTTGAGACAGGGAGAGAAAAGGAATGCGTCGCAAGAGCGCGTTGTTTTTTCAATATTGTCTGTAAAAATGGAGGGCAGTATGTTATACTAACACTATATGGACAGCTGAGTTGGCACTTTTCCATCAAAACTCTGTGTGAGGTCTCAGATTTCAGCGGGGAGATCTGACGGAGTGTTGAAAAGGTGGGGGCTCCCGTTTTTCAGGAGGAAAGCAAATGAAAAAATATACGATTGTCGGCGGCGTAAACGGCACCGGAAAAAGCAGTTTGACCGGCGTTCTAAAATCGCAGTTAAATGACCTCGGCACGATCGTAGATGTGGACAAAATAACGGCCCAGGTCGGCGGCTCTGCGATCCGGGGCGGCAAGATTGCGCTTGATCGGATTGCAG
>CAMOXK010000052.1 GCA_946629065.1 uncultured Clostridia bacterium
CCTGGTGAACCTGCTGGAGGGCATTTTCCGGGTGGGGATCCTGCTGGTGTACATGACGCTGGTAAGCAAGGTGAAGGACATCAAGCGGGTGTTCTCCTACCACGGAGCGGAACATAAGACGATCTTCTGCTATGAGCACGGGCTGCCGCTGACGGTGGAAAACGTGCGCAGGGAGAGCCGCTTTCACCCCCGCTGCGGGACCAGCTTCCTGCTGGTGGTGGTGCTGGTGAGCATTCTGGTGAATCTGCTCTTTAACTTTTTCTTCCCCATGAGCAACGTGTTTGCCCGCATCGGCTGCCACATTCTTCTGATCCCGGTGGTGGTTGGCATCAGCTACGAGATCAACCGCTGGTGCGGCGGACATGACAACTGGCTTTCCACTGTGCTCTCCGCCCCGGGTAAGTGGCTGCAGCACATCACCACCAACGAGCCGGAGGACGGCATGATCGAATGCGCCATCCGGGCACTGGAGCTGGTGATCCCGGAGGAAAAGGGTTCAGACACCTGGGGAAGCTGAGGATTTGAGGTGAACGGGATTTGAAAACCTATAACGAACTATATCTCTCCGCCCGGAACGTGCTGCGGCAGTACGGCGTGGAGGGCTGCAACCTGGAAGCAAGACTGCTGGTGGCCCAGGCTGCTGGCAAGAGCACCGCGGACCTGCTGCGGGACATGAATCTCTACACCACGCCGGGGATCGAGGCCAAGGTAACGGACTATCTGGCCCGTCGGCTGCGGGGCGAGCCTGTGGCATACATCACAGGAGCCTGGGAGTTTTACGGACTGCCCATGACGGTGACACCAGACGTGCTGATTCCCCGGATGGACACAGAGATCCTGGTGGATGCCGCAAAGGAGATCCTGGTGGGCCGGAAAATGGACGCTAGGATCCTGGACCTCTGCTGCGGCAGCGGCTGTATTGCCTGCGCGCTGGGACACGAGCTGCCCGCCAGCAAGCTGGTGGCCGTGGACATCAGCGCCAGCGCCCTGGAGGTCTGCCGGAAGAACCTGGCTGCGAACAGGCTCTCTTCCCGCTGCATCACCCTGCAGGCAGACGCCACCGCCGCTCCCCCGCTGAGCATCGGCTCCTTTGATCTGATCGTGTCAAATCCCCCTTACATCGCCAGTGACGAAATCATCGAGCTGGAAAGCTCTGTGCGGGACTATGAGCCCATCTGGGCTCTGGATGGCGGCAAGGACGGACTGCGTTTTTACAAGGGCATCCTGAAATACTGGAAGAGCCTTCTGCGTCCCGGCGGATTCATCCTCTTTGAGGTTGGAGAGGACCAGGCTGAGGTCGTGAAGGAGATGGTTCTTGCAGCGGGCTTTGCCGCAGCCGATACCCGGAAGGACACCCAGGGAATCGAGCGGGTGGTCATCGGGCAGATGTACGATCTGGACAAGAGTTTTTGAAAGTCCTGTTTATGGGACAGTGATTGCGATAGGATAGGCACGTAAACAAGGGAAGCGTATCCCCCACCCGCTTCGCGGGAGCCCCCTTTAGGCAAGGGGGCCAAAGTTGAAAGGAGATTGTAATGGCTGAGAAAAAGAAAGCTGCGGTGAGCATCGCACCGGAAGCGTCCGATAAGAAAAAGGCCCTGGAGGCCGCCATCTCGAAGATCGAGAAGGATTACGGCAAGGGCACCATCATGCGTCTGGGTGACGACATTTCTGTGAACGTGGAAGCTCTGTCCACCGGGTCCCTTTCCCTGGACCTGGCCCTGGGCATCGGCGGCGTTCCCCGGGGGCGCATCGTGGAGATCTACGGACCTGAAGCCTCCGGTAAGACCACGCTGGCGCTGCACGTGGTGGCTTCCGCCCAGCGCAATGGCGGCGAAGCCGCTTACATCGACGTGGAGCACGCGCTGGAGCCCGCCTATGCAAGAGCACTGGGCGTTGACATCGACAGCCTTCTGATCTCCCAGCCGGACACCGGCGAGCAAGCCCTGGACATTGCGGAGAGCCTGGTGCGCTCCGGTGCCATCGACGTGCTGGTGGTGGACTCTGTGGCGGCCCTGATCCCCCGTGCCGAGCTGGACGGCGAGATCGGCGACACGGTGGTGGGCATGCTGGCCCGCCTGATGAGCCAGGCCATGCGCCGTCTGGCCGGCGCTATCTCCCGCAACAACTGCACCGTGATCTTTATTAACCAGCTCCGCCAGAAGATCGGCGTGATGTACGGTAACCCTGAGACCACCCCCGGCGGCCTGGCCTTGAAGTACTATTCCTCCGTTCGCATCGACGTGCGCAGGATCGAAACTCTGAAGGTAGGCGGCGAGATGGTGGGAAACCGGACCCGCGCCAAGGTGGTCAAAAACAAAGTGGCTCCCCCCTTCCGGGAGGCGGAATTCGACATTATGTACGGCGAAGGCATCTCCCGGGTAGGCGAGATCATCGACCTGGGCGTGAAGCTGGAGATCATCGACAAGGCGGGCGCCTGGTTCACTGTGGACGGACAGCGCATCCAGGGCCGTGACGGTGTGAAGGAATACCTGCAGAACAACGAGGACGCCCGAAACCGTATCGAGCAGCAGATCCGGGACAACGCCTACAAGCTCATGTCTCCCCAGGCGCGCCGGGCCGCCCAGGCCACAGGCCGCGTCCCGGTGCAGCAGGGCGGCGTGGACGTTTCCGCGGCGGATTTTGACGAAGACTGATGGAGTTCTCCATCAAGAGTCTCCGGCAGACCTCTCCGGAGCGGATCAGCGTTGAACTGAGCACCGGGGAGGAGATCAAGGCGACTGTGGGCCTGGCGGCCGAGCTGCGGCTCTATGCCGGGAAAGTGCTGGAGGAGCAGGAGCTGGAAGCGCTCCGCTCCTCCGCCGCCCTGGCCCTGTGCAAAAACCATGGGATGGAGCTTTTGAGCTACCGCCCTATGTCCGCGAAAGAGCTGCGGGACAAGCTGGTGCAGAAGGGCGAAACGGCGGAAAATGCCGAGGCCGCCACAGACTGGCTGCAGTCCCGGGGCTTTTTGGACGACGAGCGCTACGCCGGGATGGTGGTGCGCCACTACGCCGGGAAGGGCTACGGCGCAGGACGGATCCGGCAGGAACTGCAGCGCAGAGGCATTTCCCGGGATCTCTGGGAAGAGGCATTGAAAGAAATACCGGAGCAGGAGGACAAGCTCGACCGCTTCCTCTCCTCCCGGCTGAAGGACCCGAAGGACCGGGCACAAGTTCAAAAAACAAGCGCCGCTTTGCTTCGCCGAGGATATTCCTGGGAGGAGATCCGGGCGGCTTTGGCACGTTTTCGCGCAGATTGGGAGGAGACGATCTGATTCAGGATCCTGTCCTCCCCTCTCCCCGGTGTGCGCACCGGGGCACCTCCCCCAGGGGGGGAAGAACAGCTTTTCCCGTTTTGGGGAGCAAAGGAGCAAGTATGGAGCAGAAAAAGAGTTTTGCCCTGATCTCGCTGGGCTGCGCCAAGAATCTGGTGAACAGCGAGCAGATGCTGTATCTGCTGGACGAGGCAGGGTACACGCTGACGCCGGAACCGGAAGGTGCCGATCTGGCCATTGTGAACACCTGCGGCTTTATCGACGCGGCAAAGAGCGAGGCCATCGACACCATTCTGGAAATGGCAGAGCTGAAAAAGGAAGGAAAGCTGGGCGGCCTGATCGTCTGCGGCTGTCTCACAGAGCGCTACCAGGAGACGATCCTGCAGGAGCTGCCGGAGATCGACGCGGTCTTGGGCGTGGGAAGCTTCGGCGATATCGTAAAGGCCGCGGATGAAGTTCTGGCAGGTCGGGAAGCCCGTTTCTTTGGAGACCGGAACGCCCCGGTGGAGGAGATCCCAAGGGTTGTTTCCACCGGACCCAGCTGGGCCTACCTGCGCATCGCCGAGGGCTGCAACAACTTCTGCGCTTTCTGCGCCATCCCTTATATTCGGGGACACTACCGCTCCCGCAGCCTGGAGAACGTGGTGGCGGAGGCAAGGGACCTGGCAGAGCACGGCGTGAAGGAGCTGATCGTGATCGCCCAGGACATTACCCGCTACGGCACGGACCTGTACGGAAAACGATGTCTGGCGCAGCTCTGCCGAGAGCTTTCCCAAATCGAAGGGATCCGCTGGATCCGGCTCCATTACCTCTACCCTGACCAGTTTGACGACGAGCTGATCGACGAGATCGCGACGAATGACAAGATCGTAAAATACCTGGATATCCCCATCCAGCATATCAACAATGAGATCCTGAAACGAATGAACCGGAGGGGCACCGGAGACGAGATCCGGGTGTTGTTCCAAACCCTGCGGGAGAAGATCCCCGGTCTGGTGCTCAGGACCAGCCTGATCGCAGGGCTCCCCGGTGAGGGCGAAGAGGAGTTTGAAGAGCTCTGCACCTTCCTGCGGGAGGCACGGATCGAGCGGGTGGGCGTGTTCCCCTTCTCGCCCGAAGAAGGGACCCCGGCCGCGAAGATGGAACACGTGGGCGAGGAAGAGGCCCAGAGGCGGGCCGACCTGATCCTGCAGCTGCAGGCTCCCATCATGGACGCCTTCTGCCAGGGCTTTGTGGGAAAGACCATCGAAGTTCTGGTGACCGATTACGACGAAGAGGAACAGTGCTGGGTAGGCCGGAGCTATGCCGATTCTCCGGACATCGACGGAGAGGTCCGCTTTGATGGCGTCTGCCGAGAGGGCGACATGGTCAATGTCACCATCACCCAGGCGGAAGACGGCATCCTCTATGGAGAGGAGGCGGAGGCATGACCACCGCAAACAAGATCACCATTTTCCGGATGGTGATGATCCCGGTGTTTCTGGTTCTGGCCTACGCGGGGCTCAAATGGCCGGCGCTGGCGGTATTCGTCCTGGCAAGTCTCAGCGACATGGTGGACGGCTACATTGCCCGGCACTATAACCAGATCACAGACTTCGGCAAATTTATGGACCCTCTGGCGGATAAAATGCTGGTACTGGCCGCCATGGTCTTCTTTGTGGAAAAAGGCAGCATGCCCGGCTGGGCTGTGGCCATCGTGCTGTTCCGTGAATTTGCCGTGAGCGGGCTGCGCCTCGTCGCCGTAGAGCAACAGCGTGTCATTGCCGCGGCCTGGTCCGGAAAGGTCAAGACCACCGTGACGATGATCGGGATCTGCGTGTTGCTGGTGTTCGGTGACATTTCCCTCGTAAGCGGCATCGTCACTGGCCTGATCGTAGCCACCACCCTCTACTCCGGCGTGGAGTATTTCATCAAAAACAAGGACGTCTTTCAGGACGTGAAATAAGGAGAGACCCATGAAGCTTTACAATTCCGCCACCCATAACCGGGAAGAATTCGTTCCCAACCACCCCGACATCGTGAAGATGTACACCTGCGGCCCCACGGTGTATCACTACGCTCACATCGGCAATCTCCGCTCCTACATCATGGAAGATGTGCTGGAGAAATACCTGCGTTATGTGGGCTATAACGTGAAGCGCGTGATGAACATCACGGACGTAGGCCATCTGACCTCTGACGCCGACGAGGGCGAGGACAAGATGCTCAAGGGCGCCCAGCGGGAGCACAAGACCGTGATGGAGATCGCCAAGTTCTACACCGACGCCTTCTTCTCCGACTGCGCAAAGCTCAACATCAAGACTCCCGACGTGGTAGAACCCGCCACCAACTGCATCGATGAATACATCAAGATCATCTCCAAGCTGATGGACACGGGCTACGCCTACTTTGCCGGCGGCAACGTGTATTTTGACACCTCCAAGCTGGATCGCTACTTCGTCTTCAACGACTTCAATGCCGAGGATCTGGACGTGGGCGTGCGCGAGGGTGTGGAGGAAGACACGAACAAGCGCAACAAGAACGACTTTGTGCTGTGGTTCACCAAGTCCAAGTTTGAGGACCAGGCCCTGAAATGGGACTCTCCCTGGGGCGTGGGCTATCCCGGCTGGCACATCGAGTGCTCCGGCATCTCCATGAAGCACCTGGGCGAGGATCTGGACATCCACTGCGGCGGCATTGATAACGCCTTCCCCCACCACACCAACGAAATTGCCCAGAGTGAAGCCTATCTCGGCCATAAATGGTGCAATTATTGGATGCATGTGCTCCACTTGAACACCACCAGCGGCAAAATGTCCAAGTCCAAGGGCGAGTTTCTGACCGTCTCCCTGCTGGAGGAAAAGGGCTATGATCCCCTGGCCTACCGGCTGTTCTGCCTGCAGAGCCACTATCGGAAAAGCCTGGTATTCTCCTGGGAGAACCTGGACAACGCCCAGGTGGCATACAACAAGCTGATCTCCAAGATCGCCGCGCTGAAGCCCGGCGATGGCGCGGTGGATGAAGCCGCTGTGGAGCAGCTGCGGCAGAAGTTCAAGACAGGGCTGGACAACGACCTGAACACTTCCCTGGCCATTACCGCGCTCTATGACGTGCTCAAGGCCAAGACCAATGACGAGACCAAGCTCTTCGCTCTCGCCGATTTTGACAAGGTGCTGGGCCTGAGCCTGCTGGAGAAGGCCGCCGCAGAGCGGGAGAAGCTCAAGAAGCAGGCCGTCACCGCGGGAGAGTTCACCATCATCTCCGAAAGCGGCGAAGCTGACGCCGAGGTGGAAGCGAAGATCCGGGCCCGGCAGGACGCCAAAAAGGCCAAGAACTTCGCCGAGGCCGACCGGATCCGGGACGAGCTGAAGGCCGCGGGGATCGAAGTCACCGACATTCCCCACGGCGCAAAATGGAAGAGGATCTGATGAAAAGCAGACCCTCCATTACCCTGGAGTCTGAAGCACAACACTCGCATAGCCCTATTATCACCACAGGAGAGACGCTTACGCTCTCCAGCCAGTTCAACACACAATATTAAAATAGGTTCGGTGAATTCACAGCATATCACATGTGCGAATTCGCCGAACCTTTCTATTGTATTTCACATTTGCTGCGCGGGCGACCGCAAGGGTCGCCCCTACAGCCTGCAATGAGTGCTGCCGCACTTCCATCAGTCAAGCATTGACCCTTTGCTGCGTTCAAACTGCTCCCGGAGCCAAAGCTTACTCTCCGCCGGGTCCAGGATCCCGGTGACCTCCTGCATGAGCTCCGCCGGTTCCCCGGCCTCATGCCAGGCAGTCAAAAAGCTGTTGGGATCCAGCTTGTAGAGTTCTCCCATGAGTGCGGCATAAGCTTCGGCGGAAGCCCCGTCCAGATTGAGCCTTCCCAAAAGCAGGCCGCGGTACTGCGATGTCGTCAGGCCACGGTCAAGGGAAAGAAGGCGGATCTGCTCCAGCAGACGGACCACCCCTTCCGTATTAAGGCCGGTATAGCGCACCAGGGCAAAGGCCTCTTCCCTCTGTTCTATCAGGTTCAGCACCGACACCAGCTCCCGATATTGCTGCTCTGTCATGTTGGCGGGGACATCCGGTTCCGGCGTGGGAGCGGGTACCGTGAGTTCCTCCAAAGCGGTGAACGCAGGCCAGACATAATGCTGGTGCCTTTCGATCCAGGTCAGCGCTTCCTGGTCAGTGATCGCTTCCCCCTGGCGGCAGGAAAATCCACTCCCCCGCCCTTCGACAGGAGCAGGTTTCCATGCGTCTTCAACTTTGTGCCAAATGCCATTTTCCGGATCGGTAAAGGGATCCAAAGAGACCCCGCTCTGAAAGATCAGCGCTTCCGCTGCCGCATCATGCGGTGTACGGAATTGCCAAAGCATATGGCTGGGACAGAAATACTGCTCGTCGACAACATGGAGGAACAAGCCCTCGCCGAGATATCTCCACTTGTTGGTGGAATCCGCGCAAAAGATCTGCCTCGGTTCCCCGTCGATCAAGCAATAGGCGTCATAAAGCGTTTCCGAAAGAGATCCAGGTTCCAGGTCAGAGTAATGCAAAGGCCCGATCAAAAGCTCCGGTATTCCGTCCGCGTCCAGATCCTCCAGCGCAACGCCGATCTCCGTGCAGGGCTGATCCTCATTGACAGGGAGAAACAGATTGCTGATCCCGGCATCTTCGCAAAAGCTTCGGTCCCGGGTATCCAGCGCGTAGCGATAATTCCCCAGCACGTTTTGATAGAGCCTGAGGTAATCGCTGCAGGTCTCCGGGTCCCAGGTCTTGCTCGTCGCTTCCGGAGAGGCGGCGGGAACAAGCGGGATCGTCTGCGTTTCCCCCACATGGCTCAGTCGGATCACAGAAAAGGCAGCCAGCAGCACCAGCACCACGGCAGCCGCGGTCAGTAGGGGCTGCACAAACTTTGGTCTGGGACGGAGCACCAGCCGTCTTTCCCGCAGAGGCTCGCCCAGGGCTTTTTCCAACTTTTCCTGGAGACGCTGCTCCATCCCAGACGGAATCTCAATGCTTCCGTAAGCGTTTTCGATGCTTTCCTTGTTCATATTATACATCCTCCTCCAAAGCCTCACGAAGCATCCCCCTGGCGCGGTGAAGCCAGGACTTGACGGTCCCCTCCGGCTGACCCATGGCCCGGGCGATCTCCCGGACGCTGTATCCCTCGAAATAATACAGATACATGGCGGTTTTCCATTTCTCCGGCAGGGCCAGCAGGGCCGCGAGCAGTTCCCCGGAATCGTGGGACGGCGCAGGCAGCTCCGGGTGATCGTCCAGGTTCACTTCTCCCCTGCTGCGGCGGCGCAGCATGTCCTTTGCGATGTTGCCCACCGTCACGATCAGCCAGGCCTTGACCTGCCGTTCATCAGAGAACGTGCGTCTGCTCTGAACGAGACGCAGAAAGGCCTCCTGGGCGGCGTCCTCACTGTCGCTGGGGTTCTTCAGATAGGTATAGGCCGCGCGGTACACCGTTGGAAGCAGCTGCTGATACAGCCGCTGGAGGTTTACTTCCGCGCGCAGCGTTTCTCTTTCCACGCTTTGGCCTCCTTCCTCTACTTGTCCGGACACTCTATAAACGTTTCAGAAGGGCATTTGGTTGCAGTACGGCATAAAAAAACCCGGGAAATATCTTTCCCGGGAAATCATCAATCCTGATATTCAAACATCAAGTCGTACATGCTGACGGTATCGCCGTTCTGAACGCCCATCTGCTCCATGCGCTCAAAGACGCCGGCCTCGCGGAGGATGCGGTCAAAGTACATGCGGCTTTCATAGTCGGAGAAATTGACCGTTGCCACCAGGCGCTGCAGCCAGGGGCCTTCCACCACCCACATATCATCAAAGTGGGTGATCTCCAGATCCTCGGAGGTATCCACCACCGGCTCGGGGGGCACATAGTCCGCCTCATAATGCTGCACCGGGGGAAGCTCGGCAAGGCGGCGGGCACACTCGGTCATGAGCTGGCGGGTGCCCTCATGGGTCACAGCGCTCATCTCATAAAGGCTATATCCCAGCTCTTCCACGTGGGCTCTGAGCCGTTCCAGATTCTCCCTGTCGTCCCCCAGCAGATCGCACTTGTTGGCGACCACGATCTGAGGCCGGGCGGCCAGATCCTCGTTATACTCCCGCAGCTCCTGGTTGATGGCGTCAAAGTCCTGAACAGGGTCCCGCCCCTCGCTGCCGGAGACGTCCACCAGATGAACAAGCAGCCTGCAGCGGTCGATATGCCGCAGGAAGTCATGGCCCAGGCCGGCGCCCTCGGAGGCACCTTCGATGATGCCGGGGATATCGGCCAGGACGAAGGACACGCCCTCGTCCACATACACCACGCCCAAATTGGGGAACAGGGTGGTGAAATGATAATTTGCGATTTTGGGATGGGCCTTGGTCACAACAGAGAGCAGCGTGGATTTGCCCACGTTGGGAAAGCCAACCAGGCCCACATCCGCCAGAAGCTTCAGCTCCAGGGTGATATCATGGCTCTCTCCAGGGAGGCCTGGCTTGGCAAAGCGCGGGACCTGACGGGTGGGCGTGGCAAAGTGCATATTGCCCCAGCCGCCCCGGCCGCCCTTGGCGGCGGTCCAATCCGCGCCGTCGGACATGTCGTGCATGATGGCGCCGGTCTCGGTATCCCGGACCAGGGTGCCTCGGGGGACCCGGATGCGCAGGGTCTCGCCGTCCTTGCCGTAGCAGCGCTTGCCCATGCCGTTCTGGCCGTTGCCTGCCACGTACTTGCGCTTGAAGCGAAAGTCCACCAGGGTGGACATGTTGTCGTCCACGGTGAAGACGATATCACCGCCGCGGCCGCCGTCTCCCCCGTCCGGGCCGCCGGCCGCGATGTATTTTTCCCGATGAAAGGCCACAGCCCCATCACCGCCCTTGCCGGCGTGAACGGAAATGCGGACCTTATCTGTAAAGTCAGTCGCCATAGACGATCCTCCTTTGTTTTCTTAAGCATTCAATAGCAAAACGATCGTTTCGCAAACAGATAAAAAAAGGCCGGACGCTTTGTCCGGCCTTTCAATGGTCACTTACTGCGCGATCTCTTCGTAAACAGAGACCTTCTTGCGCTCCTTGCCCATGCGCTCAAACTTCACCGTGCCGTCAACAAGGGCGAACAGGGTGTCATCCTTACCCTTACCAACATTGGTACCCGGGTGGATCTTGGTTCCGCGCTGTCTGACAAGGATGTTGCCGGCGAGGACAAACTGACCGTCGGCTCTCTTGGCACCAAGACGCTTGGACTCGCTGTCGCGGCCGTTCTTGGTAGAACCCATACCTTTTTTATGTGCCATTTAGGTTACACCTCCATTAGTCAAAATCAGTTGCGGAAAAATCAGGCGTTGATGGTCGTAATCTGGACCTTGGTGTAGGGCTGACGATGGCCCTGGGTGCGACGATAACCCTTTTTGGGCTTCATCTTGTAGACGCGGACCTTCGCGCTCTTGCCGTTCTTGAGAACGTTGGCGGTGACGCTGGCGCCTTCGATGGCGGGGGCACCGAACTGAGCGGTCTCACCATCCACAACGGCCAGAACCTGGTCGAAATTGACGGTATCGCCGGCGGCGACTTCCAGCTTCTCGACGAAGATCACATCACCCTCGGCAACGCGATACTGCTTGCCTCCGGTCACGATAATGGCAGTCTTCATGAACATTTCCTCCCTCTTTACAGGACTCGCTCTTGGGGTGGAGCACAGGTCTCGTCTTTGATTACCCCTTCAACGCGGCCTTAAAAGAATACCATAGAGTCCCGTCAATGTCAACAATTATTTCGGATATTTTTCGTAAAAAATCCCGGGAGAATGCAGGTTTCTGCTGCTCTCCCGGGATCTGCTGCAGTTGGAAGAAAGGCTCAGCCGACGGCCTCGATATTATCATCCACCAGCATGAAGCTGCCGTCCGCTCCGCTCTGGCTGAGGAGCTTGCCGTGGCGCTCACCATCGGCGGTGTAGTAGGTGATGAGCAGGTTGGGCAGGCCATCGGGCACCACGGCCTGCAGCTGCAGGGCGCAGTTTTTCAGAGAGCTGGCGCACCAGAGCTGGGCGTCCTCATAGAACTTGTCCACATAGTAGACAGAGCTGATGCGCACATCGTAAACCTCTCCTTCCGCCATGAGGCAGAGTTCCTGGCCATCCTCGCTGACAACCAGCTTATCCACGATGGGAAGCGCACCACCCTCCTGGTTGGAGAGCTCATCCACCGTGATCCGGCCTTTGCCGGTACGATCCGCGGGGTAAAGGAAGCGAGGCTCGATCTTGCCCGAAAGCATGTCATAGGGAATGCGGAATTCCACGATGCCGGCGGCGTAGGGCCCAAGCTCATAGAGGTTGGAGAAGAAGACCAGGCCTTCCCGGTCAAAGTACCAGGAGCCCTCCCGCAGCAAATTGCGGAACGCCTCTTCCCTGCCGCCCGCAGGCAGGAAGTCCTCCACGATGCGCTCGGAATAATAGCCGTCCGCGTCCTGCTCGGCAAGATCCAGCATGGTCTGCACCAGGAAATCGGCCAGGGCATCATAGTCGCTGGAGAGGCGGTCCAGCGTCAGGACCTGGCCGGTGGTCATATCAAAGCTGTAAGCAAACTGGCCATAGCTGCCGTGGGCACCGCCTGTAAAACTGGAATCGGCATAGAGGATACTGAGCATGCCCTCATCCAGGCGCTGGACCTTGGCGCTGAGCGCATCCGAGAACTCCAGCGGCATCCCCTCCACCTGGTAATCCCGCGCATAGGTGAAGTTATCCTCTGCGCTCTCCAGCATGGTGTTGTAGCCGATAAATTCCTGCTTCAGGCCGTAATCCTGGCCGGTGTAGAAGGTCTCCTCAATGGTGGCCAGGACCTCGTTGACCTCTTGGGCAACGATCAGATCATTTTCAAAGATGACCCGGGGCATGTCATAGGAGAATTCCAGGATCAGCTCCTGGCCCTCGGCCGGGTCATAGTCCGTGAGGACGGTGCAGCCGATGTTTACCAGGATGGCGTTGCCGGGCTCCTCCGTAGGGACGGGAGAAGCCACCGGAATGTCCGCGCCGATCTCAGTAGCAGGCTGGACTTCCTCAGTGGGACTGGGCGTCTCGGTGTTGGTTTCGATGGGCCCGGGGGTCGGGGTGACCTCCGGGAAAGGCGGGATCTCGATCTGCTGCAGGCTCTCGGCACAGCCGCAGAGGGAAAGCGCCATCAAAACGGCAAGCAGCAGGGATACGGTCTTTTTCATTCTGTTCATCCTTTCTCGATCTCCTCATAGGGGATCGTTCTGGACAGGGAGGAATTGAGATAGCGATAGTCCGCCGTCACTTCCCGCAGGACCCGGATTCGAGGCGGCAGTTCGATGGTCTGCGCCTCATCCTCCAGCTCCAGCTCCATGAGAGCCCGTTCTGTCCAAAAGGGGAAAATATCGATTTCAAAATTCTGCCCCTTCCAGGGCAAAACCCAGCGGGTCTTTCGAATCACGTTGCGGCCGGGATCCGCGCTTTTCAGGAGCGTTTCATACTCCTCCAGGCTGATTTCCCGCTCGTTCTCGATCCGGCGAAGGTCGCTGAGGCGGGTCTTTTCCGTATGGGTATAAACCCAGGCGCCCTCATGGCCGCGCTTGCGCACCCGGGCGTTGATGTGCGGGGCCGGCGGCAGCAAATAAGTCTGCACGATCTCGGTGGGGCTTGCGTTTTGCCGCAGGAAATCAGGATCCGGCATGGATATCAGATACTTGCGTTCGATCTCAAAGCCTTCCATCCAGATGCACCTCCGTTCGCTTGGACCCGTAAGGCACAATATAGCAAAAACGCCGGGGAAAATCAATAGGGATGACAAAATGTTTACAGTTCCGACAAGGCTTGCCAAGATCCGGCAAAAAGCGTATACTTTTTCCGGGTGATGAACATGAAAGGTGTATTGCTGTACAACATTTCCGCGGACAAGCTGAAAAAGATCCGGGTGATCCTGCTGCGGCTTGGGATGCAGGGGCGTGTTGTAACGGAAGCGGAGTTTTCACTGCCGGTGGGCAAACTTGCCGGAGTGGAAGGTCTCTCCCCCGCTGAGACGGCGCAGGAGAACGCAGGAGAACCGTTCCGGGAGGAGATGCTGGTGATGTGTGATCTGCCGTCGCCGGTGTTCAGCGCCTTCCTGAACGCGCTCCGGCAGAACCGCTGCCCGGTAGCGCTGAAAGCCGTGCTGACCGAGACCAACGCGAGCTGGAGCTCTGTGAGGCTCCATCGGGAGCTGGCCGCCGAGCATGAGGCCATGAAGCAGGCGGCGAAAAGCGTACACGGGAAATAACGCGGCATAACGGAAAGCGGCATGACCGATGGGTCATGCCGCTTCGCATTCTATTTAGATTTACATGATGGGGATCTTGATCTTCAGATCGCTGAGGGGCCAGGAGGAGCAGGCGTGGAACCAGCCCATCTCCTTGTCCATGCGGCGGCGGCCGTCCCCCACGGGAGAGACAAAGATCTCACCGGAGAGCAGATGGCTGCGGCAGAAGCCGCACTCGCCGTTGCGGCAGTGGGTGTTGATCTTGATGCCGGCCCGTTCCAGAGCCACGGCAACGGGCTCGGAGGCCTTGGCCTCGATCACATCCTCCTGGATACCGCGGACCACGGTGATCTTGAAGGTCTTGGTCTCGGTGCCCTTGGGGTAGCCGGGGCAGGTGGAGATGTCGGCGGGGTTGTTGACCACGTCGTGACGGAAGCGGCGCTGGGGAACGCCCATCTCATCCAGAGCTTTCTTCACGAAGCGGAACATGGGCAGCGGGCCGCAGAACATATAGGTCACGTCGCCCTCGGAATACTTCTCGATGATCTCCTTGGTGATGAAGCCCTTTTCACCGGGCCAGTCCGGCTCGTCGGAGAGGACGTGGACCACCTTCACATCGGGGCAGGCGGCCTGGATCTCGTCCAGCTCCTTCTTGAGAACGATGTCGTTGGCCTTCACGGAGCCGTAGAGGATGGTGAGCTTCACGCCCTTCATCTTGCCATAGGCGATCTCCTTGGCCATGCTGTGGAAGGGAGTGATGCCGGAGCCGCCGGCCAGGGCCACCAGGGTCCTGCTGTCCCGCATGGGCTCCCAGTAGAAGAAGCCGAAGGGCAGGTTGGCCTCCAGCACGTCGCCCAGGTGGACCTGCTCAAAGAAGTAATCCGGCACCAGGTAGGAGACGTTGCGGCGGATGGTGATCTCGAAGAAGGGGTGCTCCCCTCTCGCCTCATAGGGAGCGGAGGAGATGGTGTAGGGACGGGAGAGCTTGCTCTCGCCGATCTCCAGGCGGAAGTTCACATACTGGCCGGACTGGAACACGGGGATGTGTCCGTCCACAGACTCGAAGCGGTAGACACGGGAACTGGGGGAAGCCTCGCGAATGTCCACCACCTTGACCATCATCTTGTCCGGATGCAGCTTATCGGCCAGCTCCCGGATGGGGTCCTTGGGATCGGGGATGGGAGAACCCTTGGCAAAGTTCTCTTCTCTCAGCTTGGTGACGCGGGAGGCTCCGCCGACGTCCTTCAAAAAGCCTTTGACCTTGATACTCATTTCTTACAGCCTCCCTTTCTTTTCCATGTCTTCCTTCACACCCTTGGCAGCGGCGCGGCCGTTGGTGATCTGGGGACCCATGCCGTCGCCGGACATACCGTGGGCACCGGCAAACTCCAGACCTTCGATGAAGTGATCCTTCTCCTTCATCTGCAGACGGGCCACAGCGTGGTCCTCCATGGAGTGGAGATAGCCGTAGATGTTGCCCTTCCAGGCGCCCACATAGTGGGAAACGGTGATGGGGGTGGTGACCTCAAACTCCGCGATGCGGGGGCGGAAGTCCACCTTGGTGATCTTGATGCACTCCTCGATCATCTCATTGGCCAGGCGGCGCTTCAGATCGTGATACTCCTCCTCCTTGATGCTCTCAAAGGGCTTGGAGGGCACCAGGGCGGTGATGGAGAGCTGGGTGTAACCCTCGGGCAGGGTAGGGTTGGCGTAGTTGAGGCAGATGGTGGTGATGTAGTTGTAGGGCTCGGTGATGTTGGAATAGTTCTCCCAGATCTTGTTGGTGTCCATGGTGGTGCCGGAGAAGGTGGAGTAATCGGTGATGCCGTTCTCCTCGGGAGTGCCTTCGATGAGCATGATGACAGACACGGGGACCACGGAGAGCTTGCGGTTGTTGATCATCTTGATGGCGCCGGCAGGGACCTCGCTGAGCGGCTCGATCATCTGGCTGTAGACCCGGTTGGGGTACGGGCCGGAGATGACGTAATCGCAATGGATCTCGTCCCCTCTTCTGGTGCGGACGCCGTAGACCTTGCCGTCCTTCACCAGGATCTTTTCGACCTCCTGGTCAAACTCGTACTGGGCGCCGTTTTCCTCGCACTTGGCCTGGAGCTTCATGCTCATCTCATGGCTGAAGCCGCGGCAGACGTAGGAGCCGGTGAAGTAGTCGGCCATCAGGAAGGCGTAGATGGTGAAGGGCAGATCGTCCATGCGGTTGCCCACATAGATCCAGTAGGGCGTGAGCATTTCCACAGCCTTCTTGGGAAGCTTGAAGGTATCGATGACCTCGGTGGCGGTGTAACCCACGGTCTTCACAAAGTCAGGGTGCTTGAGGAGCATCTGGACCTTGCTCATGGGGTGGACGGAGAGATAGTTCATGCTGTCATACACCCGGCGGCAGAGGAGCATAAGCTCATGGACCTTGTCATAGGTGCCGGGGCATTCCTCGTCGATCTCTTTGGCGACGGTGGTATAGCTGTCGTCATAGTCGGGGTGCAGGACCTTGTCGATACCGGAATTGGGCAGGGCGACACGGTAGCACTCGGGCACGGGCAGCCAGTCGATATCCACGCCCATATCGTCAAAGAACTGGCCGACCTTCAGGCGCTTGCCGGGCTGGCCGATGGACATCATCTCATGGAGGGTGGCTTCGATCTCGAAGCCGTTGCGGACAAAATCGGTGGCGAGACCGCCGGGCATGTTGTGCTTTTCCAGGATCAGGATATCCTTGATGCCCCAGGCCTGCAGCTGCAGGCAGGCAGACATGCCGGCCAGCGCGCCGCCGATGATGACCACATCGTAATGGTCTTTATAAAAGCTCATAATAACATCCTTTCAAGAAGCGGAGGGCAGAGCAGGCTCTGCCCTCCGCAGTTTGAGGCAGCTTAGAAGAAACGGTCCACCAGCTCGCGGGAGTACTCGGCAGTCTCGTCCATGTCGCCGAAGCTCATGA
>CAMOXK010000053.1 GCA_946629065.1 uncultured Clostridia bacterium
TCAGTCTCCCCGGCCTCCACATGGCCCTTGGGCAGCACATATTTGCCGGAGGGCGTGTGCTCCACCAGATAAAGCCGCTGCCCGTCCCGGACGGTATAGACCACTGCGCCGCAGGATTTTTCGTATTTCATGGGGTTGTCCTCAGTCCAGCCCGATCAGCCTGTAGTTCCGGGAGCGGAGCAGGCGCATCATGCCCATGTTGTCGCTGGGCAGCTTTTCCGCAAGGATGCCGGTGATGGCGATATCCTCGGTGCGGTGGCAGTCGGACCCGGCGGTGGCAATGAGACCGTACTCCCTGGCATAGTCCTGGGCCAGCTCGTTGCGGCTGTTGTGCCGGGGGTTGGCGTTGTAGACCTCCACCCCGTCCAGATACCGGGCGATGGCGGGGGTGCAGCCCCGGCGATAGGGGTGGGCCTGAATGATCAGAGCACCCGCGGCCCGGGCAATGGGGGAGAAGGCGGCGATGCCCATGCGGAAGATCTCCTCCGGCTCCGCCAGCAGGTCGTTCTGCCAGCCATAGAGCAGATAGTCGTTCTCGCTCTCGTCAAAGCGGAGCTCCGCGCCCTTGAAGACCTTGAGCCCCTGTTTTTCCCCTTCCTCCTTGACCAGGCGATAGCCCTCCAGGAAGGCGTCGACCTTGTCGCCGGGGGCGGCGGGGTCGATGCCCAGATAATCAAAAGTAGTGCGGTTATAGTGATCGGTGACAATGACGGCGCTGTAGCCCGCGGCCATGTAGCCGGCCACGATCTCCTCGGCCTTCAGCCAGCCGCAGCGGCTCACGTGTGTGGTGTGCAGATGGGGTTCAATTTTATACATCAGGAAACTCCTTTCCAAAACAGCGGCGCTATTCCGCAATCTCCAGCAGCGTCCCGCTGCTGCGGCAGAGCGCACGCAGGCCATCGGGACAGGCGGCGTCGGTGATAAGCCGGTCGATCTCTCCCAGGGTTGCGTAGCTCATGAGCCCTGAGGCGCCGAACTTGGCCGAATCGCACAGCAGAATGCGGTTTTCGCTCTGCTGCACAGCCAGACGCTTGATCTCAAAATCCAGATAGGAGGAGACGTTCAGCTTCCCGTCGGCAGACAGACCGGTAGCGGCGAGCATGGCCTTGCCGAAATGGTAGCGGCCCAGAAATTCCAGCGTGCTCACGTCTGCCACCGAATTGGTCCGGCGATTGAGGGCACCCGGCAGCACGATCAGCTCCAGGTTGGGCCACATGGCTGCCTGGGCGATGATGGCCAGATTCCCGGTGACGATGGTAGCGTGGATGTCCTGGGGCAGCATGTCCAGAAGGTGCATGGTGGTGGTGCCCGCGTCCACAAACAGGGTATCCCGGTCGTTTACCAGGAAGGCGGCCTGGCGGGCGATGGCGATTTTGGCGTCGGTGTGGAGCTTGGCCCGCTGGGCAAAGAGGGGGATCTCCTGCTGCAGAACCGAGCGCACCCCGCCATAGACCTTCTCCAACGTACCGGTCTTTTCCAAAAAGGCCACGTCCGCCCGGATGGTGTTCATGGAGACGGGAAAGGCATCACAGAGCTCCTGCATGGTGGCCGAGCCCCGGCGGGCGATATAGGCGGCCATCTCTTTTCTGCGGTTTTCTCGCATGGTCAGGCTCCTTTCCGGACTCGTTCCGTATCTTCCAAGCCAGTATAACGCGACTTACCAAAATTGTCAACTTTATTGTAAAATCTGTGAAGTCTCATAAAATTTCAGGGCAAATTTCACAATAAATGCCCAAATCAAATTGACAAGCTATCGTCAGGATGTTAAAATCACGGATGAGATCCACCGAGGGGGCACTGCGCCCTTCGGCAATTTACAAAACATGAAAGTGAGGAAAAGAACATGGCTAAGGTTAAAGTCGGCGTTGCGGGCTACGGTACCATCGGCACCCGCCTGGCAGACGGTGTCGCGCTGCAGGAGGATATGGAACTGGTCGGTATCGTGGGACACTCCCCGTCTCTGGCCATCCGGGCTCTTGCGGAAAACGGCATGATCGGCGTGAACGGGGTGGAGTACAAGCTGTACCTCGTGGACATGGACCTCAAGCCCAAATTTGATGCGCTGGGCATCCCTGTGGAAGGCTGCTTTGAGGAGCTCTGTGCCAAGGTCGACGTAATGCTGGACGCCTCTCCCGGCGGCACCGGCGCTGCCAACAAGGCCGTCTATGAAAAGATGGGCGTGAAGGCCATCTTCCAGGGCGGCGAGAAGAACAGCGTGGCAGACGTGTTCTTCCATGGCTACGCCAACTACGAGCTGGGCCTGGGCAAGCAGTTCCTGAAGCTCACCAGCTGCAACACCACCGGCCTCATCCGTGCCGTTGATTGCCTGGACCGCAAGTTCGGCATCGAGAAGGTCGCCATCACCATCATCCGCCGCGTGGCCGATCCCGGCGATTATCACCGCGGACTTACCAACGCCCTGCAGATGGAGAAGGCCCCCAGCCACCAGGCTGTTGACCTGATGACCATCATGCCCCACATCAATGCCACCGGCATTCTGGTCCACACCCCTGTGACCCACGGCCACATCATCACCGTTCTGGCCACCGCCAAGGACGGCAGGAAGATCACCCGCGAGGAAGCCATCGAGGCCTTCCGTGCGCATCCCCGTATCCGCACCGTCACCATCGACGAGGGCTTCAAGGGCAACGCCAGCTTCTTCAAGTATGCCCGCGACCTGGGCAACCGCCGCGCCGACATGTATGAGATCGGCCTGTGGGAGGACAGCGTTGTGGAGAGCGGCAACGACATCATGTTTGCCATCCACATCCCCCAGGAGAGCGTCACCATCCCCGAGACCATCGACGGCGTGCGCGCTGTGATGCAGATGCAGGCCACCAGCGCCGAGGCTACCGCCGCCACCAACAAGAACCTGAACATCGGCCGCTTCAAGAAGTGAGGGCTGGCTCATGCGTTTTGGAATCAGAACCCTGGATGAGCTGGACGTAAAGGGCAAAACCGTTCTCTGCCGGGTGGACATCAACCAGCCGGTGGACCGGGCGACCGGCACGCTCAAGAGCATCAACCGCATCCGCGCCTGCGTTCCCACCGTCCGGGAGCTTTCGGACAAGGGCGCAAAGCTGGTGCTGATGGCTCATCAGGGAAGCGACATCGAGTATAAAAATTTCTACACCACCAAGCCCCACGCCGCCGTGCTGACGGAACTGCTGGGCCGGGAAGTCAAGTGGATCGACGACGTGTGCGGTCCCGCCGCCCGGGAAGCCATCCGCAGCCTGAAGGAAGGGGAGATCCTGCTGCTGGACAACGTCCGTTTCGTCTCTGAGGAGCAGACGCTCTTTGAAACGAAGCTGCGCCTGACCCACGAGCAGCAGGCCAAGACCCTTTTGGTGGAAAAGCTGGCGCCGCTGGCTGATCTCTATGTGTGCGACGCCTTTGCCGCCGCCCACCGGGACCAGCCCAGCCTCTGCGGCTTCGAGCAGGTGCTGCCCTCCGCCATGGGCCGCCTCTTCGAGCAGGAGTACTGCACCGTCTCCCAGGTGATGGAGGAGCCTGTCCGCCCCTGCGTGTTCGTGCTGGGCGGCGCCAAAATCTCCGACGCCTTTTTGATGATGCAGACGGTCCTGTCCCGGGGCGTGGCCGACAAGATTCTTACCGGCGGCCTTGTGGGCAACATCTTCCTCACCGCGCTGGGCGAGAACATCGGCCAGGGCAGTGTGGACTTCATCCTGAAATCCAATTATGGCGAGTATATCGACCGGGCCAGGGAGCTTTACGCCCGGTACGGCGAAAAGATCCAGCTGCCCAAGGACCTGGCCTGGGTGGAGGACGGCGAGCGCAGGGAAGCCAAGCTCGGCGCCGTTCCCGCGGACATCGCCTCTGTGGACGTGGGCAGCGAAACTGCCGCGGCCTACCGGGAAGTGATCCTGGCGGCCGGCACGGTGTTCGTCAATGGCCCCATGGGCGTCTTTGAGAAAGCCGAGAGCGAGCTTGGCACCAAGACCGTGTGGCAGGCCATCGCTGATACCAAGGGCCACAGCGTCCTCGGCGGGGGCGACAGCATCACCGCCACCGAAAAATACAAGCTGACCGAGCAGATGGACTATATCTGCACCGGCGGCGGCGCCCTGATCCGCTTTTTGAGCGGTGAGGAGCTGCCGGTGGTGAAGGCTCTGCGCCACGGCTCGACCATTCAGCCAAAGGGGGAGTAATCTTGCAGGAGAACAACAAACTGAAGGCCTTTGCGGCCGAGATCCGCATGGCCGCCATCGAGGCGATCCATTCCATCGGCTCCGGCCACATCGGCGGCGCCTTGAGCATCGCGGATGTCCTGGCCGTCCTCTATGGCCGGGAAATGCGCTATGATCCCCAGAATCCCAAGTGGCCGGAGCGGGACAAGCTGGTCTGCTCCAAGGGCCACGCCGGCCCCGCCGTCTACGGCACCCTGGCGCTGAAGGGCTTCTTCCCCTATGAGGAGCTGAAGACCCTGAACCGCCCCGGCACCCATCTGCCCAGCCACTGCGACCGGAACAAGACCCCCGGCGTGGACATGACCACCGGCTCCCTGGGCCAGGGCACGTCCCTCGCCTGCGGCATGGCCCTGGGCGACAAGCTCCGCGGCCGTGACAGCCGTGTCTTCCTCATCGTGGGCGACGGCGAAAGCAACGAGGGCCAGGTCTGGGAGGCTTTTGCCTTCGCCGCGGCCAAGAAACTGGGGAACCTGGTGGTCCTGCTGGACTGGAACAAGCGCCAGCTGGACGGCTGGACCAAGGACATTTTTCCCATGGGAGACTATGTTGCCAAGTTTGAGGCCTTCGGCTTTGACACCGTGAAGGTCAACGGCAACGACATCGACGAGCTGGTCCCTGCCCTGGAGCGCACCCGCGCCGGCGGCGACAGACCCTACGCCATCGTGATGGACACGGTGAAGGGCGCGGGCGTGGCGGAAGTGGCCGAGAAGGTCATGAACCACAGCCTCCCCGTGAGCGACGAGCAGTATGAGCGCTGGACCGCCCAGCTCAAGGAAGAGATCAAGGCCCTGGAGGTGGAGCAATGAAGATCGTATATGATGGAAGCATGGATCCCCGCCTCTGCAAGGCAGTCCTGGGGGAGACCATCCCCGCCATGGCGGCGGAGGACCCGGATCTCATCTACCTGGACGCGGACCTGATGAACTGCATCGGCACGGCCAAGTGGGCCGCTGCCAACCCCGACCGTGCCGTGAACTGCGGCATTGCCGAGGCCAATATGATCGGTGTGGCTGCGGGCCTGGCCTCCGCCGGCTTCAAGCCCATCGTGCACACCTTCGGACCCTTCGCATCCCGCCGCTGCTATGACCAGCTCTTCCTCTCCGCTGGCTATGCGAAAAACGACATCACCGTCATCGGCACCGACCCCGGCGTCACCGCCACGCTGAACGGCGGCACCCACATGCCCTTTGAGGATGTGGCCCTCTATCGCGCTCTGCCCGGCTCCACCATCATCGACGTCACCGATCCCACCATGCTCATCAGCGTCCTGCGCCAGTGCAAGGACCGCCCGGGCGTGAAGTACATCCGCGTCGGCCGCAAGAGCTATGCCCGGGTGTATGAGGACGGAAGTGAGCTGCCCATCGGCAAGGCCGTCACTCTGCGGGAAGGCACGGATCTTGTGATCTTTGCCTGCGGCATCATGGTGCACGAGGCCTTGCAGGCTGCCGCTGCGCTGGAGAAGGAGGGCATTTCCGCCGCCGTGCTGGATATGTTCACCATCAAGCCTCTGGATGTGGAAGCGGTGGTTTCCTGGGCAGAGAAGACCGGCGCCGTGGTGGTGGCCGAAAACCACAACCGCTTCGGCGGCCTCTGCTCCGCGGTCAGCGAAGTTCTGGCTGAGCGCTGCCCCACCCCCGCCGCCTTCGTGGCTGTGGAGGATCAGTTCGGCGAAGTCGGCCCCCAGGGCTATCTGCAGGAGCGCTTCGGCCTCACCGCAGCCCACATTGAGGAGGCTGCCAAGAGCGTCCTGAAGAGGAAAGAGACGAAATGAAGCTGGAATTCGGATTCGGCACCGGCGTCCAGACCGTTGAGGTCCCGGATAAGAATCTGAGGGGCGTGCTGCGGGCCAATGAGGCCCCGGCCATCCCCTCGGAGGAGGAAGAGATCCGCCGCGCTCTGCGGGAGCCTGTGGGCTCCCCCCGGCTGCGGGAGATCGTCCGTCCCGGCCAGACCGTTGCCATCGTCACCAGCGACCTGACCCGCCCCATGCCCACTGCCAAGGTCATGCCCGCCCTGCTGGACGAGCTCTATGCCGGGGGCGTGCGGCCGGAGGATATCACCCTGGTCTTTGCCCTGGGCAGCCACCGGCACCAGACCGAAGCCGAGCAGCGAAAGCTTGCCGGCGAGCGGGCCTGGCAGGAGATCCGCTGCGTGGACAGCGACCCGGAGGACTGCGTGCCTCTCGGCGTCACCACCGCGGGTACCCCGGTGGACATCACCAGGCCGGTAGCGGAAGCGGATATCCGCATCTGCCTCGGCAATGTGGAATACCACTACTTTGCCGGCTACTCCGGCGGCGCCAAGGCCATCATGCCCGGCTGCTCCACCCGGGCAGCCATCCAGGCCAACCACTCCATGATGGTGCGGGACGACGCCTGCGCCGGACGGCTGGAGGGCAACCCTCTTCGCATGGACATCGAAGAGGCCGGGGACATCTGCGGCATCGACTTTATCCTGAACGTGGTGCTGGGCGAGCACAAGCAGATCCTGAAGGCCGCCGCCGGCGACGTGAAGGCGGCCCACCGGGAGCTCTGCGCCTTCCTGGACACCATTTATCTCAAGCAGCTTCCCGAGGCGGCGGACATCGTGATCGTCAGCCAGGGAGGCGCCCCCAAGGACCTGAATCTGTACCAGACCCAAAAGGCCCTGGACAATGCCCGCCACGCGGTGCGCCAGGGCGGCGTCATCATCCTCATCGGCTCCTGCAGGGAAGGAATGGGCGAACGGGTCTTCGAGGAATGGATGACCAAATCCCCCTCGCCGGAAGCCATGATCGAGCGCATCGGCCGGGACTTCCAGCTGGGCGGCCACAAGGCGGCTGCCATCGCCATGACCCTGCAGAAGGCGAAGGTCTATCTGATTTCGGATCTGGAGGAGGACTTTGTCCGCTCCATCTTCCTCAGCCCCATGCCCTCCGCCCAGGCTGCGCTGGACGCGGCCTTTGAAGAGCTTGGAGAGAACGCCGGCGTGCTGGCCATGCCCTTCGGCGGCTCCACGCTGCCCAGAATCATCGTTTCGTAAGAAAGGACGCAGCTATGCATATCAATTACGAAGAAGAAAGAAACCTGGTCAAAGGCATCCTGACCGCGGCCAACTTCCCCGAGGAGGACGCGGGCATCATTGCCAAGGTCATCACCCATTCGGATTTCACCGGCGTCTACTCCCACGGCCTGTCCCGTCTGACCCGCTACATGCGGCAGATCAAGGCCGGCTCCCTGAACCCCCGCCCCAACTTCCGCAAGGTGCTGGACAGCGGCTCCGTCATGGTTTTCGACGGCGACAGCGGCTCCGGCATCGTCTCCCTGAACAAGGCCTATGACGAGCTGCTGGTCCGGGTCAAGGAAACCGGCATCGCCATGGCCACCGGCCGCCACAACGCCAACATCGGCTGCGGCTCCTACTATGGCTGGCGCGCCGCCGCAGACAACATGGTTGCCCTGGTGTGCTGCAACACCTATGCCTTCACCTCTCCCTTCGGCGGAGCGGACCGGCTCATCGGTACGAACCCCATCATCCTGGGCGTGCCCGCGGGCAAGGAATACCCCATCGTGATGGACATCTCCACCACTTGCGTGGCCATGGGCAAGATCCAGGCTGCCGAGCGGGAGGGCCAGGCCATTCCGGCCGAATGGGCCAAGGACTATGACGGCGCCCCCACCACCGATCCTGCCAAAGCCTTCTCCCTGTCTCCCATCGCGGGCCACAAGGGCTACGGCCTGGCCGTGATGGTGGACGTGCTCTCCACCATGTTCTCCGGCGCCTGCTTCGGCACGGACATCGGCCTCTTCTCCAAGCTGGAGAAGGAGAACACCGGCTTCTGCCTGATCCTGATCGATCCCAGCCGCTTCATGCCCCTGGATGAGTTCAAGGCCGAGGTGGACCGCTATGCCCGCATGATGAAGGACGGCCGCAAGGCCCCCGGCGTCAAGGAGATCTTCCTGCCCGGCGAGATCGAGTATAAGAAGTTTGACGCCATGAAGGAGACCGGCTTTGAGGTGAGCGATGCGCTCTCCAAGGAGCTGACCGAGCTTTCCATCACCCTGGGCGCCGTGGAAGAGGGCACCGACTTTGCGGGCCTGGTGCGGCATTATAATTCGTAAAGCGAAAAGGAGAAAAGCCTCATGTTTGATACCAAGAACGTTCATCTGGGCATTGCCCCCATCGGCTGGTGCAACGACGATATGCCGGAGCTGGGCGCCGAGAACACCTTCAAGCAGACCATCAGCGAAATGGCTCTCGCCGGCTTCACCGGCTGCGAGATCGGCAACAAGTACCCCAGTGATCCCGTGGAGCTGAAAAAGCAGCTGGATCTGCGCGGCATGCGCATCGCCAGCCGCTGGTTCTCCTCCTTCCTGCTGACCAAGCCCTATGAGGAAGTGGAAGCTGACTTCATCCGTGAGCTGGACTTCCTGGCCGCCGTTGGTGCCAACCGCATCAACGTCAGCGAACAGAGCTACTCCATCCAGGGCAAGGTGGACGTCCCCATCCTCACCGGCGGTCACAAGTACGTCATGAACGATGAGGAGTGGGACCGCTTCTGTGACGGCCTCAACAAGCTGGGCCGTGTGGCCCGGGAGCGCGGCTTCAAGCTCTGCTTCCACCACCACATGGGCACTGTGGTGCAGACCTCCGAGGAGACCGACCGCATGATGGCCAACACCGACCCCGAGGCCGTGTTCCTCTGCTATGACACCGGCCACTTCACCTTTGCCGGCGAGGATCCCCTGACCATGCTGAAGAAGTATGTGGACCGTGTGGGCCATGTGCACCTCAAGGACATGCGCCTCAGCGTGGTGGAGGAAGCCAGAAAGAACAACTGGAGCTTCCTGACCTCCGTGCGCAACGGCGCCTTCACCGTACCCGGCGACGGCGACGTGAACTTTGACCCCGTGTTCCAGGTGCTGGCTGATGCCGGCTACCAGGGCTGGCTGCTGGTGGAGGCCGAGCAGGATCCTGCCAAGGCCGATCCTCTGGAGTACGCCATCAAGGGCCGTACCTACATCCGCGAGCATACCGGACTGTGAGGCAGGCATGACTTACCTGAACAAGAACGCCGAGCTGCAGCGGGGCTACAATCCCTATATCGACACCGCTGAGGACGACTACGGCACCATGATGGACGTGGGCCTGCTGCTGATGGAGGAAGGGGACACCTTCTCCATCTGCGAGGAAGAAAAGGAATGCGCGGTGCTGCTCTTCCAGGGCGCGGTGAAGATCGCCTGGAACGACCAGACCGTGGAGGCCGAGAGACCGGATTGCTTCCACCATGAGGCCTACTGCCTGCTGGCGCCCCGGCGCACCGAGATCCGTCTCACCGCCCGCTGCCACAGTGAGATCTACATTCAGAAGACCCTGAACGAGCGGGACTATGAGGCCGTGCTCTACACCCCCGAGACCGTGCAGACCCAGCACGCCGGCGCCAACGGCGAGCTGATGGGCGCCATGAAGCGAGAGATCAAGACCTTCTTCGACTATGACAACGCTCCCTTCTCCAACATGGTCCTGGGCGAGGTGCTCAGCTACCCCGGCAAGTGGTCCAGCTATCCGCCCCATCACCATCCCCAGCCGGAGGTCTACTTCTACCGCTTTGACTATCCCGACGGCTTCGGCGCCGGCTTTGCCAACGGCGAGATCTACAAGACCCAGCACAACGGCATGAGTGTCATCACTTCGGGCTTCCATTCCCAGGTCACCGCTCCCGGCTATGCCCTCTGCTACTCCTGGGGAATCCGCCATCTGGACGGGGATCCCTGGCTGAAGACCCGCATTGACGATCCCGAACACGCCTGGCTCTGGAAGCCGGACGCCAACGACCACATCTTCAAGGGATAAGGAGGAAGACTATGAAAACCGTACGTCTGACTATGGCGCAGGCCCTGGTCCGCTTCCTGGAAAACCAGTACATCGCCTATGACGGCATCGAGCATCCCTTCGTGGAGGGTGTGATCATGCTGCCCGGCCACGGCAACGTGGTGGGACTTGGGCAGGCCCTGGGCCAGGAGGCCCACCGGATGCACGTCTGGCAGGGCAAGAACGAGCAGGGCATGGCCCACACTGCCGTTGCCTTCGCCCGCCAGTGCAAGCGCAAAAAGATCATTGCCGTCACCAGCTCCGTTGGCCCAGGCGCTGCCAACATGGTCACCGCCGCCGCCACCGCCACTGCCAACAACATCCCCGTGCTGATCCTGCCCGGCGACGTGTACGCCTGCCGCCAGCCGGATCCGGTGCTGCAGCAGGTGGAGCAGATCCACGATCTGTCCCTCTCCACCAACGACGCCTTCCGTGCCGTCTGCCGCTACTGGGACCGCATCGTCCGTCCCGAGCAGCTGATGAGCGCCATGATCTCCGCCATGCGCGTGCTGACCGACCCCGCCAATACCGGCGCCGTATGCATTGCCATGCCCCAGGACGTGGAAGGCGAGGCCTATGACTATCCCGAAAGCTTCTTCCGCAAACGGGTCCATCGCCTGGCCCGCCGCCTGCCCGAGGAGGAGGCCCTCAAGGAGGCTGCCGCCCTCATCCGCGCCGCCAAGCGGCCCCTGATGATCTGCGGCGGCGGCGTACGCTACAGCGAAGCCCACGAGCAGTTCCGCACCTTCGCGGAAGTCACCGGCATCCCCTTCGGCGAGACCCAGGCGGGCAAGAGCGCCGTGGTGTGGGATCATCCCCTGAACCTGGGCGGCATCGGCGTCACCGGCTGCTCCGCCGCCAATGAGATCGCCAAGGACGCAGACCTCATCATCGGCGTGGGCACCCGCTACACCGACTTTACCACTTCTTCCAAGTGGCTCTTCCGGGACGATGCCAAGTTCGTGAACATCAACGTCTCCGAGTTCCAGGCCCTGAAGATGGACGCCGCCGTTCCTCTGGTGGCGGACGCCAAGATGGCCCTGCCCGCTCTGCTCAAGGAGCTGGAGGGCTACAAGGCCCCCTATACCACCGAGGTGGAGGAGGCCATTGCACGCTGGAAGCAGGAGCTGAAGCGCCTGGACTGCATCACCTTCGGCCCGGATTACGTGCCTGAGGTGAACGACGCCAACGCGAAATCCGCTTTCCGCTTTGCGGAGGATCTGGGCGCTGAGCTGACCCAGACCGCGGTACTGGGCGTCATCAACGAGTGCATCGATCCCGAGGACGTGGTCATCGGCGCCGCCGGCTCTCTGCCCGGTGACATGCAGCGCATGTGGCGCCCCAAGGCCCTCGATACCTATCACATGGAGTACGGCTACTCCTGCATGGGTTATGAGATCTCCGGCGCCCTGGGCGTGAAGTACGCCATCGGCGACAAGGACGTCTATGCCATGACCGGCGACGGCAGCTTCATCATGCTCCATTCCGAGATGCTCACCGCGCTCCAGGAGCACAAGAAGATCAACATCTGCCTGTTCAACAACGCCAGCTTCGGCTGCATCAACAACCTGCAGGTGGGCCACGGCAACGACACGCTCTGCACCGAGCTTCGCTTCCGCGGCGAGGACGGCGCCCACTCCGGCCCCTTCATGCCCGTGGACTTTGCCAAGATCGCCGAGGGCTACGGCTGCAAGGGCTACACCATCCACAGCCTGGAGGAACTGCGCGCGGCCATTCGTGATGCCAAGAAGATCGAGGGCGTTCCCGTCCTGTTCGACATCCGGGTCCTGCCCAAGAGCATGACCGAGGGCTACGGCTCCTGGTGGCGCGTGGGCGACACCGAGGTCAGTGAGAATCCCCGGAATCTGGAAGCTTACCGGGATACGGCAGCCCATGTGGAAACTGCCAGAAAGTTTTAAGGAGGATACAAACATTGGATAAGGTTCTGAAAATCGGTCTGATCGGCTGCGGCGCCATCGGCAAGGATCACTGCCGCCGCATCATTGAGAAGGTCCCCGGAGCCACTGTGGTGGCCGTGGCCTCCAACACCGCCAAGAGCGCGGATGATCTGGCTGCCAAGTACGGCATCCGTTCCTTCGGCAGCGACTGCAACGGCCTCATCGCCGATCCCGAGGTGGAAGCCGTTGTCATCACTTCTATCGACTCCACCCATCACGACTACGTGATGGAGGTGCTCAAGCACGAGAAGTGGTGCTTCTGCGAAAAGCCCCTGAGCCAGAACGCCGCAGACTGTGAGGAGATCATCGCCCGCGAGCTGGAGATCGGCAAGCGCCTGGTGCAGGTGGGCTTCATGCGCCGCTATGACCGGGGCTACGCCGAGATGAAGCGCATCATCGACTCCGGCGAGATCGGTGCTCCTCTGCTTATCAAGGCCTGCCACCGCAACGTCTCCCAGGGCCCGGGCTTCCAGACCGAAAACGGCATCACCAATGTGGCCATCCACGAACTGGACATCTGCCGCTGGCTGCTGGGTGACGAGTACGAGGATGCCCAGTGCGTCCGCGTCCGCCAGAGCGCCAACTCCACCAAGGGCTATGACAACCCCCAGGTGGTACTGCTGCGCACCAAGAAGGGCTGCTTCATCGATGTGGAGGTCCAGGTGGCCGACGGCTACGGCTATGACATCCAGTGCGAGGTCGTCTGCGAGAACGGCACTGTGAAGCTCCCCGATCCCTACGCTGTGGTGCGCCGCTCCCGTCCCGCCGGCTGGGACAGCCTGAAGCCCGCCGAGTGCATGCCCATCATGACCGACTGGAAGGAACGCTTCATCGAGGCTTATGACATCGAACTCTGCGCCTGGGTCGACTCCGTGAACAAGGGCAAGCTCACCGGCCCCTCCGCCTGGGACGGCTATGTGGCCTGCGTTGCGGGCGATGCGCTGAACGCTTCCCGCGGCACCTCTCAGTTCCTGAAGGTCCAGACCATCGAGAAGCCCGAGCTCTACTGCTGATCGAAGCAGGGGAGAACGCAAATGGAAACTGCCCGGAGAGTCAAAAGGCTCTCCGGGTATTCTCATGGAAGTGAGGAACGCAAACACGGCGGATATCGAACGCAAAAATAACGAAAACTTGCGAAGAAAACAGAAGAATAATTGTGAAGTTTGAAAAACGCTTTTGTGAGAACTCACAGGAAATGCCCTCCAAATTCGACGGATGCCCCAAAAATAAAAAAGAATCGGAAGATTTCGTTGACGAAAACCCGGATTTTGCTATAATACTGATATGGTGAAATAACGGAAACGTATTCGTAAAGTCCTGCATCTGCTTTTGGCAGGCTGCTTCGGATGCTTTTGCCGCTGCGGCCGGGGCTTCCGGCAAGAAAGGGGTCTGGAATGTGAAAATACAGAAAGTGAGAAGGCCATTTAACATGACCAGACTGAAAAACCAGTTTCTGGGGATCGTCAAGAATCCCTTCAACCTGGTGGTTATGATCAGCCTGATCGTGCTCTTCTGCCTGATCGTGATCCCCCTGCTCCAGATGATCGCCGCCACCTTCACGGTGGCCAAGGGCGAGCTGCGCCGGATCCCCGGGGCCAAGGTAGGGGACTTTACCCTTTACTACTGGAAGTATCTTATGGCTGGGCAGATGTCCAAGGCAACCCTCTGGGGGCCGCTGAAAAACTCCCTGATCTGCGGCTTCTTCACGGTATTGGTGTCTGTGCCCCTGGGAAGCGTCCTGGGCTGGCTGGTCGCCCGCACCGATATCCCCGGCAAGAAGCTTCTCGGCATGCTGGTGGTCATCCCTTACATGATCCCCTCCTGGTGCAAGTCTCTGGCCTGGCTCGCGGTGTTTCGCAACAAGACCTCCGGCTCTCTGGGCTTTCTGGAGGGCCTGGGCATGCACATACCGGACTGGCTGGCCTACGGGCCGGTGGCCATCGTCCTTTGTATGTCCCTGCATTATTACGCGTTTTCCTATATCCATGTACAGTCGGCGCTGCGCTCCATCAACTCGGAGCTGGAGGAGATGGGCGAGATCTGCGGCGCTACCAAGCCCCAGATCCTGAAGTCCATCACCATTCCCCTGGTTCTGCCCAGCGTCCTCTCCGCCGTGGTCATGACGCTCTCCAAGTCCATCGGCACCTACGGTGTGGCGGCAAACCTGGGCAACCGCATCGGCTACTTTACCCTGGCCACCAAGATGAAGAACTTCATCAACGGCAGCCCCCAGAACGTGGGCTTTGCCATGAGCATCATCCTCATCGCCCTGGCGGCCCTCATCATCTTTGCCAACCAGCGCCTCATCGGCGTGCGCAAGAGCTATGCCACCATCGGCGGCAAGGGCGGGCGCAGCACCGAGATGCGCCTCGGCAAAGCCAAGGCGCCGCTCCTGGTATTCCTGGTGGTGTTCCTGTTCTTTGCCATGGTCATGCCCATGTTCGTGCTGGTCATGGAGACCTTCCAGATCAACACCGGCGCGGGCTACGCGCTCAAGAATCTCACCCTTTACAACTGGATCGGCTCCAGCGAGGAGCTGGCTCCCTACTACACCAGCTATAAGGGCATCTTCTACAACACCGAATTCGGCAAGTCCGTGTTCAACACCGTGCGCCTCACCCTGATCGCCTCGGTGATCACCGCCCTCTGCGGCCAGTTTTTGGGTTATATCACCACCCGCGGCCGCGGCAAGTGGTACGGAAACCTTACCGAGCAGCTGGTGTTCATCCCTTACCTGATGAGCGGCATCGCCTTCTCCACCATGTATGTGGCCATGTTCTCCAAGCCCCACCTGGGCGGCCTGATCCCCTCGCTCTACGGAACCTTCACCCTGATCGTGCTCACCAGCGTGGTCAAGCATTTCCCCTTTGCCAGCCGCTCCGGCACTGCCAACATGATGCAGATCGCCGTGGAGCTGGAGGAGGCGGCGGAGATCAACGGCGCAGGCTTTGGCAAGAAGCTGACCCGCATCGTCCTGCCCCTTGCCAAGAACGGCTTCATCTCCGGCTTCATGCTGACCTTCATCAGCATTGCCAAGGAGCTTGACCTGATCATCATCATGATGGACAAGCGCACCACCACCATGTCCTACCTGGCCTTCACTTACTCCCAGGACGGCATGAACCAGATGGCGGACGCCATCTCCGTGTGCGTGCTGCTCTTCATCCTGGTCTGCTACATCATAGCCAACAAGTTCGGCGCCGACATCGGCAAGTCGTGGTAGCCTGACGGCGCCAATCCGAACACGGTTTTGACGGGCCGTTTTCCGCCAACTCCGCGTTAGGCGCCTTGACAATACAACAAGTATTCCCTGCGGCGCCCGCCTTGATTTGACGAAAATCGGCTCCGTCAAAACTCCTGCGGACTGAAAGCAAGAGATTTGAGGCATTTTCCGTCTTCGAGGGCGAAGGTGGGCTGACGCCCATCGAGACCGAAAGGACGGAAAAGGGCCAAAGATCGCCGCTTTCAGCGTGCTCGGATTGGTGCCGTCTGGCTTAAAGGAGAGAAATCATGAGCAGAATCGAACTGAAGCATATCGACAAGTTTTACGGCGACAACCATGT
>CAMOXK010000054.1 GCA_946629065.1 uncultured Clostridia bacterium
CATGTTACCGCCGTGAAAGGGCGGTGTCTTAACCACTTGACCAACGGGCCTTATGTAAAAGGCGCAGGCGATAGGTCTGCGCCTTTTTTGGTAGCGGCACCTGGATTCGAACCGGGGACACTTCGGGTATGAACCGAATGCTCTGGCCAACTGAGCTATGCCGCCATACGCTGCCGAAACAGCATTAAGGATTTTAACAGACCAAGTCCAAATTGTCAACTCTTTTTTTGAAAAAAAGAGGCAGCAGCGCAAAATTTCCTCTTGCATTCTCAAAAGGGATGTGCTATTATATACAAGCTTCCAAAAAACGGAGGGCTAGCTCAGCTGGTTAGAGCGTCCGCCTCACACGCGGAAGGTCGACGGTTCGAGTCCGCCGCTCTCCACCAACAAAAAAGCGTCTTTTGTCAACGGACAAAAGGCGCTTTTTTGCATGATGTGTTCCGCTGGGCGGAACGTGATGTGCATTGCGTGCGTGATGTGTCCCGCAGACGTGATGTGCGCTCCGCGCGTGAAAAGGAACACATCACTGCGACCGGAGGAACGGCATCACTGTGCCGCAGGCACAACATCACTTGCCCGCAAGGGCAAACATCACCCAAAACCCGGTCCGCCACTGGCCACCAACAAAAAGCGTCTTTTGTCAACCGACGAAAGGCGCTTTTTTGCATAATGTGTTCCGCCGGTGCGGAAGGGTTTGCCGGGCAAACGCTATCCCTTGCGCCGGCGGCGCAGACACAGCGGCAGCAGCATTCCGGCTTGCGACAGCGCGTGAACGCGCATCATTCGGCCTGCCCGTTTTCGCAGGGACAGGCGATGAAGCGAATCAGTCATTTTCTTCCAAAATATCCGGGCGAATGCTGTCAAAGGGTTTGACATTTTCTTAACGCTGCGGTACAATAATTTGTGTCCGGCCTGAATAAAACGCCCGCTTTTCTGGTGCTCCGGCGTTTGGCCGTGCCGACCATTTTTACCAAATGAGGTGTAAGATGTACAAAGTAGTTACCAAGCGTTTTCTGAACGACGCGAAAACGATCTGCCTCTTTGAGATAGAGGCGCCTCTCATCGCGCGCCATGCCCAGGCCGGCCAGTTCGTGATCTTCCGTCTGGATGAGCAGGGAGAGCGCGTCCCGGTCTCCGTTGCGGGCTACGATCGGGAGAAGGGCACCGTCACCGTGATGGTGCAGGCCGCCGGCCGCACCACCAAAATGCTGCACACCGTGGAGCAGGGCGATTTCATCACCGATATCGCCGGTCCTCTCGGCAAGGCCACCGAGATGGAAGGCCTGAAGAAGGTCTGCGTGGTGGGCGGCGGCGTCGGCTGCGCCATCGCGTACCCCATCGCCAAGGAGATGCACGAGCGGGGCATCGAGGTCACCTTCATCGGCGGCTTCCGCAGCGCGGACATCGTGATCCTGAAGGAAGAGCTGAAGGCCGCCTCGGATAAGCTCATCATGTGCACCGACGACGGCACCTACGGCGAAAAGGGCTTCACCACCGTCTTCCTGAAGCAGGAGATCGAGGCCAACATCGCCGAGGGCAAGCCCCAGTTCGACCGGGTCATCGCCATCGGCCCGGACATCATGATGAAGTTTCTGGCGGACGTCACCCGGCCCTACGGCATCAGCACCATCATCTCTCTGGACCCGATCATGGTGGACGGCACCGGCATGTGCGGCTGCTGCCGCGTGATCGTGGGCGGCGAGACCAAGTTCGCCTGCGTGGACGGACCGGACTTTGACGCACACCAGGTGGATTTCGATTCCCTCATCAAGCGCGCCGCCTTCTACAAGGACGAGCAGGACGAGGCCGCCAAGCACATCTGCCGCATTACGGGAGGAAAGAGAAATGGCTGATAGAGTTGTCAACGTCGAAACCGACAGCAAGGGCAAGCAGAGGTTTGAAGTTTATGACGTGCCCGGTGAAAAGGAACACACCGAGATCATCGAGAACATGATCGACCCGGATAACACTGGTTCCATCGATCTCAAGAAGCTGGAGGAGCGCCTGCCCCACCTGAAAGAGGTAGTGGCCGGGGCTGTTGCCAAGCAGACCCTGCTGAAGCACACCATGCCCGAGCAGGACCCCGTCGTCCGCGCTACGAACTTCGATGAGGTGGCCCTGGGCTACAGCCCTGAGACCGCCATTGCCGAGGCTCGCCGCTGCCTCAATTGCAAGAATCCCCGCTGCCGCACCGGCTGCCCCGTCTCCGTGCGGATCCCCGAGTTTATCGAAAAGGTGGCCCAGGGCGACTTTGACGCCGCCTATACCATCATCACCTCCACCAACTCCCTGCCCGCCGTCTGTGGCCGCGTCTGCCCCCAGGAGAAGCAGTGCGAGTCCAAGTGCGTGCGCGCCATCAAGGGCGAGAGCGTGGGCATCGGTCGCTTGGAGCGCTTCGTGGCCGACTACCACATGGCCAAAAAGAATAAGCCCGCCGTGAAGGTGCCCGAATCCAACGGCCACCGCATCGCCGTCATCGGCTCCGGCCCCGCAGGCCTGACCTGCGCGGGCGACCTGCGCAAGCTGGGCTATGACGTGACCATTTTTGAGGCCTTCCACAAGTCCGGCGGCGTGCTGGTCTACGGCATCCCCCAGTTCCGTCTGCCCAAGGAGATCGTGGCCGCCGAGATCGAGAATCTGAAGGCCCTGGGCGTCAAGATCGTGAACAACGCCATCATCGGCAAGTCCATCACCGTGGACGAGCTCTTTGAGGACGGCTTTGAGGCCATCTTCATCGGCTCCGGCGCCGGCCTGCCCCAGTTCCTGCACATCCCCGGCGAGAATCTCATGGGCGTCTATTCCGCCAACGAGCTGCTGACCCGCACCAACCTGATGAAGGCCTACCGGGACGACTATGACACCCCCATCAAGCGCTTCAACAAGGTGGCCGTTGTGGGCGCCGGCAACGTGGCCATGGACGCGGCCCGCGTGGCCAAGCGCCTGGGCGCCAGCGAGGTGCATGTGGTCTACCGCCGCGGCAAGGACGAGCTGCCCGCCCGAAAAGAGGAAGTGGAGCACGCCGAGGCCGAGGGCATTGAATTTAACCTACTCAACAACCCCTGCGCCATCCGCGGGGATGAGAACGGCCGGGTCATCGGCATCGAGTGCATCCGCCAGGAGCTGGGCGAGCCCGACGAGAAGGGCCGCCGCAAGCCCGTGGCCGTGGAGGGCTCCAACTGGGTCCTGGACGTGGACACCGTCATCATTGCCATCGGCACCAGCCCCAACCCGCTGATCCGTTCCACCACCCCCGGCCTGGAGACCACCCGCAAGGGCGGCATCGAAGCCGACGAGAACGGCCAGACCAGCCGCGAAGGCATCTTCGCCGGCGGCGACGCGGTCACCGGCTCCGCCACGGTCATCCTGGCCATGGGCGCGGGCAAGACCGGCGCCAAGAGCATCGACGCCTATATCAAGAGCAAGAAATAAGAACGAAACGGAAAAACCTGACCGGAGATCTCTCCCGGTCAGGTTTTTTTATGCGGTGGGGGAGAGCCGCTCCCCGGATGCAGCTTCGTCCCCGACAGAGATCTCCTCTGATGTGTAGAGCTCGGGAAAGTTGCTTTCGCAGAAATAAAAGCTGCCGTAATGCATGTCACGATAGACGGAGTGGACCTTTCCCTGCACCGCATGGCCTGCAAAAACCACCTGGGGCTGCAGGATCCGCTCGCCCAGCAGCAGGCGCAGGGCTATGTCCGTGCAGGCCGGATCCGGCTGCAGCTCGTCCCGGAAGGCCGGGGTGTCCGTGCCCACATACTGGCCGTACTGGTACACCACAGCCTCCAGTGTGTCCGGAAACTCCGGCGAGGCCACCCGGTTCAGGGCGACTTCTCCCACGCCAAGGCGCAACTCGTCGGTAAGCCAGCGGCTGCCCGCCTCCCAGGTGATGAGCTTGGCGAGCAGCCGCAGCTCGTCATAGTCCAGGGGCGGGCGGCTTACGTCCGCGTTCCAGCCCTCCGCCGCGGCGAGGCCCGCCTCCCGATCATCCGCCAGTACCGCCTCCCGCAGAAGCCCCAGCCAGTCCGGCTCGGGCTCTTCCACCCAAGCGCCGGCGCCCAGGTGCAGCCACATGAACAGAGCCGCCAGGGTCAAAAACAAGCGCTTCATACAGAAACACCTCCCTCTGCGCCTCAGTATACGCAGGGGGAGGTGTAGATTTTGTCACAAGCCGCCGGGAAATAGAAAAATCAATCGTCCGCTTCGGCATAGACGATGGCGGCGGGGATATCCCCGGCGCCGGGGCCCTGAAGCTGATAGAGCCGGATACTCGATACGATCAGCACCAGAAGAGCCAGAATGATCCCGACCAGCGCCAGACGTTTTGCCCACATGGAAAGCCCTCCTTCCATCATCTCGTCATCCATAAAAACGCGAAAAGGATGCCTTTGGTTTCATACAAGAAGAAAAATCGGCGCAATGGCCAAATTCAGGGACGCATTTTTGTGGAAGTTGCCGCGGAACGCAGGGGCTCTAACCAAGAATCTGGGACACAAAGCTGTCCCGTACCGCTGCCCAGGGACAGATGGGGCTTGTTGGCCCCGTGATAATCGCTGCCCCCGGTGGGAAGAAGACCGTATTCCTTGGCAAGGCCCAGCAGGTACTGGCTCTGCTCCTCGTCATAGAGGGAGTAGCGGCATTCCATTCCCAGCAGGCCGTGGTCCATGCAGTGCTCGATGAGCTGCCGCAGGGCGCTTTCCTCCAGCTTGTACTGGAAGGGATGGGCCAGCACCGGCACGCCGCCGGCCTCCCGGATCACCTCCACCGAGCGCTCGATGGAGAGCATCCGCCGGGGCAGGTAGTAGCGCTGCCCCTTCTCAATGTAGCGGTCAAAGGCGTCCTGGACGCTCTCCGCCAGGCCCAGCTCCACCAGCACCCGGCCGAAGTGGGGCCGGCCGATGGAGGTGCCGAAGCGGCTTTTCATCTCGTCATAGTCGATGGCAATGCCGTCGGCCGCCATCATCCGTGCCATTTTTTCGTTGCGGGCGTCCCGCTCGGAAACGATGCTGTCCAGGGTCCGGGTCAGGACGGGGGAGTTGGTGCGCAGGTAGTAGCCCAGAATGTGGATGGTGCGGCCGTAGCGGCTGGTGAGCTCCACGCCGGAGACGGTTTCGATCCCCAGCTCCTGCCCCGCTGCCGCCGCTTCCGCGCAGCCGGAGACAGTGTCGTGGTCCGTGATGGCTACGGCGGCGAGGTCCAGTTCCTTGGCCTTGCGCACCACCTCGGCGGGACTGTCCGTCCCATCAGAGGCGGAGCTATGAATATGCAGGTCGATCTGTTTCATTACAATCTCTTTCCTTGTAGGCCCCCTTGGCTAAAGGGGGCTGTCAGCCGTCAGGCTGACTGGGGGGTCTTGTCGAGGGAAGAGGGAAAAGCGAAGAGGGAAGAAGTATGATGTCCGCTTTGCGGACAGATTGAACTCATCGCCGAAGGCGATACCTTTCTTCTTCCTTTTTCACTATTCTCTATTCCCTTTTCACTATTCTCTCTTCCCTCAAATCCGTTCCGCCATTTCGTCGTGGGCGGCCAGCTCCGCGGTGTCGTCCAGGGGCGAGAGCTCCGCCGCGCCGTACTTGCGCTGCAGGGCGGTGAGCAGGATAAAGTCGCAGAGGGCGGGGTTTTTCGGCAGCAGGGGACCGTGACTGTAGGTGCCGAACACATTGCGGTAGCGGGCACCCTCGGTGCCGTCCTCGCCGTTGTTGCCAAAGCCCGCCAGCACCTGGCCCAGGGGCTGCACGCCGCTGCCGAGCCGGGTCTTGCCGCTGTGGTTTTCAAAGCCAACCACCAGGCTGCCGCCGCTCTCGGGGCCGCACTGGAATTTATAGTTGCCGATCATACGCTGCTTGCTGCCCACGGTGTACAGGTCCAGAGCGCCGATAAAGTCGCAGCGCTGGCCGTCATAGGTCTCGTAATAGTGGCCCAGCATCTGATAGCCGCCGCAGATGGTGAGGAAGGGGATGCCGTCCTCGATGGCGGCGCGGATCTCCCGGTCCTTGCCCCGGTGCAGATCCTCCAGCAGCACCTGCTGCTCAAAGTCCTGCCCGCCGCCGATGAAGACCAGATCGAAGTCCCCGAGCCTTGCTTGGGCGCCGATGGGGAGGCGTTCCACTGTGGAGTCGATGCCCCGCCAGCGCAGACGCTGCTGCAGGCATTTCACGTTGCCCCGGTCGCCGTAGAGATTCAGCACGTCCGGGTACATATGGCAGATCTTCAGTTCCATACTTCTACCTCAGTTCTCCCAAAATTCCCGTCCGCCTACCTTGTGGACCACGGTCTGCCGCAGTTCCAGCATGGCGGTGTAGGTGGGCATCAGAAAGACCGGCACGGTCTGCTCTGCGGCCCAGTCCACCAGACGGGTGTAATCCCGCTCCACGCGGATCTTCTCATCGGGAATGCCGGCGTATTTGATGCGCACCCGCATGTCCTGGGCCCGATCGCCGGAGACGACGACCTGCTTGAGCCTGCCGGAGAGGGCTTCCAGCCCTTCAAAATCCGCATCCCAGATCCAGGAGATGTCCTTGCCGTCGGCGTCCCGGTCGTTGAGACACACCGCCAGCACGAAGTCCTCCTTCACGTTCTGCAGAAATTCGATGACCTGGTTGCAGCCCGCGGGATTTTTCACCAGCATCATCTTGGTGCCGGCCTTGCCCAACTGGAACTGCTCCATGCGCCCAAAGCCGCAGTGGAAGCTGCCGAGAGCGTCGATGGCGGCCTGCATGGGAAGCCCCATGGCGGTCACCGCCGCCACAGCGCCGGCGGCGTTATAGATGTTGTACATGGCGGGGAGATTGACCTCCACCAGATGCTTCTGACCTTCCAGCTCCAGGACGATGCTGCTGCCGTCCAGGCGCTGCTCGGGGACAGCCGTCACGGCTACGTCCGCCCTGTGGCGCTTGTAGCCGCATTTGGGGCAGCGGAAGCCGCCCAGGTGGCCGTAGCTCACATAGTCGTATTCATAGGCGGTCTTGCAGCGGATGCAGTGGGTGGCGTCGGAGATCTCCGGCAGCGGCCGGGAGGGGACAGCTCCCTGCTCCACGCCGAACCAGCGCACCGGGTTTGGCAGGTCCAGAGCGAGGGAGGCGGTCAGGGAGCAGTCCGCGTTCAGGCAGAGCAGCGCCTCCGGGGCGCCCTGAATGCCAGCGCGGATGTTTTCCAGCGTGTGGGTCACCTCACCGTAGCGGTCCAGCTGATCCCGGAATAGGTTGGTCACCACAATGACCCGGGGCTTGATGCGGCCGAAGACTGTGCGGGCCGCCGCCTCGTCGCACTCCAGAATGGCGTATTCCTTCCTGGCTTTGCCGGTGAGGGAGGCGTTCATTACAAGCTCTGTCACCAAGCCGCTGGCAAGGTTTGCGCCGGAGCGGTTGGCCACATAAGAAAGGCCCTGCCGGGAGAAGGCCTCCTCGATCATGCGGGCGCTGGTGGTCTTGCCGTTGGTGCCGGTGACGGCCAGGATCTTCAGGTCCTTGGCCAGGATCTCAAGCAGATCGGGGCAGACTTTCAGCGCCCAGCGGCCGGGCATGGCGGTGCCGCCGCGGTGCAGCAGGCGGGAGAGCAAGCGCAGCAAGCGGCAGAGCAGGATGGCAAAAAAGGCACGGATCTTCATGGGCTGCGTTCCTTTCAAGAGATAAGGGATTCTATGCGGAAACGGCTTCAAAAAGAAACCACTGAATCATTATTATACCACGGCTCTTTCTGAATGGCAATTCCCGGGCAGGGGAAAAGAGCGGAATCGGGAGCGTGGGGGAATAGAAAAAGCGGAGCGTTTTCGGCCGCTCCGCTTTTTCTATGAAATGAGGACAAAATGAAAAAGATGAATACTCTGCTTGCGAGTCTTATAGTAAAAGAAAGATGTTTCGGAAGTAACCGATATTCTGTTACAAGAATGTAAAATAGAAAAAGATGTTTGGTTGACTTTGGAGGAGGCCTTTCGTATAATGATACGCGGAGAGAAGATTTGAAGGAGGAGCGCATGAAAAAATGCATTGCCTTGCTGCTGGCCCTCTGCCTGTGCCTTTCCCTGGCAGCCTGCGGGGGACAGACCCAAACGGCTGTGGGGACCTGGAACGCCAGGCTGGACCTGAAGCGTCTTGTGGGCGAGAGTCTCGGCGAGATCCTCGATCATCTGCAGACCACGGATGTGAAGGTAACGCTGGTGCTGCATGAGGACAAGAGCTTTCATCTGACCGTGGATGGTACCGGCGTCGCCTCCGCGGTGCAGGAAGCAGCGACGGCGTATTTTACCGGCATGCTCGATTCTCTGGGCCTTACCCAGGAGCAGTATGAGCAGATCACCGGCAAGTCGCTGGAGACCATGATCGAAGAGGCGGTGGGCAAGATCGATCAGAAAGTCCTGAGCCGGGACCTCACCGGTACCTATACGGAGGAAAAGGGCGATCTGGTCCTCAAGGCGAGCGGCCTCAGCGCTAAGGGAAGCTGGGAGGGAGATCTCCTTACCCTGACCATCACCGGCATCGGCAAAATGACATTTACCCGTGGCTGAGAAAACGGAGCTGTGAAAACAGAGCTTTTTCACAGCTCCGTTTTTCGCGCTCTGACAAGGGCGTTGACAAAAACGAGCGGGGGCTTTATGATGCTGATACCCGATAAAAAATGCATTTTTATTGCTTGTTTGCATGAAAACAAAACCGACTACCCACAGAGAGGAGCCAGCATATGAAAAAGATGGTATCCTGCGTCCTGGTCCTGGCGCTGTTTTTGACGCTGAGCGCGGCAGGCGGCCGGGGGTTCCGGGCCGCAGCCGAAGCACCGGAGGACCTGCCGGGCGCCTATGAGCTGATCGGCATGCTCCTGCGGGGCGTACCCTACCCGGAGCAGCAGCGGGACACCCGCGCGGCTTTTCGCCTCCAGGTGAAAGAGGACGGCAGCGCGACGCTCACCACGCCCGACGGTGTCCGCTCTTTTGTCTGGAATGAGGAGGATTTCACCGGAGAGGATGGGCTGCAGATCCCTTACAGCTTCGAGGACGGCATCCTCATGCTGATGGAGGATGACTTTGTCATGACCTTCCAGAAGATGGAGGGCGTCGTGGGCCGCTGGACCAGCACGGTGAACATCGGAAGCCTTCTGGAAGCGAAGATCCCCGCAGCCCTGCAGAACGTGGCGGGCGAGCTGGTGCTGGAACTGCGCTCGGACATGAGCTGCACTCTCTCCCTGGAGAGCGACAGCATGCTTCCCAGCCTGCGGCAGGCGGTGAAGGAGCTGTATTCGGCGAATCTGGAGGCCAACGGCTCCAGCACGGCGGACGCGGAGGAGGCCTACGGCAAGAGCCTGGACGACATCGTGGCGAGCCTGATCGAAACCATGGACCTCACCGGCCTGGATGACAGCCAGACCGGGACCTATATGCTGCGGGACGGGAATATCGCCGTCCGGCTGGATAGCGGCAATGCGCCGGGCAGCTGGGACAGCAGCACCATGAGCCTGACGCTGCCGACTTATGGCGAGCTGAGCTTTGCCCACGTGAGCGGGGAGGACACCCTTGCCAAGGGTGAAGGCGCCATGAGCTATGAGGATTACGCTGCCGCCGGGCCGGAGACCCAGGTCGTCATCGAGGCCTATGTCCAGGCCTGCCAGGAATGGTGGAAGGATACCATCACCGTCTATGCCCAGGACGGAGCGGGCGGCTATTTCATCTATGATATGGCCTGCTCGGAGAAAGAGGCGGAGCGCCTGATCCCCGGCCAGAAGATCCGCGTCACCGGCGTGAAAGCTGTGGAAGGCGGCGAGGCTGAGATCCTGGACGCAAGCTTTGAGATCCTGAAGGGCAACTATCTCTTCCCGGCCACGGACGTCACGGAGCTGCTGGATCGGGAGAAACTGATCGCGTATCAGAACCGATATGTCTCCTTCAAGGGACTGACCATCGAGCCCTATGACGATTCCGGCGCCGCCTTTGCCTACAAGGATCCCGACGGTCTCACCGACGACCTGTACTTCAAGGCCTCCAAAAACGGCAAGATCTATGAATTCTGTGTGGAATTCTACCTCTGCGGCAAGGAGACCGGGGTCTACAAGGCGGTGGAAGCGCTGCAGGCGGGGGACGTCGTGGATCTGGAGGGCTTCCTCTACTGGGACGAGGGCGCAAATCCCCACATCACCTCCGTCACCGTGAAGTAAATAGAGCCGTATCCCCCGGACAAGTTCCGGGGGATCGTTTTGAAAGAGAAAAAAATGTATCCCCCCGGGGGGCTTGCGGAGGGGAGACAGGCTCGCTATAATGGGCACAGATGCATCAAGAAATGAAACAAATGAGGTGATCTTGTGCATATGGCAGACGCGCTGCTGGCTCCCGCCGTCGCAGCGACCATGTATGTGGCCTCCGGCACCGCCGCGGGCATTTCCATCCACAAGCTGAAAAAAGAGGACGATCCGGCAAAGCTCCCCACCATGGCCGTCACGGCCGCCCTGGTCTTCGCCGGACAGATGATCAATTATACCATTCCCGGCACCGGCTCCTCCGGCCATATGTGCGGCGGCATGCTGCTCTCGGCACTGCTTGGGCCCCAGGCGGGCTTTTTGTCCATGGTGGTGATCCTCACCATCCAATGCCTGCTCTTTGGCGACGGCGGCCTGATGGCCTTGGGCGCAAATATCTGGAACATGGCATTTTACGGCTGCTTCGTGGGCTATTATCTGATCTGGCGGCCCATCATGCAGGGCAAGCTCTTTGCCGGCATGGGCGCGAAGGCCGGCCAGCGGGCCAGGATCATCCTGGCTTCCATCCTGGGCTGTGTGATCACCCTGCAGCTGGGCGCCTTCTCCGTGGTCATTGAGACCAGCCTCTCCGGCATCACCGAGCTGCCCTTCGGCGCCTTCCTTGCCCTGATGCAGCCCATTCACCTGGCCATCGGCCTGGTGGAGGGCCTGATCACCGCAGCGGTGCTGGTGTTTGTGTACGAATCCCGGCCCGAGCTTCTGCGGGACGTGGATACCTCCGACAAGGCCGTTTCCGCCAAGCGCAGCCTGAAAGCCACCATCGCGATCCTGGCTGTGGTGGTGCTGGTGGTAGGCGGCGGCCTGAGCCTGCTGGCCTCCGGCAACCCCGACGGTCTTGAGTGGGCGCTCTTCGGCAATGCCGAGGAGGGCTACAGTGAGAACATGGGCCTGGATGAGGAGAGCTTCGGTGTCTCCAGCGCCGCAGCGGACACCGCCGGCGCCATCCAGGAAAAGACCGCTCTGCTCCCGGATTACGCCTTCCCCGAGAGCGAAAGCGCTGTCGGTACCAGCTTCTCCGGTGTGGTGGGTTCTGCCCTCGTTGCCGGTGTGGCGGTGCTGATCTGCCTGGCCGGCGGCTTCTTCCGGAAGAAGAAAGCCGGAGCATAATCGTTTATCGTTTACTTAGAAAGCGGAAACGGACAGGGAAAAACTCCCTGTCCGCGTCCGCGTTTTGCTGCGTTTTGCAAAAAGTGGGAATGACATGAACAAAATGGAAAAGGCGCTGCACGAGCTTGCGGAAATGGACGAGCTGGCAGCGGGCACTTCGCCCATCCACGGCCTCTGCGCCCCGGCGAAGCTGCTGACCACAATTGCATATATCGCGGTGGTGCTGTCCTTCGGAAAGTACCAGCTCAGCGGGCTCATCGTCATGGTCCTCTACCCGGTGCTGCTCTTCCAGATCAGCGGCGTCTCCGTGGGGAGCTTCTTCTATAAGCTGCGGATCGTGCTGCCCCTGGTGATGGCGGTGGGCCTTTTTAACCCCATCTTCGACCGGCGGATCCTGATACAGATCGGTACGGTGGGCGTCTCCGGCGGCGTCATCAGCATGCTGACGCTGATGATAAAAGGGGTCTTTTGCCTGATGGCCTCCTATCTGCTGATGGCCACCACCCCCATCGACGTGCTCTGTGCCGCCCTGCGTAAATTCCACTTGCCCGCCACTCTGGTGACCCTGCTGCTGCTGACCTATCGCTACATTGGCGTGATGACGGAGGAGCTTGCGGTGATGACCGAGGCCTACGCCCTCCGTGCGCCGGGGCAGAAGGGCATCCACGTCTCCGCCTGGGGTTCCTTCCTGGGACAACTGCTGCTGCGCAGCATGGACCGGGCGGAGGAGCTTTACAACAGCATGCTCCTGCGGGGCTACCACCAGCATTTCCATTACGCTCCGGTGAAGAAATGCACCGGGAAGGACGCAGCCTTTTTCCTGGGCTGCACGGCATGCTTTCTGCTGCTGCGCTTTGTGGATCTGGCCCAACTGCTGGGCTCTCTGTTTGTGAGGTGAGAAGGATGATCGAATTCAAGCATGTGGATTTCTCCTACGAAAAGGACCGCCCGGTGCTGCGGGATCTGTCCTTCCGCATCGAAAAGGGAGAGAGCGTTGGCCTGATCGGCGCAAACGGCGCGGGCAAGAGCACGGTGATGAAGCTGCTGCTGGGCCTTTTAAGCCCCACATCCGGGGAAATCCTGGTGGACGGGGTCCGTGTAGAGAAAAAGACCCTGCCGGAGATCCGCCGAAAGCTGGGCTTCGTGCTGCAGAATTCCGACAACCAGATGTTCATGCCAACCGTCTATGAAGACATGATCTTCGCCCCGCTGAATTACGGCCTGAGCCGGGAGGCGGCGGAGCAGCGGGTGGACGCGGTGCTCCAAAAGCTGGGCCTGCAGGAGCTGAAGCACCGGCACAACCACCGCATCTCCGGCGGCGAAAAACGCATGGCCGCCATCGCCACGATCCTGGCCATGGAGCCGGAGGCGGTGCTGATGGACGAGCCCAGCTCCGCCCTGGACCCCTATAACCGGCGGCTTGTGATCAACACCATCCGGGAGCTCAAGCAGACCAAGCTCATCACTTCCCACGACCTGGACATGATCCTGGACACCTGCGAGCGGGTGATCCTGCTCTCCGGCGGAAGCATCGCGGCGGACGGCCCCGCGGAGGTGATCCTGCGGGACAGAGCCCTGCTGGAGGCGCACCGGATGGAGCTTCCCTTCTGCCTCGCGGGGAGAGCGTGAAAGAAAACCCTGAAGGAGCATTCGATCCTTCAGGGTTTTACAGCTTGTCAAAAAAGTCCCTGAACAGGACTTTTTTGACTGCGCTTCCCCGCCGAGCATTTTGGCCGAACACAAAATGCTAATCTCGAAAAGCCTTGTTTTACAAGGCTTTTCGAGGCGGCGGGTTATTGTATTCGAGGCGGGCCTTGCCCCCTCGAGCTCCCTCGCTGCTCTATGATCTGACATCTCGGCGAGGTTTTTTGACAGTCTGGAAAACCCTGAAGGAGCATTCGATCCTTCAGGGTTTTACTCGTGATGGGATGGGTTTTATTCCTCGGCTACCAGGTGCTCGCCGATCTTGTACACATCCCCGGCGCCTACGGTGAGTATGATATCCCCGGGGCGGGCCAGGGCGCGGAGGGCGCCCTCCAGCTCGGAGAAACTGGGGAAGAAGACGGAGTTCGGCACCTGCTGGGCCAGGGAAGCGGAGGAGATGCCGATGGTGTTCTTCTCCCGGGCGGCAAAGATCTCTGCCAGCAGCAGCACATCCGGCCTTCTCAGCTGGGTGACGAAATCATCGAAGAGGGCGGCGGTGCGGGAGTAGGTGTGGGGCTGGAAGACCAGCACCGTGCGCTTGTAGTTGAGCGTTTCCACCGTGTCCAGCAGCACCTTCAGTTCGCCCGGGTGGTGGGCATAGTCGTCATACACGTCGGCGCCGTTGAACTTGCCCTTGAACTCGAAGCGGCGGCCCGCGCCGTTGAAGCCGGCCAGACCGTATTTCACCGCCGTGGGCCGGATGCCCAGGCAGATGGCGGCGGCGGTGGCGGCAAGGGCGTTTTTCACATTGTGCATTCCGGGCACGTGCAGGGTCACATCGGTGAACTTCCTGCCTCGGTAGATGATATCAAACTGGGAGTTGGCGCCCAAAAAACGGATGTTTCGGGCATGTACGTCCGCCGCGGCGCTGAGACCGAAGGTGATGCGCTTCCGGTCCAGCCCCTCCAGGGTCTGCATGGTGTTTTCATCGTCGTAGTTGGCCACCACGAAGCCGTCCTGGGGCACACGCTCAGCAAAGGCACGGAAGGAGCGCTCCACATCCTCCAGATCCTTGAAGAAATCCAGGTGGTCCGCCTCAATGTTCAGGATCACGGCCACGGTGGGGTGGAAGGACAGGAAGGAGTTATAGTACTCGCAGGCCTCCATCACGATGGTGTTGCCGTGGCCTACCCGGTGCCCGGCGTTCAGCAGCGGCAGGGTGCCGCCGATCATCACGGTGGGGTCCCGGTCCGCCGCCATGAGGATGTGGGTGCACATGGAGGTGGTGGTGGTTTTCCCGTGGGTGCCGGAGATGCAGAGGGCGTTGCGGTAGTCCCGGGAGATGGCGCCCCAGGCCTCGGTGCGCTCAAAGACGGGAATGTCGTGCTCTCTTGCCCAGGCGATCTCGGGGTTGTCGTCATGGACGGCGGCGGTGCGCACCAGAAAGTCCACCTCCGCCGGGATATTCTCCGCCCGGTGCCCGATGCTCACGGAAATGCCCTTGGCACGGAGCTGGGAGACGTTGAAACTCTCGTTCGTGTCCGAACCCGTGACGCCGATGCCCATGCCGAAAAGGACCTCCGCCAGGGAGGACATGGAGACCCCTCCGATGCCCACCAGGTGGCCCTTCCGTCCGGGGGAGAGGAAATTGGAAAAATCACTCATATAGAAAAACTCCGTTCATGCGTTGTGCGATTCTACTTGAAGCGCAGAGCGCGAAATGGTACAATAAACATGCAATACTGTGTGCTTGCAAGGATGATTTGACAAAGCAGCCTTGCTGCTTTGCCCGGCCGCTTTGCGGCTCGGCGGAACGCCTTGCGGCGTTTCGCCATTAGAATACCATTATAATCCCGGCGCTCCTGCTTTGCAAGCAGAGATTTGCGCCGGAGAAGGGGAATCAAGGGCCGCGCCCTCTCCCCGATGGAGGCGTTTATGGCAGTGATCACACCGCCCAAATATGTCCGCCAGGTCCTGGTGACCCTCCAGGGCAGAGACTATCCCGCTTTTCTGGTGGGAGGCTGCGTGCGGGACATGATATTGGGCGTTCAGCCGAACGACTGGGATATCTGCACCGCCGCCCTGCCGGAGCAGATCCTGGAGCTCTTTCCCGGCTCCCGGCTCACCGGCGGGAGGAACGGCACGGTTACGGTACGCATCCACTCCCATTTTGTGGAGGTGACGCCCTTCCGGGACGAGAGCCGCTATACCGACCACCGGCACCCGGACCTGGTCCGCTTCGTGACGGATCTGACGGCGGACCTGAGCCGGCGGGACTTTACCGTGAACGCCATTGCCCTCTCCACAGACGGGGTGGTCAGCGACCCCTACGGCGGCCTTGCCGACCTGCGCCGGGGCGTGATCCGCTGCGTGGGGGAGCCGGAGCGCCGCTTTGACGAGGACGCCCTGCGCATGCTCCGGGCGCTGCGCTTCTCCGCGAAGCTGGGCTTCTCCATCGACCTCTTCACCATGGAGGCCATCCGGGAAAAGGCCCCGCTCTGCGCCGCGCTCTCCCCGG
>CAMOXK010000055.1 GCA_946629065.1 uncultured Clostridia bacterium
ACCCCTTCTACAACGAGGAGAACAACAAAAACCGGCAGGAGACCATCCTGCGGGAAATGTACGAGCAGGAATACATCGATTACGACACCTACAAGGCCGCGGTGGCGGAGCAGCTGGACTTTGCCCACAGCCCAGGGGAGGACACCAACAAGGTGGTCTATACCTACTACGAAGAGGTTGTCATCAACGATGTGATCCATGACCTGATGGACGCCAAGGGCATTGGCCGGGCGGCTGCCACCACCCTGCTCTACAACGGCGGCTATCAGATCTACTGCTGCGTGGATCCCCGGATCCAGGAGATCGTGGACAACTTCTATTCCAACCCCGTCAACATCCCCCGGCCCGGCAACCACACCAACCAGCAGTTCCAGAGCGCTATCGTTATCATGGACCCCTATGACGGGCGAATCGTGGCGCTTTGCGGAGGCGTGGGCAATAAAACCAGCAACTTCCCGCTGAACCGGGCCGTGCCCGTGTCGGTGAACGGCTTTGACTACGGCGGCGCCACCCGCTCGCCCGGATCCTCCTTCAAGCCCATCGCGGCCTATGGTCCGGCGGTGGACCTGGGGCTCATCACCCCGGGGACCTTCGTCAACGACTCCCAGGGCATCCGCCTGCGGGGCACCAGCTGGTATCCCCACAACGACAGCTACCAGAGCTACGGCGTCATCACCGTCGAGCAGGGCCTGATGTGGTCCCTGAACACGGTGGCGGCCCAGATCGTGGACGTGCTGCCCGGCGGGCCCCAGACCTCTTATGACTACCTGACGGAGCGCCTGGGCGTCACCAGCCTGGTGAACGACGATATCTCCTATGCCCCCATGGCCCTGGGCCAGCTGACCTACGGCATCTCCGTGCGGGAGATGTGCCAGGCCTACTGTGCTTTCGTCAACGACGGCATCTTCACCTACAGCCGGTCTTATTCCATGGTGACCGACGCCCGGGGCAACGTGGTCCTGGACAATTCTCCCAGAACCATCCAGGCCTTCCAGCCCAACACCGCCTACACCATGAGCTATATGCTGCGCAAGAACGTGGAGGAGGGCATCGCCAGCGAGGCGATCCTCTGGTCCGTCCCCGTGGGCGGCAAGACCGGCACCTCTACGGACATGAAGGACCGCTGGTTTGCCGGCATCACGCCCTACTATGTGGCGGTGGTCTGGACCGGCTATGACACGCCGGAGAAGATCAACATCAGCGGCAACCCCGCCGCCCGGATCTGGCGCAGCGTCATGGCCTCTGTGCTGGACGGCTACGCCTGGAAGGACTTCACCTGGCCGTATCTGGGCGAGAACACCGGCGTGTTCGGCCTGGATCAGAACGATGAGGATCCCGGCAACGCCATCGTCATCGACGACGATGACGGCGGCATCACCGTTGACCCCGGCGGCTGGGGCAGCGAGGATGACTCGGGAGACGGCTCCGGAGATGACGCGACGGTGGTCTTCGGCTAAGAGATTTTCCCCTCCCCCACCGCTGAAGCGATCAGCCGGCGGGGGAGGGAAAAGACCCCTCGTTTTCGACCCAAAGCTCCCAAATTATGGTCTGCAGACTGTTATTTTACAAAGATTTAACGAAATATCAGGGCCTTTTCCCCCACTTTGGGTAATTTTACCTGCCCTCTGTTGTTGACAAAACAAGTTCATTATGTTACATTTTGATTACATTATTGGAGGTGCTTTTCTTGGCAAAAACACTGGAGTATAAGGGACATCCTCTCCAAAGGAAGGACAACATCATCTATTACGGCAGCTTTGCGGATAAGTACATTATCCAGATGCAGATCCTGGACACCAAAAAGGTGAAGGATCTTGACGTGGCTACCAAGGTCTCCGTCTCCCTTCAGTTGACCGACCCGAGCATCAAGACTAGGGACAAGATCGTGAAGAAGACTGAGAAGGACAGCCTGTATGCTGCCATCGATGTTGCCGCCGTGTGGCTTGAACGCGCACTGGCCACCAGATAAGTAAAGCAGACGCTTTCTTTCAAAACGCCTGACCCAGCGTTTTGAGGTGCTTCCGAACAGCCTCCTACGGAGATCCGGCGGGAAACCGCCGTCTCCCCGGACAAAGAAAGAAGGAACTGTTTCATGAGCAAGAAGTTCTTGCGCACTCTCATCGCCCTGCTGCTGGTATGCTGCATGCTGCCGGTACCTGTGGCCTTTGCAGAGAGCGCTACCGTAACGGGCAGCGACGTGAACATGCGCTCCGGCCCGGGCACCGGTTATCCTGTGGTGAACTGTCTGCCCAGGGGAACTGCCGTTACGGTGACTGACCGCTCCAATCCCGATTGGTACGCGGTGAGCTATGACGGGCAGAGCGGCTTCATGTCTTCCCGTTACCTCAAGATCAGCGAAGAGAGCAGCGATGCCGTCATCGTGACGGATGGCGACGCGGGCTATATCAACGCCATGTACGTACGCTTCCGCAGCGGCCCGGGCTCCAGCTACTCGATCCTGGGCGAGTACAACATCGGCAAGAGCCTGATCATCACCGGCGAAGTCAATGGCTGGACCGCCTGCATCATCGATGAGCAGGCAGGCTATGTGTACAGCCAGTACGTGACCCGGGGCCAGTATTCCGGCACCGTGGTAACACAGCCCGACCCGGACGAGGACAACGACCCCGTGATCATTGTGATCGGGGACGAGCAGCCGACTCCCGCCCCCACAGAAGCCCCCATCGTGGTCGAGGACCCGAGCCCCGCGCCCACGGAGGATACGGTGGTAGAGCCGATCCCCACCCCGGAACCCACGCCGGAGCCGACTCCGGAACCTACCCCGACGCCTACGCCGGAACCCACTGCGAATCCGGATGATCCCATCGTGATCATCACCCCGCCCACGCCCAGCACGACCCCTGAGCCCACCCCCAATGTGGCGCCGGAGGGCAAGGAGGGCTATATCAACGGGGACTATGTCCGCTTCCGCAGCGGCCCGGGGACCAACTACAGCATCCTGGAGACCTATAACAAGGGCAAGGAACTGATCATCACCGGCGAAGTGGACGGCTGGACCGCCTGCTATATCGACGGGCAGAACGGCTATGTGTACAGCCAGTATGTGAAGGAGAAGGGCAGCGAAACCGAGACGCCTGACCCCGAACCCAGCACCGAGCCCAGCCCGACGCCCACGCCTACCCCCGCTCCCACCACCACGCCGGAGACCCCGGCAGAAGGCGAACCCGGCTACATCACGGGCAACAACGTCCGTTTCCGCAGCGGCCCCTCCAACACCAGTGAGATCTTGGGCGAGTTCTTCTATGGCAACGCGGTGACCATCACCGGCGAGGTCAACGGCTGGACCGCAGTGATCTACAACGGCCGCAGCGGCTATGTGTACAGCCAGTATGTGGCCAGAGGCGTCTACGGCAGCGGCAATGAGGATACCCAGGACCCGGATATCCCGGAGAATCCCGAGGATCCCGCCAATCCCGATCCCAGCCCGGCCCCGTCCCTCAGCGGCGACACCTATGCCAAGGGCAAGCAGATCGCGGATTACGCTCTGCAGTTTGTGGGCTACCCCTACGTCTGGGGCGGCATGGATCCCTCCACCGGCTTTGATTGCTCCGGTCTGGTGTACTATGTGTACAGTCAGTTCGGCTACCAGTTGAACCGCGTGGCGGCTGACCAGGCTCGCAACGGCGTGCACGTGGATCCCAGCCAGCTGCAGCCCGGCGACGTGCTCTGCTTCTACTCCAGCGGCGACTACATCGGCCATGCGGGCATTTACATCGGCAATAACCAGTTTGTCCACGCGGCAAACTCCCGCAGCGGCGTCATCATCACGGAGCTGTCCGGCTACTACTCCACCAGGGGCTACGAGGCCAGACGCATCGTGAACTAAAAACCAAATGAAACATAAATCGCCCCGGCTTTTGCCGGGGCGATAGCGATTTCAGGATAGAAAAGCTTCCGTGCCGGTGACACGGAAGCTTTTTACGTAAAGGATGATGAAAATCTTTTTGCGGAGGCGCGTGGCTCAGCGGCGCTTGCGGTTTCGGATGCCGTGGACGACGGCGCCCACGAAGAGGCCCACAGTGCCCACGCCCATGGCGCCGAGGATGCCCAGCACGATGTTGCGGAAGCCGTTTTCGCTGATGCCCATGGTCCCGTCAAAGCCGGCGGTCTCCGGCTCCAGCGCGGGGATCTCCCGGGTGACAGTCTTGCCGCAGACGCTGCAGACGCCTTCCTCTTCCCCGGCAACGCCCGGGGCGGCGGGTTCCTTCACGGTCCAGGTGAAGCTGTGCTCCGCCTTGTCCAGCAGCTCTTCGCAGCCTTCACAGGCGTGCCAGTGGAAGCTCTCGTCCGAGGACCAGTCGGCTGCGGCCTTATGCTCATGCACAGGCTCGGCGCTGGGCGAAGGAGAGGGCGAAGGGGAAGCGCTGGGCAGCGGGACGGTGGAAGGAGAGGGCGACGGGGAGGGACTGGGCGAAGGAGAGGGCGACGGGGACGGAGACGGACTGGGCGAAGGGGAGGGGGTCGGGCTGGGCTGATTCACCGTGATGCGGGCGGGATTGGTGTTGGCCCAGGTGATCCGCTCATAGCTGTAGAGGCGGCAGTAGAAGTAATAGCCGTTCAGATCCGCGGGAATGTTGTCCACCACCAGACCCTCGGCAAAATCGCCGCTGGTGCGGACCTGCTTGAAGTCCCTGGGGACCAGAGGCTCCCGGCTGACAACGGCGGCTTCCTCCCGGGCTTCCTTCAGGGTGAAGCGGTGCTGCTTGTCCGGTGTCATGAGGCACCATTCAAAGTCCTGCACATAGCCGCCGGCGGTGACGAAGGAGGCCCAGCCGCCCGGATCCACGGTCTCATCCGTGGGGTGCTTGTAGACCACGGCAGCCCAGACCTCAGGGGTATAGGAATGGCTCACGATGGTCAGATGAGTGTCGGAATCCCGGGTGCAGGTGGCCTGGGAGCCGTTGATGAAGACCATGACATCCTCGGTAAAGACGTAGCCCTCGTTGGCGGTGACCTCTACCACCAGATACACGGGCTCCCGATCCTCAAAACGCTCGCCCACCGGCGTGCTGCTGGAGGCAGTATACCAGACTGCGCTCTGGATGGTGATGCCGCCGGTGCTGGTGGTGGTGGGAAGGTACTGGACCTCCATCCACACCACGGGGGTGGTTCCGCCGTTGCCGGTCTGCAGCAGGACCTTTCCGATCCCAGTTTCCGCAGCGGCCCGGGGAGAGGAAAAGCTGAACAGTGCCAGGCACAGGCAGAGCACAAGCAGAAAGCCGAGCAAAGAACGGACGCGCAGCTTCATGTTGCATCCTCCTTTTCCATATCTTGCGGTTTGACCGCAAATGGTAACAATATTTACACAAAATAAATTATAGACCCGAGAGAGAGAACGGTCAAGACAAAAGTCGAGCATTTTCTGCCGATTTGGCAAAAAAATCTTGGGCCTGCGCCGTTGTAATTTGCGCCGGGTCTGTTATAATCTGTTGGTATTAGAAATAAGAAAGCGGAAGGATCTAGAGCGTAATGAAGACTTATCAGGCGGGAAGCTGCGAGATCGCGGTGATCGGGGCGGGCCACGCCGGCATCGAGGCGGCCCTGGCCGCGGCGCGGCTGGGACTGGAGACCCTGTGCTTTACCGTGAACCTGGACAGTGTGGGCAACATGCCCTGCAACCCCGCCATTGGCGGCACCGGCAAGGGCCACCTGGTGCGGGAGCTGGACGCCCTGGGCGGCGAGATGGCCCGGGCGGCAGACAAAGCCTGCATCCAATACCGGATGCTGAACCTGGGGAAGGGGCCGGCGGTCCATTCTCTCCGGGCCCAGGCGGACCGGCGGCGCTACCAGGCGGTGATGAAGCAGACTCTGGAGCGGCAGGAGCACCTGCACCTGAAGCAGGCGGAGGTGGTCTCCATCGGCGTGGAGGACGGGGAGGTGCGCTCCGTCACCACCCACACCGGCGCCGTCTGGAGCTGCAAAGCGGTGATCATCGCCTCCGGCACGTATCTGGACGGCCGCACCATTGTGGGGGAAGCCCTGCGCAGCGAGGGGCCGGACGGCCTGGCCGCGGCAAAGCCCCTGGCAGCACAGCTGCGGGAGCTGGGCCTCTCCATGCGCCGCTTCAAGACCGGCACCCCGCCGAGAGTGAACGCCCGGACCGTGGATTTTTCCCAAATGGAAGTGCAGAAGGGGGACGAGGAGCCCGAGGCCTTCTCCTTTGAGACGGAGAAGGCGCCGGAAAACCGGGCGGTGTGCTACCTGACCTATACCAACGAGGAGACCCACCGTATCATTCGCCAGCACCTGGACCGCAGCCCCCTCTATACCGGCACCATCCAGGGCATCGGCCCCCGCTACTGCCCCAGTATCGAGACCAAGGTGATGACCTTTGCGGACAAGCCCCGGCACCAGCTCTTCATCGAGCCCATGGGCCTGGAGACGGAGGAGCTTTACATCCAGGGCTTTTCCTCCTCCATGCCGGAGGAGGTGCAGGTGGAGATGCTGCACACCATCCCAGGCCTGGAAAAGGCGGAGATGACCCGCTGCGCCTACGCCATCGAATATGACTGCATCGACCCCACGGAGCTGCTGCCCACCCTGGAGTGCAAAAAGATCCGGGGCCTTTACGGCGCGGGGCAGTTCAACGGCTCCTCCGGTTATGAGGAGGCGGCGGTGCAGGGCTTCGTGGCCGGGGTGAACGCGGCCCGGAAGCTCCGGGGCCAGAGCCCCATGATCCTGAGGCGCAGCGACTGCTACATCGGCACCCTCATCGACGATCTGGTGACCAAGGGCACCAACGAGCCCTACCGCATGATGACCAGCCGCAGCGAATATCGACTCCTCCACCGGCAGGACAACGCCGATGAACGTCTCTGCGCCATCGGCCGGGAGATCGGGCTTGTGAGCGAGGAACGCTATCGGGCGGTGCAGGAGAAGTACGCCGCCGTGGAGCGGGAGATCCAAAGGCTGGAGAGCTGCCACCTGGCTCCCTCGGAGGAGCTGAACCGAATGCTCCGGGAGAAGGAAAGCGCCCCGGTGGCAACCGGCATTTCCCTGGGAGAGCTGCTCCGGCGGCCTCAGCTTTGCTATGAAGATCTGGCTCCTTTTGACGGGGAGAGGCCGGGGCTGGACCGGGCTGTCTGCCGCCAGGTGGAGATCCGGCTCAAGTACGAGGGCTATATCAAGCGGCAGCTCAAACAGGTGGAAGAGGCCAGACGCATGGAGGAGCGAGAGCTCCCGGAGGATCTGGATTACAGTGCTATCCCCGGCCTTCGTCTGGAGGCCAGGGAAAAGCTGCAGAAGATCCGGCCCACCAGCTTCGGCCAGGCGGGCAGGATCTCCGGTGTGTCCCCGGCGGATCTGAGTGTACTGATGATCTATATGTCCCTGGGGGACAGGAAATAGGGAAGATGGAAGAGGGAAGAAGAAAGCTGTCGGCTTTGCCGACGGATCCGGAGGCAGGCAGGTGAGGATATGAAGATCGTGGTGGGTTTTTCCGGCGGCGTGGATTCCGCCGTGACCACAAGACTGCTGCAGCAGGCCGGACATGAGGTCCATGGCCTCTATATGGACAACACCAACGAGGCCGCCCGCTGGGAGGCGGAGGTCTCCGCGGAGCGAATGGGCATCGAGCTTACGGTCATCGACGTGAAAAAGGAGCTGGAGGAAAAAGTCTGCCGCCCCTTTACAGAGAGCTATCTCCGGGGGGAGACGCCGAACCCCTGCATCCTCTGCAATCCCAGCGTGAAGTTTCGTCACCTGATCGCCCTGGCCGATGCGATCGGGGCGGAAAAGGTGGCCACGGGACACTATGCCCGGGCGGAGGGCGGCGCCCTCTATAAGGGCATGCCGGCGAACGACCAGAGCTATATGCTCTGCCGCCTGACGAGAGAGCAGGTTTCGCGCCTGATCCTGCCTCTGGGCATTTTCGAGAAGACCCAGGTGCGGGCCATGGCGGCGGAATGGGGCCTGGACGCGGCCCATAAGCCCGACAGCATGGAGATCTGCTTCATCCCGGACAAAAACTACATCCGCTGGATGTCAGAGCGGGCGGAGTTGCCCGGACCGGGGGACTTTGTATTCCACGGCAAGGTCATCGGACAGCATGAGGGCATCACCCGCTGGACGGTGGGGCAGAAGCGCCCCGGCCTTTACGAGGGGAGAAAGCTCTACGTCTCCGCCATCGACGCAAAGACCAACACGGTGGAGCTGGCCCTCTGGGAGGAGCTGTTCCAAAAAGAGCTGCTGGCGGTGGATTTCAACTGGCTCATCGACGCGTCGGTGGGGAAGATCCTCCCCGCCACGGTGCGGGTGCGGCACACGAAGTGGGAGGAGCCGCGCTGCGCCGTCATGCCGGAGGGGGAAAGTGTCGTCTCGATCCGCTGTGAGGAGCCGGTGCGGGCCCCCGCCCCTGGCCAGAGCGCGGTGCTCTATGCCGGAGATCGCGTGCTGGGCGGCGGGTTTCTGACGAGAAGGAGCGAAGATACTTCAAAGGAATAAGACGCTCATTTTTACAATACCACAACATCAATTTGAGCAAAAGCTCTTGACATCGCTCATTTTCCGATCTATAATATGGGAGAATGAGCGATCGACCCCGCCCGTTTGTCCCGTTTCGGGACCTGGGCGGGGTGCTTTTTTACGAAAAGGGGACGAGTGCGTGACCAGAAACGAGTTTGAGCTTCTCTACGCGGTAAAAAAATACGGGATGCAGAGCCACCGCAGGCTCAAAGAGCTGGCGGGCGTCTCCACGGGCTTTATTTCCCAGACCCTGCGCAGCTTTGAGGAGCGGGGATATCTCCGGGACGGCGCCATTACAGCGCAGGGTCTGGAGGCTCTGGCCCCCTATAAGGTGGACAACGCCATTATCATGGCGGCGGGCATGTCCAGCCGCTTCGTGCCCATCAGCCTGGAAAAGCCCAAGGGGCTGCTCACAGTGAAAAATGAAGTGCTGATCGAGCGACAGATCGAGCAGCTGCAGGCCGCCGGCATCCGTCAGATCATCCTGGTGCTGGGCTACAAGAAGGAGGCCTTTTTCTACCTGGAGAGCAAGTACGAGGGGGTCCGCATCCTCATCAATCCCTGCTACAACACCAAAAACAACAGCTATACCCTGTTTCTGGCCCAAAAGTACATCGGCAACAGCTATATCTGCTCCTCCGATGATTATTTTGCAGTCAATCCCTTTGAGGAGTACGTCTACCAGGCCTACTATGCCGCCATCCATGTGACGGAGAAAACCAACGAGTGGTACATGCTCCCGGACGCCAAGGGCAATATCGCCAAGGTCAGCCGCAGCGGCGCAGAGGGCGATATCATGCTGGGCCATGTGTATTGGGACCGGGCCTTTTCCAAGGCGATGATCGGCCTGCTGAACGGAGATCAGGAGGAGGGCCGATACGATCAGGAGCTGTGGGAGACGGTGCTGGCCGAGCATGTCAAGCAGCTGCCGCCCATGGAGATCAAGGTCTATCCCGACGACACGATCTTCGAATTCGACTCCCTGGATGAGCTGCGGGCCTTTGATGATACCTATGTGAATCACACCCACAGCGCCATCATGAAAAACATCTCCCGGGTGCTGGACTGTCCGGAGGGAGAGATCCGGGATTTCAAGACCATCAACGCGGGCCTTACCAACACCAGCTTCGTCTTCACTGTCCGGGGAGAAAAGTATGTCTACCGGCACCCGGCGGAGGGCTCGGAGGCCTTTGTCTCCCGTGCCCACGAGAAGAAAGCCCTGGAGCTGGCCCACGCCATGGGCGTGGAGCCCACCTTCCTGTACATGGACGAAAAGGAGGGCTGGAAGATCAGCCGCTATGTGGAGGAGAGCCGGAGACCGTCCTATGACAGCTGGGAAGACTCCCTGCGGGTGCTCTCGGTGCTGCGGCGGCTCCACGAGCAGAAGGGCAGTGTGGACTGGGACTTTCAGCCCTGGGAGGATGCCGCCAGGATCGAGGAGATCCTGCGCAGGGAAAAGGGCGGCATCGCCGACCGGGACTTTGACCGGCTGAAAGAGGCCGTGGGCAAGTGCTGCCGGGCCTGTCAGGGGGACGGCGTGGAGCGCCGCTTCTGCCACTGCGACACCTATCGGGCCAACTGGATGCTGACCGAACAGGAGACTATCCTGATCGACTGGGAATACGCGGGGAACGCGGACCCGGGCTGCGACGTGGGCGGCTACATCATGGACGCCATGTGGCAGGTGCCCGAGGCGGAGCGTTTCATCGCGGCCTACTGCGGAGAGGATTGCAGCGAGAAGCTCCAGTTCCATTACCTGGCCTACACGGCCCTCATCTCGTATTACTGGTACGTCTGGGCCCTGTATCGGGAGGCCTGCGGCGCCGTGATGGGAGAGAGCCTTTACAACTGGCATGTGATGGCCAGGCGCTACAGCAAATATCTGAATGAAAAATACGCCCTCTGACGGGGAGAAGGAGTCAACAAACATGGCGGAACTGGTAAGAGAGATCGAGCAGGAGGATCTGCCCCAGCTGCGGGAGCTGGTGAAGAAGACCCGGGGCGACGCTGCCATCCGGGATATCAAGAGACTGGGCGGCATGACCAACCACTCCTACAAGGTGAGCCTGGAAAGCGGGGAGGAGCTGCTGGTGCGCATTCCCGGCGAGGGAACCGAAGAAATGATCGACCGTCGGGACGAGCGCAAGAGCACGGAGCTGGGCTGCAGCCTGGGCATCGATGCGCCGCTCTACTACTTTGACGACGCGGGCCACAAGGTGATGCACTTTATCCGCGATCCCCAGCCCATGAACGAGGAGGTCATGCGCCGACCGGAGAACCTGCGCCAGGCGGCGGAGATCTTCCATCGGCTCCACAGCTGCGGCGTGGATACCGGCGTGCGCTTTGAGGTCTTCGAGATGGCGGAGCTCTACGAAAAGATCATCCGGGACGGCGGCGTGGCCTTCTATGAGGATTATGAAGCGGTCAAGCAGACCGTGATGGACATCAAGGCTCAGGTGGACCGGAACGGCGCGGCGCCGAGAGTGCCCTGCCACAACGACAGTCTCATGGGCAACTGGGTCCTGGACGGGGACGGCAAGCTCTACCTGATCGACTGGGAATACAGCGGCATGAACGAGGCCATGTGGGACCTGTCCTGCCTGTCCATCGAGGCGGACTACAGCCCGGAGCATGACGAGGAGCTGCTGGACGCCTACTACGGCAGAGCGGCCACCGTGGAGGAGAAAAAGCGCTTTGCGGCAGCCAAGCTCTATGTGGACTATCTCTGGACCCTCTGGGGCCTGACCAGGGTCCCCTTCGACGGACAGTTTATGCAGGATTACGCGGACTTCCGCTATGAGAGGCTCAAAAAGAACATTGAGGCTTACCAAAGCATCGGCTGAGGAGGAATCATCACATGACGGCTGGAATCCTTGCCGGCGTCACCTGGGCGCTGGAAACCATTATTTTGGGCGTGGCCCTGGCCATGAACCCCTTTATCGGCACCGAGCGGGCCGTGTTCCTGGCCCCCTTCGTGTCCACCTTCCTGCACGACGCCTTTTCCGCCATTTTCTCCTGCCTCTATAACGGCGTGCGGGGCAATCTTCCCCAGCTCTGGAAGGCGCTGAAAACCAAGGGCGGCCGGGCCGTGGCCCTGGCGGCGGTCATTGGCGGCCCCGTGGGCATGACGGGCTATGTGCTGTCCGTTGCCAACATGGGCGCCTCCATCGGCGCGGTGGCCAGCGCCATTTTCCCCGCCATCGGCGCGGTGCTGGCCTACTTTTTCCTGAAGGAGAAGATGCAGTGGTACCGCTGGATCTTCCTGATTCTGACGCTGCTGGGCGTGTATGGCCTGTCCTACAGCCCGGAGATCAACATCACCAACTTCTGGCTGGGCTTTGTGGGCACGCTGATGTGCGCCTTCGGCTGGGGCATCGAAGCGGTGATCGTGGCCAAGAGTGTGCAGGATCCCCTGGTGACCGATGAGATCGCCCTGCAGATCCGGCAGACCACCTCCGCCCTCACCTATGGTATCGTGCTGCTGCCCATCTTGAAAGGCTGGGGCTTCACGGCCAGCCTCTTCTCCGGCACGGGCTGGCTGCTGCCCACCATTGCGCTGGCGGCCCTCTTTGCCACGGTGTCCTACCTGTTCTATTATCGGGCCATCAGCCAGATCGGCGCCTCCAAGTCCATGGCGCTGAACGTGAGCTATTCCGCCTGGGCCATCCTCTTCACGGTGCTGATCTTCCGGGATACCAGCGTGCTGAACCCGGTGACCATCCTCTGCGCCGTGGTGGTGCTGGTCTGCAGCATCCTGGCCGCCGCGGATTACAAGGACCTCTTCGGCAAGAACAAGGCCTGATACGAAGTAAACGCTGATCAAATCGTCGGCGCCGTCCAAGCGAAATAACAAAGAAAAGTTCGGTGAATTCGCATCCTCTGCGAGTTCACCGAACTTTTTTCTGGGATCGTACTTTTCCTGTTTTTGCGGCAGGCCCGGTTCCTCCGGACATAACTTATACTAAAACCTAATAAGAAGAAGACAAAGATTTGCGAGATGGATTTGTGCCAGACAAGGCGCCTTCCGCAGAGCATAATGGAGATATATGGTCAAGGAAGGCAACGCAGTATGGCGCAAATCCAGCCGCAAAGATTGTCTGATTTCTATTAGGTTTTAGTATTATGCTTCCGGGATAGCCGCCGCTTCCGGGATCTCCTCCTGCTGGCGGCAGGTGAAGAGGATCACCTGGCGCTTCTTCGCGATCTGCTTGAGAAGCTCGATGGCCTGGGCAAAGCGGGTCTCGTCCAGGTTTACCAGGGCGTCGTCCAGGATCAGGGGACAGGGCTCTCCCTCCGGGAGGGCCAGCTCGCACACCGCAAGGCGCACCGCCAGATACATGAGATCCAGGGTCCCGGCGCTGAGATACTCCGCGTCCCTTGCCACCGCGTCGCCCTTGGTGCGGGTCCGGGCGGAAAAGTCCCGGTTGATGAGCACGTCCTCATAGCGCCCGCCGGTGACGGCGGACATATACCGGGCGGCCACCCTTCCCAGCTCCGGGGAGAAGCGGGTCTGGATCTCCCGATCCGCGTCCCGCAGGGCCTCCAGGGCCAGGGTGATGGCGTCATACTCGCCCTGAATGGTCTCGTATTCCTCCTGCATGCAGGTAAGAGAGCTGGCCAGCACCAGGGGATCTCCGATGGCGGAGAGCCGCCCCCGGATCATGGCCATGCTGGAGGAGATCTGCTCCACCTGGGCGCGCTTTGCGGCCAAGGCCCGGCTCAGCTTGGCGGCCTCCGTGCTGCCGCCGCTGAAATCCAGCTCGGCAATGGCGTTTTCCTCCAGGTCGTTTTGCTGCCGGGTGGAGCTTTCGTAGGCGCTGCGGGCAAGCTTCTCCTGCTCCTCCGCCTCCATCACCGCCTCATACACGCTGCGGAATTTCCGCAGGATCCCGCCGATCTCCGCGGGAGAGGAGGCCTTGTATTTTTTCAGGATCTGCCTTTGCTGCTCCTGTGCCCGCTGCACTGCCTGACGGGCTTTGCTGTAGCTCATCATCAGCGGCACCGCCGCAAGGCACAAAACGCCCGCTGCGATGATGAAGGGCAGCATCTCGGTCGCGGTATAGACGCCTGCGCAGATCACCGCAAGGAGAAAGCAGAGCAAAGCCGGGATCAGCTTTTTGGCGCTGACCTTGGACTCGCCCAGGTCCTTGAACTTTTTCAGGTCCCGGCGGACCTCCTGCTCCACCTCGGGCAGCTGCCTGTCCCCAAAGCCCAGCTCCCGCAGGGCTTCCCGCCGCTCCGTCAGCTCGCCGATGGCCCTGTCATAGGCCTCTCCGCTGGCATGGAGCTGGCTGCGGCCCTTGTTCAGCCGGTTCAGCGCCTCCCGGCGCTGCCGCTTCCGGGCCTCGATCACGGCCTGCTCCAGCTTCTGGGCTTCTTCCTGACAGGTCTTCAGCTCCCGGTCCAGGCGTTCCAGCTCCTCGGCGGAGCCGTCCATCTCCCGGAGGAGCTGCTTGGCGTCGTCCATTTTGCCTTCCAGCTCCGGGAGCTGGCCGCGGCGGTTCCAGCGGCGCTTTCGCTGCCAGGCGCGCAGGCGCTCGTCCGCCTCGGAATAGGAGGTCTGCTCCTCACCGGTGGAGACGATGGCGGCGATCCGCTTTTCCAGCTCCGGGCTGCCGGTGACGCCCACGTTTCCCTGCTCGATGAAAGCGCTGCGGCGGAACACGTCCTTGGTCACGCCTGTCAGCAGCTCTCCGGCGTTGGACCCGTTCATATTCTCCACCGGCACATTGCTGCCGGTGTAGGTGGCGGTAAACTCCCGCATGGGGGCGTTTTTGCTGCGGGTGGTCCGTGTCAGGGTGATGTCACAGCGGTCCGCGGTCAGGTCCATGGTGCCCTCCATGGGGGCGCCGGACCAGGGCACGTATTTGAGCTTGTCCGGCAGGTAGCCGTTGCGGCTGCGCTCGGAGCTGTCCACCCCGTAGAGCATGGCGCGGATGAAGGCGCACCAGGTGCTCTTGCCACTCTCATTGGGGGCGTAAATCACATTCAGCCCGTCGTGAAAGCGCAGGGTCTCATTCTGGAGCTTCCCGAAGGACGCGGTGAGCTTATTGATCCTCATGCTGCGCCACC
>CAMOXK010000056.1 GCA_946629065.1 uncultured Clostridia bacterium
TGGTGGTCTTGCCCGCGCCGGTGGCGCCCACGAAGGCCACCTTCTGGCCGGGCTCCGCGTAAACGGACACGTCCTGAAGCACAGGCTTGCCCTCCACATAGGCAAAGTCCACGTCCACCATGCGCACGTCGCCCCGAAGCGGGGTGTAGGTCACGCTGCCGTCGGCGGTGTGAGGATGCCGCCAGGCCCAGTGGCCGGTGTGCTCCTCGGTCTCGGTGACAGTGCCGTCGGGCTGGATCTTGGCGTTCACCAAGGTCACATAGCCGTCGTCCACCTCGGGCTCCTCGTTTACCAGGGAGAGGACGCGCTGAGCGCCGGCGCCGGCCATGACGATGGAGTTGATCTGCTGGCTGAGCTGGTTGACGTTGCCGGTGAACTGGCGGGACATGTTCAGGAAAGGCACCAGCACGGTAATGTCGAAGACCATGCCGGAGAGGCTGAGGCTGGGGAAATTGGAGAGGATCAGCACGCCTCCCACCAGGGCAAGACCCACATAGAGGATGTTGCCGATGTTGCTGATGATGGGTCCCAGGGTGCTGGCAAAGGCGTTGGCTTTGTAGCTGACCTCAAAGAGCGCGTTGTTTACCTTGTCGAAGGCCTCGATGCTCTGCCCCTCGTGGCAGAAGACCTTGACCACCTTCTGGCCGCTCATGGTCTCCTGGGCGAAGCCCTCCATGGCGCCAACAGCCTTCTGCTGGCTCATGAAGTACTTGGCAGAGCCGCCGCCCACCACCTTGGTGACGTAGAACATGGCCACCACGCCCAGCAGCAGCACCAGGGTCATCCACACGCTGTACCAGAGCATGATGAAGAAAACGGCCAGTACGATGGCCACCGAGCGGACCAGAGAGGGCAGGGAATTAGACACCAGCTGACGCATGGTGTCGATATCGTTGGTGTAGAAGCTCATGATATCGCCGTGCTGGTGGCTGTCGAAATAGCGGATGGGAAGATCCTGCATGCCGTTGAACATCTCCCGGCGCATCTTGTCCAGGAAGCCCTGGGTCATGATGGCCATGAGCTGGGTCTCCAGGGTCAGAGAGCAGATGGAGACGGCATAGAGCCCGATGAGCAGGAAGATATAGGGCAGCAGCTCCGCTCTGGCGGCGGCCCAATCGCCGGACTGGACCCACTTCTGGATCACGGCCAGGATCTTCTGGATGAAGATGGAGGGGATGGCTGCCACGATGGCGGAGAAGAGGATGCACAGCATGGAAAGCGGGGCCATGCGGGGATAGTATCCAAAGAACTTTTTCAGGGTCCACTTGATGGCGCCGAAGTTGTCCTTCAGCATTTCGCCGCGGGATTTATGCATCTTCTTCACCTCCTTTGGTTTGCTGCCGGTAGATCTCCTGATAGATGCCGCCGGCTTTCATCAGTTCCTCGTGGGTGCCGCGCTCCACGATGCGGCCGTTGTCCATGACCAGGATCAGGTCCGCGTCCTCCACGGAGGCCACGCGCTGGGCAATGATGATCTTGGTGGTCTCGGGGATGTATTCCCGGAAGCCCTGACGGATCAGGGCGTCGGTGCGGGTGTCCACCGCGCTGGTGGAGTCGTCCAGAATGAGGATCTTCGGCTTTTTCAGCAGGGCCCGGGCAATGCAGAGGCGCTGCCGCTGGCCGCCGGAGACGTTGGTACCGCCCTGTTCGATGTGGCGGTCGTAGCCCTCCTCATGGGCCAGGACGAATTCATCCGCCTGGGCGAGCTTGCAGGCCTCCCGGATCTCCTCGTCGGTGGCATCGGGATCGCCCCAGCGGAGGTTTTCCCTCACCGTGCCGGAGAAGAGCTGGTTTTTCTGCAGCACCACGGACACTGCGGAACGCAGGGTATTCAGGTCATAGTCCCGGACGTCCACGCCGCCCACCTTCACGCTGCCCTCCGTCACATCATAGAGGCGGGGGATCAGCTGGATGAGGGTGGTCTTGCTGGAACCGGTGCCGCCCAGGATGCCCACGGTTGCGCCGGAGGGAATGTGCAGGTCGATGTCCTCCAGGGCGTTCTTTTCCGCCTCACTGCTGTACTTGAAGGAGACATCCGTAAAGTCGATGGAGCCGTCGGCCACTTCGGTAACGGGGTTTTCCGGATTGTGCAGGGAGGGCTCTTCCTTCAGGACCTCGGTGATGCGCTTCATGGACTCCCAGGAGATGGTCATCATCACATAGATCATGGAGATCATCATGAGGCTCATGAGGATCTGCATGCCGTAGGTGAGCATGGCGGAGATCTGGCCCACGTCGATGGTGCGTCCCTGGTTCGTGACGATGAGCTTGGCGCCCACCAGCAGCACGAAAACCATGTTGAAGTTCATGCAGAGGGTCATCAGGGGGTTATTCAGGGCCACGATCCGCTCCGCCTTGGTGAAGTCCTTGGCGATGCTGCCGGAGGCGGCGGCAAACTTTTCCTTCTCGTAATTCTCCCGGGCAAAGCCCTTGACTACCCGCATGCCGCGGACGTTTTCCTCGATGCTCTCGTTCATCCGGTCGTAGCGGCGGAAGACGGAGTGAAAGGCGGGCATGGCCTTGCGGGCGATGGCGATGAGGCCGATGAGCAGTACCGGCACGATGACGAGGAAGGTGGCGGCGAGACTTCCACCCATGCGCCAGGCCATGACGATGGAGAACACGAACATCAGCGGCGCCCGGACCGCGGCCCGAATGGTCATCATAAAGGCCATCTGCACATTGGTGATGTCGGTGGTGAGGCGGGTGACCAGAGAGGCGGTGGAGTACTTGTCGATGTTCTCAAAGGAGAAGCTCTGGATGCGCCGGAACACGTCGCCCCGGACGTTTTTGGCAAAGCCCGCGGAGGCCTTGGCCCCCATGAAGCCGGCGCTGCCGCCGCAGCAGAGGCTGAGCAGGGCCATGGCCACCAGAATGAGGCCCATCTTCACCACGCCGCCCATGGGATCGCCCGCCTTGATGGCGTTTACCAGGTCCGCGGTGCGGGTGGGGATCAGCACCTCCAGAAAGACCTCCAGAATAATGAAAAACAGGGTCAGGATCGTGGGAAGCTTGTATTCCCGAATGCATTTGACAAAGGTTTTAATCACAGCCGCAGCTTCCTCCCTTCGTATGGTGTTCGTCCCAGGCGTTTTGCAGCATGAGATCGGTGATGTTCAGCAGCTCCCGGATCTGCTGCGGGTCAAGTCCCCGGCAGAGCCAGGAAAAGGTCTCGTTCTCCACCTCGGCCAGCTCGTCCTTCAGCCGGTAGGCCTTTTCGGTGGCGCGGATGCTCTTGTAGCGCCGATCCCGCGCGCTCTGCTCCGAGCGGAGAAAGCCCTTCTTTTCCAGCCGCTTCAGGATCTCGGTCATGGTGGCGTGGCTGATACGGGTCCGCTCCTCCAGGGCCCGCTGGCTGATCTCCGACCCGCCCTCCTTTTCCAGGCGAATGAGAGCGCCCAGCACGCCGAACTGCACCCCCGTCAGCTCCTTCTCGCTGAGCAGGGCGTCCATCTTCCGTCGAAAGGCCCGGTGGAGCAGGGAAAAGCGCAGCCCGATGGGCAGGGATTCTTCCATGGGTTCACCTCGCGTTTCCAATAAGTCGTACACGACGTATTATAGAGAGATTCGGGAAAAAGTCAAGAGAAAGAGCTGGCGCGAGCTTGTAAAATATGTGTGAAGGCGGGGGAAAATTCGGAGTTCGGAATTCGGAATTGTACGGGGAGGCAGTCGGGGCATTTGCCCTTATATGCGGTAATAATCCGCTTCGCGGGGACCTCATCCGGCGCTTCGCGCCACCTGTCCACCTTGCGGTGCCCGGAAAGCCGTTCGGGCTTACGCTGATCCTCCGGCTTTTCGACCGCTGCGGAAATACCGGCTTCGCTTCCTCTGCCACCGGCAGCGCGAAGCCGCAATTCCCCTTGCGCAGGGGAGGTTGAGAAGAGACCTGCAGCCGCCCGCGTGAGAGGGCGGAGGGGAGACAGGAACATGCCACCTCATCCGTCATCCGCCTTGCGTGAGACGGCGGATGCCACCTTCCCCTCCAGGGGAAGGCTTTGGGCGGCTTGACGCTGGGCGGGATTTCCACTATACTGAAACACGCAAAGAAAGCTGCCGAACAGGCGGAGGAGAGCGCATGGATAATAGCCAGCGGGAAGAACTGGTCCGGTACATCCGAAAGAAATATAAGGCGGAGATGGAATTTCTCTGGGCGCGCTATCCCAATTACGGGATCTTCCGCCACAAGGACAATGAGAAGTGGTTTGCCCTGGTGATGGACCTGCCCAAGGAAAAACTGGGCCTCGCGGGGAAAGAGAGCGTCTACATCGTAAACCTCAAGCTGGAGAGCCCCCTGCTGGCGGATCTCATGAGCCAGGAGGAGGGGATCTTTCCCGGCTATCACATCAGCCGGGGCAGCTGGGTCAGCGTGCTGCTGGACGGCACGGTGGACACGGCGCGGATCTTTGCCCTGGTGGACATGAGCTATCGGGTCACGGCCTCGGCCAAGGAGAAGAAGGCCCTGCGCCCCGCCAAGGAGTGGCTCATCCCCTCCAATCCCCAGTATTTCGACATCGTCCACGCCTTTGACGAGGTGAAGGAGATCAACTGGAAGCAGGGCAGCGGCATCAAAAAGGGAGATATCGTGTTCCTCTATGTGGGCGCGCCGGTGTCCTCCATCCTCTATAAATGCCGGGTGACGGAGACGGACATCCCCTATCGCTTCAACCGGGAGGGGTTAAGCATACGGAGTCTGATGCACATTCGGCTTTTAAAGCGCTACGCACCCGGGCGCTTTTCCTTTGAAAAGCTGAAGACCCATTACGGCGTGGGCGCCGTGCGGGGGCCCCGGGGCGTCCCGGAGGAGCTCAGCGAAGATCTGAAGAGGTAAAACACTATGGCAAAATACATCGCCTTTGACGTGGAGACGCCCAACCGGCTGAACCACCGCATGAGCGCCATCGGCATCACCGTGGCGGAGGACGGGGCAATCGTGGAGGAGTTTTACTCCCTGGTGGACCCGGAGACGGACTTTGACCCCTTCAACACCTGGCTCACCGGCATCAGCGAGGAGAGCGTGAAGGACGCGCCGACCTTCCCGGAGCTCTGGCCCAAAATCGAGGGGCTCATGAGCGGGGGCGTGCTGGTGGCCCACAACGCGACTTTCGACCTGGGCGTGCTGCGCCGCTGCCTGGACGACTATGACATCGCCTGGAAAAAGAGTGTGCCCTATCTCTGCACCGTGCAGATGGGCCGGCGGATCCTGCCGGGGATCAGCCACAAGCTGGACGCCATGAGCCAGTATTTCGGCATTGATCTGGACCACCACCACGCCGGCAGCGACAGTCGGGCCTGCGCCGAGATCCTGCTGCGCTACCTGCGCATGGGGGCGGAGGAGAAGGACTATCTCCGCTGGTATTCCATGCTGCCGAAGCGAAAATGAAGCATCGAGCCCCCCTATCGGCCTGCGGCCACTTCCCCCTCGGGGGGAAGCAGGAGGGCCTTGCCTTTTCACGGGCAACAAAAAACGAAGCCGCGTCGGTTCTCCGACGCGGCTTCGTTAATATAGTAATTGAAATTGTTGTTGTATGAAAAGAGCGGAAACGCTCGAATTGTTATTCTGGGCTGTGGCTTACATGCCGAAGAGGGGAAGCGTCCAGAAATAATAGGCAAAATCCTTGTCCTCCAGGAGATTGTTCTGCTGTACGCCCTTGGCCTCAAAGCCGCGATTCTTCTTGTTCATCTTACGCATGGCTTGTTGCCTCCTTTCATTTGCTGGCGCGAGTATAGTCCTTTCGCGGCCCAAAATCAAGAGGCGTTTCCACCAAAAATTGTGCAAGTCGAATAAAGAATAACAACGATTTTTGTGCAGAATGGCAAGATTACCAAGGGGAGCATCAAAGCTGCTGCCAGCGGAGAAAGCCTGGCTGCGCACCTGGAACCTGATGCAGCTGCAGCTTTTCGCAGATACGTCTCATGGCGGCGTGGCCCTCCGGCACGTCCAGAAAGGCGCCGGACCCGGCCTGGGAGAGCCCATAGTCCAGCAGAGCGGTGCCGAAGCCCTTATTCTTCTGATCGTCCCGGATGTAGAGGGCGTCCAGCCGCTTCCCGTCCAGGGTCAGAAAACCGACGGGAACGCCGCCATAGGAAAGCTGTATGATCCGGGCGCCTCTCTGCTCGGCGGCGGAAGCATGCTCCGTAATGGCGTCGGCCCGACGAAAGAGAAGCTTGCTTCGTTCCCGCGGGCTGAGGGAGGCATCCTCGTCCTCCGGGAGAAGAGTATGAAGGATGACGTTCCGATAGCGCTGCCCCACGCCCCGATAGACGCTGCACACAGGCTCTTTCCCCATGGCGGCGAGAAGCTCGGAATCCGTGTTGAGCCAGGGACGGTCGATGCCGAGGGTGAGGACAGCCTGATCGTTGGAATGAGGCATCGGACCGGCCGCGGCGTTGCCCAGAAGCTGATACTTGCGGCGCTTGAAATGGAACATGCTGCTCTCGCAGCACAGATAGGGTGTGAGCAGGGAACCGTAGGGGAGCGAGGCAAGCTTCAGCTGCTCCACATCGATCTCACATGGCGGCGTATCGTACAGCCCCTCAAAGAGGCGGAAGACGGCCCAATAGTCTTTGACTTCCGGGTCCAGAGCGGAGGTCCAGCTGGCTTCACAGCCGATGAGCTGCAGCAGCACATATTTGCCGTCACAGGCGTGGAATTCCTCGTCGGTCATGGGCCGCATCTTGCCGCCTGTGTAAGGCTTGCCGGCTGTTTGCAGCTGGATGGCGACAAGGTCTCCGCCCCGGAAAATGCGCTGGGTGTGGACATGAGGCTTGATCGTTTTTCTGGGCGGCAGGGGAGAGAGCAGCTTTTCCCGGAAGGCAGCCAGGGCCTTCTGCCGGGTCCTCAGGGCTTTTTCCCCGGCCTCTGCCCAGAGCTCCAGCCCGAAGCCGCTGTCGATCATGGCGACGGTGTGGGAGCGCACTTCGTCCGGGAGAATGCCCTTTTTCCACAGAAAGTCTGCCAGAGAATAACGGTAGTTTGCCCATTCCTCGCTGTCGCTCTCGTCAAAATCCTGCCGCACAAAGGCATCCAGCCGGGCCAGCGCTTCCGGGACCGGGTATTTCCAGAAGGCAACACTGTATTCCGGCAGCAGATCCCGGGCGGTGTCGTTGTCCAGAATGCCGGTGCTCCAAGTTCCCATGAGGGTTAGCTCCTCTCTGCTTCATGCTCAAAAGGATTATATCGGATCGGCGGGAGAAGGGCAAGAAAAATCCCACGAAAAGCCGGATGGATCCCCCCTCTCTGTCACGTCGGCTCGCCAACGTGACAGCTCCCCCCGAAGGGGGGAGCCAAGGGCGTCAGAGGGACGCAGATCGACTCCCTCCGTCGCGGCGCTTGCGGGGGACGCGCCGCGCCACCTCCCTCAGGGAGGGAGGCTCTTTGGCTCCCTCTCCGAGGGAGCTGTCGCGGTGGCCTGCCACCGTGACTGAGGGAGTACGACACCTCATCCGACATCCGCCTTGCGACGCGAAGCTAGTCCTTTAGGGCGGGGGACGGCGGATGCCACTCACGCCTTGCGGTGCCCGAAAATCCCGTCGGGCTTACGCTGATCCTCGGGATTTTCGACCGCTGCGGAAATTGCGAGTTCCCTTCTTCCGCCACCGGCGGCGGGAACCCGCAATTCCCCTTGCGCAGGGGAGGTTGATGGAGGCCCTGCGGGAGAGCGATCAGGCTTTCGGCTCCGATGAGCGGGAGGCGGCGATCTCCGCCAGGATCCGCTCCACCTGGCCCTTCTGGGCGAAGAGGACGCAGCCGCCCACATGCTCCTCCTCCAGCACATGCTGCTCCCGCAGCTGCTCAAAGAGCCGGGAGCGGATGGCTTCCTTCAGGGAAGTCTGCTTCACGTTGCTGTCGGAATAGGGGGAGAAGGGGCAGGGCTCGGCGCCGCCGTGGGAGTTGATGTGGAAGAATTCCCGGCCCGCCGCCATGCAGCCGCCCATGGCCAGCTCGTCTCCCGGGAAGGAGAGGAGCACCATGTCGTCATAGTCCGCGCGGAGGGCGTCGATGGCCTGGGCCATGATCGCCCGCTCCTGCTCGCCGGGGGCAAGGTATTTGGCCTCCTCCGTCACGGGGACGAACTCCACATAGATCACCAGCTTGCAGCCCTGGTCGGCCAGCCTGCGGACAAAGTCCCGGGAGGTGACCTCCCCCACATTCTCCGTGGTGACGGTGATGGAGGCGCCGAAGATCAGGCCCTTTTCCTTGAATTTCGCCATATTTTTGGTGACGAGATCGTAGATGCCGCTGCCCCGGCGGGCGTCGGTGATCTCCCGGCCGCCCTCAATGCTCAGCACCGGGACCAGGTTCCGGCAGCTGTCCAGGAGCTTGAAGTAGCGCTCGTCGATGAAGGTGCCGTTGGTGAAGATGGGGAAGATGATGTTGGGCATGGCGCCGGCGGCCTCGATCACGTCCCGGCGGATCAGCGGCTCGCCTCCTGCCAGCATGATGAAGCTGATGCCCAGCTCCTCCGCCTCCTGAAAGACCCGCTGCCATTCCTCCCGGCTCAGCTGCTCCACGGGGGCGGCGTCCACGGTGGCGTTGTTGCAGCGAGAATAGCAGCCCGCGCAGTGGAGGTTGCAGCTGCTGGTGATGCTGGCGATGAGAAAGCCGGGGACGTGCAGGCCCTCCTGCTCCAGCTGCATGCGTTTTTTGGAGGCCTTGCGGCTGGCGGCGGCAAAGCGGAGCATAAAGGCGCTCTCCTTGGGGTTTTTGAGGGTGGCCTTGGCCGTGTCCGCCACGATCTTCTCCACGCCCTGCTCAATGTGCTGCTGCAGATCGAATGCTTCTTTCATGGGGATTCTCCTTTGGGGCATAATTCTTTTCTACTGTATAGGGAATGGGCGGCTTTGTCAATGACGCAGTTTATGCGGAACAGGGAAGAAAAAGCTTACCGGCAAAAAGAGGACCTGAACGCCATCGTTCAGGTCCTCTTTTTGCAGGAAATCCGTTGCCTTTCGGCAAAGAATATGGGAAGAAAGCTTTGCCGTTTAGACTTCGTGCATGGTCTCGTCAAAGGCGTATTCCTTGCTGCCGTACTGGTCGGAGAACTGAGCGGAGAGTCCGAGCGTGCGCAGGAGAGGCAGGCGGTAGTGTAGGGCCTTCCGCACTGCCGCGCTGTCCAGAACATAATACCGCAGGCAGCCAGCTTCTCCATCCAGCGGGAACAGATACCAGTGCTCTGTCAGCTCCTCAAGGGAGCGCCGCAGCTTTTCCTCTCCCTGGGGAGCAAAGCGCAGCGTCATCACGGAAAGGCCATATTTCTTGCAGGCCTTGCGGAAATCCTCCGTTCCGGCGCTGTCTTCAAAGCCCTTCCCGGCGGGACGGTCCATCCGGGCGGTGATGTGGTAGGCGGGATCGATCACCTCCTGCACATAGGCGGAGACGAGGGAGGCGGCCTGCCCGTCAAAGACGGTTTTGGCCCTGCCGCTCCAGTGCTTTTCTCCGTCCTCCTCGGTGAGCTGAGGCTCGGCCAGATTCAGATAGAGCATCTCTTTCAAACGCTGGCCCATCGCCTCCGCGGAAACCGTACCATAGGAGAAGTGCTTCCAGAAGCCTCCGAAGGTGAACAGCAGATGCCGAAGGCTGCGCGGGGAGGGCCGCGTTTCCACCCGATAGGCGCAGAAGCCGTCCAGGGCGATCTCCTCAAAGTGGCCGTTCAGGCTTTGGACCCGGTTGGTGAGGGGCTTGTAGCGGGTGCAGCCGGGGCAGAAGTCTGTGACCAGACGGCGCAGCCGGGCATTGTATTCCTCCTGACTCAGAAGCTCCACCTGGGCGGGATAAAGATCCTCCGCGTCCCAGATCCGCAGCAAGCTTGGCACGTCATGATAACCGGTCAGGAAGAAAGGGGCCATGCAAACGCCTTTTTCCACGCCATGGTTGGGGATCCTGTGGTCTTCGCGCAGGACAAGGGCCTTCACCTCAAAGGGCTTGGGCGCGGCCTCCGCCGCTGCCCGGAAGGATTCAAAATCCGGATACTCCGGCGGGAGAAGAAAGTAGAGATCGGAACAAAAAACGGCCTGCTGCATGGAGGAAGCTCCTTTCCGCAAAAGCTTGCAATCGACAGGTTTGTTCCATCATGAATTTCGCTGCCAAACGTCAGGTTTGGCAGCGAAGGTTTCTATTTGGTTCAGACCAGCTCTGTTCCGTCCAGCTGGCCCTGGGTGATGGCGCCGGTGCGCAGCGCCTCGTTGCGCACTTCCAGATAGTACTGGGCAGTGCTGCTGTGCATGTAGGGCTCGGTATAGAAGGCGGCGGCCAGGCCCAGGGTGATCACGGAGAGGAGGATCCAGCCGATAAAGCTCAGACCAAAAACGAAGTACTCCCACTTGTGGCCCTTCATCATGCGCATGGAGAGCTTCAGGGCGTCCGTGGCCTTCACATTGGGGCAGTCGGCCAGAATGTACTGGGTCATGGCATAGGAGATGGCCTTGATGATGCCGGGGATGATGAACAGAAGGGCCCAGAGGAACACGAAAAGGCCCATCCAGAGGGAGCCGCCCAGCTTGCGGGGATAGTTCTTAAAGGCTTCGGTGAAGGGAGTGGTGACGCTGAGCTCGTCCCGCTCGCCCCGGACATTCTTCACGAAGAAGTAGTTCAGGCCGACGGTGATGGGGCCGCCCAGCAGAAGCGTCAGCAGGGTGCCTGCGTTGGCGCGCACCGAAACGGTGGTCTGGACGGGCTGGCTGCTGATGATCTCAATGGTCTCCTGCTGCCCGCTTACGACCCGGAAAGCATCCTGGCCGGTGCTTACGACCCTGGCGATCTCCTGGCCGTTGCTCATCCAGGAAAGAACGCCCAGCACCGCTGTCACCAGCAGTGCCGCCAGCACGCAGTTCCAGTAATTGAGCTTGAATTGTTCCTTGCCGATGGCTTTGATCTCTTGTCTTGATCTCATTTGTCTATATCCTCCTGTATCGGAATATTACGGTTTTGACAGTGTTTGCATTATACCATGATGAAAGCGCGTTCGCAACAGCGATGTGGAAGGGGTCCGAGGGCGAGGCTGGAAAAGATGCCTGCCCGGACGATCCTCTCAGCCGGTGACGGCCTGGCGGCGGATCTCCTCCGCCCAGAGAATGGAGTATTCGGGCAGCAGGTGTTCCCCGTCCATGGACATGTAGTCGTAGAGGTAGCCCTCCTCGTCGCAGAAGGGGCCGTTGCAGTCCACAAACCAGATCCAGTCATAGGAATCCGCCAGCTCCCGCAGGCCGCTGTTGACCTTTTCCAGGTTCTCCACGGAGTAGTAGTCGTAGGAGTTGCTGACATAGCGGTTGGCGTGCATGACCGCGTGGAGGATGATGCGGGCCTGGGGCTGGGCTTCGTGGACCCGGCGGAGCACATAGTCAAACTGGCTCATGAGCCCCTGATAGGGATAGCCGCATTCGTTGTAGCCCAGGGCCACATAGATCTGATCATAGTCCCAGTGGCCCAGGACCCAGTCCAGACTGGCGTCGGTAAAGTCCCGGTCCGTGGCCAGCTTGTCAAAGACGTTGTATACGCTGTAATTGGTGTCGCAGAAATACTGGGCCTGGCCGATGCGCACGGCCTTGCGCATCTCGTCGATCTTGGAATCCCCGATGAAGAGGGTGTGGTCGAAGAAGCTCTCCTCCGCCGGATCCGGCACCGGCTCGGGCGTGGGTTCCGGGGTGGGCTCAGGCGTCGGCTCCGGGGTGGGCTCAGGCGTGGGTTCCGCTGTGGGCGCCGGGGTCGGCTCGGGAGTCGGCTCCGCTGTGGGCGCCGGGGTCACGGGGATCTCCTGGACCGGGACGGTGGGAGCGGGTGTCTCCGGCGCAGGGGCGGCGCTGTGGGCGGCCTCCCAGGCCGCCCGGGCCCGGGCTTCCCGCAGGGGGCCGCTGTCCTGCAGCAGCATAAAGGGCACGGACAAGGCCGGCACCCCCTCATACTGGGGCAGGCCTTTGAGCAGGGTGTGGCGCAGGGTGAAGCCCAGGCCGGTGAGCAAAATGGACGTGGCCAGGATCGCCTTCAGGCAGACGAGGGCGTTGGATCTTTTCTGTTTCGGTTTCGGCATGGCGGTCACCCCCTTAGAAGCTGAAGTACAGGAACGGGTCGCTTGCCGCCGTTGCCAGATAATAGACACAGACCCAGAACAGCAGGAAGAGCAGCAGCCAGGCAAGGCGGCTGCCGGAGATCTTCTGCCAGAGAAGAGAGGGCAGCGGGGTGCTGTCCGCCAGGGCAAGGGCCAGATAGGGCCAGCAGCGGCGGAGGACGGCCAGCCAGTCGGCGGGATCGGAGGCGGGAGCCCCGCCGCCGAAGAGGCGGGAGAAATAAGAGAAGGCGGCCTCCGGCCCGGGCGTGATGAAAAACACCCAGGAAAGAGCGATGACCAGGGGCAGGTACAGGTGCCCCAGCAGGGGCAGCGCTTTCAGCACCCTGCCGAGGAAGAGGCGCTCCAGCAGGATGAGCAGGAACATCATGAGCCCCCAGAGGACGTAGTTCCAGCCCGCGCCGTGCCAGACACCGGTGAGCAGCCACACCGTCAGCGTGGCAAGCACCATGCGCCCGAAGCCCCGGCGGCTGCCGCCCAGGGGGATGTAGACATAGGTTTTGAACCAGCGGCCCAAGGTGATGTGCCAGCGCCGCCAGAACTCTGAGACACTGATGGAGCAGTAGGGATGGTCAAAGTTCTCCGGCAGGCGGAAGCCCAGCATCTTCCCTAGGCCCACCGCCATCCGGGAATAGCCCCAGAAGTCAAAATAGAGCTGCAGGGCGTAGCCGAGAACACCCAGCCAAGCCAGAGGCACGGAGACGCTCAGCACGCCCCGGACCCGGATCGGACCCAGGATGCCCGCCAGATGATCCGCCACGATGACCTTGCAGGCCAGGCCCAGGATGAAGTCCTCCAGGCCCTCGGCGAGCCTGCCAAGGCTCCGCCGGGGATCGTCCAGCTCGTCCAGCAGCTCCTCCGGCTCCGCCAGGGGACCGGAGATCAGCTTAGGGAACATCAGCACCCCCGCGGCGTATTCCTCCGCGGTGACAAAGCCGCCCTGCCAGGCGAAGACCAGAAGGGCGATCTGCTGGAAGGTATAGAAACTGAGTCCCAGGGGCAGAGCCGGGGCCTGGGGCAGAAAGAGGCCCGCCAGCTTCACATAGGCCAGCGGCGCCGCCGTGACGCAGAGCCACAGGGCCAGGAGCCACTTTTTCCGCAGCCCTTCCCGCCGGAACAGCAGGCAGCCCAGAAAGCCGAACAGGGCCATCCCCAGCAGCAGAAGCAGCTGCCAGAGCCGTCCCCACACCCCGATGGCGTAGAAAACCAGGCTCCCCGCGCAGAGCAGGGGAAGGCACCACCGGAGGGGGACCTTCCGGTAGAGGATGAAAAAGATCGGAAAGAAAAGAAAGAGAAAGCTGTAACTGTTGAAGACCATGGCGGCGATCCTTTACAGAGAAAAACAATCGTAGGGTACGGACCATGAGAAGCCGTACCAAACTATCATAAACGAAAAACATCCGGAATGCAATGCATTCCGGACAAAAGGAGAAACGTCTCGTCTGCCAGCTTATGCGAAAAGCCGTCGTTCACAGATCAAGTCCTTCTTGGAGCGCATCAAGGATCATCCCCATGAGTAAGACAGTTCAGGAGAATTTGGGTCATGCGACTCCTGAATTCACCATGAAGGTCTACGCTCATGCCAATGAAACCATGAAGAAAAACTCCGCTGCGAGGATGGAAGACACCATAAAAACCCTCTTAACCTGACGCCCTCTTTGTACCTTTATAAGGGTACCGTAAGGGTACTGCTAACTTTTTAGAGCAAAAAGTGGGCAAAAAAAAGAAATCGTCACCATTTGGTGACGATTTCATGGTGGACGATACAAGACTCGAACTTGTGACCTCCCGCACGTCAAGCGGATGCGCTACCAGCTGCGCCAATCGTCCATCAGCTTGGATAGAATACACCCGTTTGCCGCCTTTGTCAAGCCCTTTCTTGCGGGAAAACGAAGAATCTTTTTTATAGATCCTTCGACTTCGGCGTCGCCTGCGCGAAGCCATGACAGAGCGGGGGACGACTCCCTCCGTCATCCGCCTCGCGGGAGAGCGGCGGATGCCACCTCCCTCGG
>CAMOXK010000057.1 GCA_946629065.1 uncultured Clostridia bacterium
TCGGCCCTCATTTCCATCCAGACGCCCAACCGGCAGTACATCCCCGACTGGTGCATGGACGGCATGATCCTGGGAGCCCAGGGCGGCCGGGAGGAGGTGCTGCAAAAGACCTTCCGTCTGCTGGACGAGGGGGCGGCGATCTGCGGCGTGTGGAGCCAGGACTGGTCCGGCTGCAATAAGACCGTGATGGGCTATCAGGTCTGGTGGAACTGGGAGGCGGACGAAAAGCTCTATCCAGATCTTAAGGGCATGATCCGGGAGCTGAACGCGAGGGGCGTGAAGTTCCTGGCCTACCTGAACCCCTATCTGGTGAAGGACAGCCATCTCTATACCTATTGTAAAGTGAAGGGCTATCTCATCACCAAGCGGGACGGCAGCATCTACCATATCAAATCCACTACCTTTGACGCGGGCATGCTGGACCTGACGAACCCGGAGGCGGTGCGCTACATCAAGGACGTGCTGATCAAAAAGAACATGCTGGACCTGGGCGTCTCCGGCTGGATGGCGGATTTCGGTGAGTATCTGCCCATTGACTGCGTGCTCCACGATGGGGACCCGGCCAAGCTCCACAATCTCTGGCCGGTGCTCTGGGCCAAAGTCAACCGGGAGGCCATCGAAGAAGCCGGGAAGGAGAACGAAGCCTTCTTCTTCACCCGCTCCGGCTACCTGGGGATCCAGCAATACGCCCCGGTGATGTGGAACGGCGATCAGCACACCGACACCACAAAGGACTATGGCCTGCCCTGCGTGATGCCGGCAAGTTTCTCCCTGGGCTTTTCCGGAGTGACCCTGATCCACTGCGATGTGGGCGGCTTCTTCTCCTTCGGCAAGCTCAAGCGCAGCCCGGAGCTCTTCACCCGCTGGATGGAGATGTGTGCCTTCTCTCTTATGATGCGCAGCCACGAGGCCATCCGTCCCTGGGCCAACGCCCAGCCCTATACGGAGGAGGTCATCCCCCAGACGGTGCGGCTCACAAAGATCCACAAAGCCCTGAAACCCTATCTTACCCGCTGCGTGGAGCTTGCCAAAGAGGGCCTGCCTGCCATCCGCCCGGATTTCTGGGAGGAGATGGACGAGAGCAAGAGCCGGGATATGTACTCCTATTTTCTGGGCGACGAGCTCTTTGTTTGCCCTGTGATCCGGGAGAATGTGAAAAGCCGGACTGTGTGGCTCCCCAAGGGGAAGTGGGTGCACCTCTGGAGCGGAAAGACCTATAAGGGCGGCCGAAAGCTCCGGGTGGAGGCTCCTCTCGGCAGGATCCCGGTGTTTTACCGGAAGGACGGCAAAAACGCCGCGCTCTTCCGGGAGATCGCGGCGCTGTGAGTTGAAGTTTTTAGTTTTTTAGTTTTGAGTTTTTTAGGAGATATGATAAAAGCAGCGAGGGGAAACAAGACGTTTTCCCTCGCTGCTTCAGACTGTAGACAACCCTTCGCCCATGCGGCAACGCTTGGACACGCATGGGGGGATTGTGAAGGGGGGAGGGTATGCCCCCCTTCACGTTCAATCCGCGCAAAAATGGGAACTTTTTCGGTAGTTCCCATTTCTGCGTTTCAAGCTGTCGACACTTTGTCGACAGCTTGAAGCAGCGAGGGGAAACAAGACGTTTTCCCTCGCTGCTCTTGTTGATGGAGATCAGTAGATCTCCTGCTCGATGACGCACTCGTTTTTGATCTTGCCCACCAGAAACTGGAGCGCGTCGATGACCCGGGGGCGGATGTCCCCGCCGACCAGGACCAGCATGATATCGTCTCCCAGCTCCAGATCCCCTTCGTTGAGCCACACGCGGATGTGATAGATCCCGGGGAGGGCGCGGGCCTCCTCCAGCGCGCTGGCTACCTTGTCCCGATCCCAGGCAAAGTGCATGCCGGAGACGGGAGCGGTATCCTCCGCGCGGTTGCGGACGAGGGCGCGGGCCGTCTGGCGGACGGTGCCGTTATGGGCCAGGTACATGCCGCAGAGGGGAGCGTCTTTCTCTTCCTTGGCCTCCCGGAGCCATTGGTCCAGGGATGGCATCTGCTGTTTCATGGGGGATCTCTCCTTTGTTTGATCTGTGCCCTGATTATAGCACAGGAGCGGGGGATTGAAAAGAGAAGAGTGAAAAGAGAAAAGTGAAGAGTTGAGGTATCCCCCTTCGGGGATGGATTGAAATCTCGCAAAGCACCATAATTCTTAGATTTTCATTCTTCACGCATTTGCCTGTCCCTTCAAGGCGTGGTATACTGAAAAAAAGAAATAACAGGGGGAAAAGAGTATGAGATTTCTGCATCTGGCGGACCTGCACCTGGGAAAGAGCCTGCACGGCGTCTCCCTGCTGGAGAGCGGGGACCAGGCGGATTGGATCCGGCGTTTTTTGGAACTGAGCGGAGAGCTTCGGCCCGACGCGGTGCTGATCGCCGGGGACGTCTATGACCGGAGCGCCCCCTCCGGCGACGCGGTGGAGCTGCTGTCCCGGATGCTCTCGGGCCTTGCGGAGCAGGGGATCCCGGTACTGCTCATAGCGGGCAACCATGACTCCGGCCAACGGCTGAGCTTTTTGAGCGGGCTGTTGGGGAAAACCGGGGTTCACATCGCGGGAACGCTGCCAAGGGGCGGCAAGCTCCCCTGCGTGACGCTGCAGGACCAATGGGGGCCTGTGCACTTTTGGCTGCTGCCCTATGTGTTCCCTGCTCTGGCAGCCCAGGTGCTGGAGGATGAAAGCATCCGGGACTATGACACGGCGGTGCGGCGGCTGCTGCAGGCCCAGGACATGGATTTTGCTGAGCGCAACGTGCTCATCGCCCACCAGAACGTGACGGCAAACGGCGAGGAGTCGGTGCGCGGCGGCTCGGAGACCATGGTGGGAGGAATTGGAGAGGTGGACGTTTCCGCTTTCGACGGCTTTGCCTATGTGGCCCTGGGCCATATCCACGCTGCCTATCCGGTAGGGCGGGAGAACGTCCGCTATGCCGGATCCCCCCTCTGCTACCACTTCAACGAGACCAGGCAGCCGGCCAAGGGGCCAGTTTTGGTGGAACTGGGTGCTCCGGGAGAAGCGGCGCAGATCCGACAGCTCTCCATCCCGGCCCTGCACCCTCTGCGGGAGGCAAGAGGCGCCTGGGAAGAACTGCGGGAGACGGAGATCGCCCGGGAGAGCCGGGGAGAATTCCTGCGCATCGTGCTGACGGACAGCCGGGTGACCCCGGAGATCGGCGACTTTTTCCGGGAACTTGCCCGGACCAGGGACAGCCGTGTGCTGGAACTCGTGAGTGAATACAATCCCTTCGGCAACGAAAGCGGCACAGCCCCGGAGGCGGGGCGGGAACAGAGCGTGGAAGAGCTTTTTGCCCAATTCTATGCCGAACGCTGCGGCGGCGAGGAGCCGGCGGAGGAGGATCTGGCCCTGCTGCATTTTGCCGGGGAGCGGCTCCGCCACCGGGAGAGCAGCGGCACAAGTGAGCAGCAGGACATCGACGCCCTGCTGGAGTATTTGGCAGAACAGGAGGCGGCGCGATGAGACCGCTGGAACTGGAAATGACGGCCTTCGGCTCCTACGCCGGGAAGGCCACGGTCCCCTTTGCCCAGCTGCACCGGGGACTCTATCTGGTGGCGGGAGACACCGGCGCCGGCAAGACCACGATCTTTGACGCGGTGGTCTTTGCCCTCTACGGCAGAGCCAGCGGCCGGGACCGGAGCCCCGCCATGCTCCACAGCGACTTTGTGGACAAGAGCACAGACACTGTGGTGAAGCTGCGCTTTGAGGAGGGCGGCAAGGAATACACCGTTCACCGCAGCATCCACTTCCCCAAAAAACGGGGGAGCGAGGGGGACTACGGCGATCAGCAGATCAGCGCGCTGCTGGAAGAGCCGGACCGGGAGCCCACTGAGGGCGCCGACAAAGTGACCAAACGCATTGAGGAGCTGCTGGGCCTGAATGCGGAGCAGTTCCGCAAGATCGTGATGCTGGCCCAGGGAGAGTTTCGGGAATTCCTGAAGGCGGACAGCGACAAGAAAAATGAGATCCTGGGCAAGCTCTTCGATAACAGCGCGTATCTCCGGTTCCAGAATCTGCTCAGCGGGGCCAGAGATGAGCTGTCCAAAAGGCGAAGCGCCAGACAGGAGGAGCTGCAGCTGCTGATGCGCAGCGTGTTCCTGCCGCCGGAGGGGCTGGAGCCGGAGAAGGCAGAGGGCTTTTTGCCCGGACACCCCGCTTTGCTGGAAAATCTGCTGGCACTGACTGCGGAGGAGCAGGAGAAGCAGAACGCACTCTCTGCCCGGCAGGAGAGCCTGCGGCAGCGGATCAGTGAGCTGGACAGACAGAAGGGCGCGGCCCTGGAGCTGAACGCCCGCTTTGCGGATCTGGAACGCCTGGAGCAGGAACGGGACGGCCTGGAGGGACGCAGGGAAGAAATGCGCCTTCGCCGGGAGCGACTGGAGCGGGCGGAGACGGTTTATCACAAGCTCCTGCCCTATCTGGCCGAGCGGGACCGGGCGGACCGGGCCATGCTCCGATGTCGGGAGGAACTCCGACTGCAGCAGCTGGAGACGGAACGACGAGAAAAGGACCTTGCCCAAGCCCTGGAGGAAGGACGGGAGGACGAGGAAAAGCAGGCAAAGCTGCGGGAATTGGAAGTTCAGCTGCAGCAGACGGAGGAACAGCTCCGGAGGCTGCGGGAGCTGGAGGAAACGAGGATAGAACTGCGGAAACTCTGGCAGGAGAAGGAGCAGACGCAGGCCCGGGAAGCGGAAGCGGCCCGGCGCTGCACAGCGGCAGAAGAAAACCTGGCCGCGCTCCGGCAGAGACTGGAGGAGCTGGACGGGACCGAGGCTCTGGTGCTCCAGCGAAAGGGAGACTGGGAGCAGAGCAAGCTCCGTGAGGAGGCGCTCATGACCCTGCAGCGAGACTGCGACAGGCTCCGGAAGGAGACGCAGCAGCTCCGACAGGAGGAGGAAGCGCTCTCCCGCTTGACAGAGGAGGCCTTGGAGGCCGAACAGCGGCACCATGGGCTCTACCGCGCGTTCCTGGCGGGCCAGGCGGGGATCATGGCATCCCAGCTGCGCCAGGAGATCGCAGAAAGGGGACAGGCCTGCTGCCCGGTCTGCGGCAGCCTCGTTTCAGCGAAACAGGAAGAAGGCTTTGCACCAGGCGGCGAGCATATCCCGGATCAGGACCGGGTGGACCGGGCAAGAGAGCGTCTGGAACAGGCGGAGAAAGCCAGAGCGGAACAGGATAAGCGCAGAGAGGCCCTGGCGGTCCGGCTGCGCAGCGGCAGGGATGCGGTCCTGGCCGCGGCCCAGAAGCTGCTGCCGGATTGTGCGGACTGGGAAGCACTGCAGCAGGCTGGGCTGGAGCAAATGATCCGGGAAGAGAGCCTGCGGAAGGACGCGGCGGAAAGCGCGCTCCGGGAGGCCGAAGAGCTGGAACGGGAGCGGCAGACCCTGCGACAGAGCGGCCCGGCGCTGGAGGGGGAGAGAAAGACAGCCGCGGAGCAGAGGGAAAAACTGCACGCCCTGCTGGAGGAGCTGCGCACTGGGGAAGAGAGCCGAAAGGCGCTGGTCCGGGAGCGGGAAGCGGGCCTGCACTATCAAAGCGAGATGGAAGCAAACGCGGCAGAGCAGCAGATGCTCCGGGAGCGGGAAGGTCTTCGAACGGCGCTGGAGCGCAGCCGGAAGCGGCAGGAGGAGACCAGAGCCCTGCGGGATACCGCCCTGGGAGGCCTGCTGGAAAAAGAAAAACTTGCCGGGCAGCGGGAGCTGGAAGCGGCCGAGGCGGAAAAGAAACTGGCTGCGGCTCTTCAGGAAAACGGCTTTGCCAGCGCAGAGGCGGCCCGGACGGCCCTTTCCCCGGCGGGGGAAAAGGATCCGGCTGTCTGGCTGCGGGAAGAGCAGAAAACCATCGGCGACTGGGAAGGGACCCTTCGCCACAAGAGCGAAGAGCTCAGGCAGCAGCGGGAGAGCCTGGCGGGAAAGGAGCCTGCGGACCTTGCCCTGCTGGAGGGGCAGCTGGCTGAGGAGAACGAAGCCCTTTCCCGCTGCGGGGAGGAAAGAACAAAGCTGGAGAACCTGCTGCTGAACCACCGCCAGGTACTTCAGCGAGCTGCAGAGGCAAGGCAGGCACTTGCCGCAAGCGACCGGAGCTGGAAGCGGCTGGAGCGCCTGGGGAGCCTGGCCGTCGGTGTGAACAGCGAGGGCGGCAAGCTGAGCTTCGACCGCTACGCCATGGGGGCGGTGTTCCGGGAGATTCTGGAGATGGCCAACCGGCGCATGGACACCATGAGCGGCGGGCGCTACCAGTTGATCCATCGAAGCGCCGCCGACCGGCGCAATGCCAAGGCCGGCCTGGAGATCCAGGTGCTGGATCTGAGTACAGGCCAGATGCGAGGCTCTGAGAGTCTCTCCGGGGGGGAGGGCTTTTTCACCTCCCTCTCCCTGGCCCTGGGTCTGGCGGACGTGGTGCAGAATCGGGCAGGCGGGAAAAGCCTGGATGCCCTGTTTATCGACGAGGGCTTCGGCTCGCTCAGCGGCGGGGTGCTGGACAAGGCCCTGGAGGTGCTGGGGCAGCTCTCGGAAGGCAAAAGACTGGTGGGCATCATCTCCCATGTGGAGCAGCTGGAGGAGTGCATCCCACAAAAGATCCGGGTGGAAAGCGGCGAGAAAGGCAGCAGTCTGCGCCTCGAAGGCGCATGAGGCCTGAAATGAAAAAAGGACGTATTGTTCCCTCCGCCAGGGGAACAATACGTCCTTTTCTTCGTCTTGTCAGGGGGAGCATGGGGACAAGGCTACCCTTTGCACAAAAATCGGAGCCGGAAACAGGTCATTTTTCCCAAAAGAGAAGGAAAAAACAGTTGCGAAACCCGACCGATTCCTTTATAATCCAAGTTTAAGGGGAAGTTTTGCTGCGCACGCGTTTGCTTTCACGATGCAGAGAAAGAAAGTGAACGCGCCCCATCTCGAGAATTGAGCCGGGTATCACCGGCTTGGTAAGGGAGGAATAATATGAACAACAGTTGGAAGCGTTTCCTGTCTCTGCTGCTGGCCATGGTCATGGTCCTGTCCCTGGGCGTGACCGGTTTTGCAGATGAAGGAGAAGCCGAGGAGGCCCCTGCCGAGATCGCAGAGGACTCTGTCATGTCCACGGAAGAGGAGGAAGGGGAGGATCCCGCTGAGGAGCCTGCCGAAGATGCCGTTTCCGGAGACATGGAACTGGAAATGGAAGAGATCAGCCCGGACAAGCTCCATGTCCGGAAACTTGGTCTGGAAGAGGACCTGGACGAGATCGTTCCCATGGATGGGGAAGATCTGGATACCGTGGTCCGGGCTTCCATCTTTCTGGATAGCCCCTCCACCCTGTCCGCTGGCTACAGCGCCAAGGGCGTGGGCACCAATGCCGAAGCCATCGCCTACCGCGATGGGCTGAAGGCGCAGCAGGATGCCATGACCGCTCAGATCGAGAGCGTCATTGGCCACAAACTGAACGTTCACTGGAATATGACCCTGGCGATGAACGCCATTTCCGCCGACCTGAGCCTCGGCGAGATGGTAAAGGTCAAGGAGATCCCCGGCGTGCGCAGTGTGGAGCGGGAGAATCAGTATCTGCCCATGGATGAGGGCAGCATCTCCGATCCCGAAACGGCCAATACCAGTGAAAACATGGTCGGCGCCGCCACTGCCTGGGCCGCCGGCTTCACCGGTGCCGGCAGCAAGATCGCCATCGTCGACACCGGTATCGATACCAGCCACCAGTCCTTTGCCGCCGATCCCTTCACATACTCGGTGAACAAGGCTGGTGCCACCGGGGAACTGATGACCGAGAGCCAGGTTTCTGCCTTGGCCGGCCAGCTCAACAGCAAGAGCGGCAACTACGTCAGCGCCAAGATCCCCTACGGCTACAACTATGTGGACGAGAACACCACCATCACCCACGTCGGTGATACCGAGGGCAACCACGGTTCTCACGTGGCAGGCATCGCCGCGGCCAACCGCTACATCAAGAGCGGCAGTTCCTACGTGGAAGCGGCCACCCAGGTGGGCGCAGTGGGCATGGCGCCCGACGCCCAGCTCTTTGTGATGAAGGTCTTTGGTGCTTCCGGCGGCGCTTATGACTCTGACTATATGGTCGCCATCGAGGACGCCATTGTCCTTGGCGCCGACGTGTGCAACCTGTCTCTTGGCTCCGGCGCACCTGGTTGGAGCTTTGACAACAGCTATCAGTCCTACCTGAATGGCTGGGCCAACGGTGAGCATAACGACGACATGGTGCTGACCATCTCCGCCGGCAACTCTTACTCCGCCACGGACTTTGCCGCCTCTGGCACGCCCTATATTGAGGACGTGTATACCCATACCGGCGGCAGCCCCGGCTCTTTCGTGAACAGCCTCTGCGTGGCTGCAGCCCAGAACACCCTTACCACCGGTACGCCGATGCAGTTCAACGGCAATCTGGACGTCTTCTATTACGAGTCCACCGGCAACGAGGAAGAGGGAACGACCTATACCAACCCGGAACTTGTTACCATTGCCGGCTCCTATCAGTATGTATACATCGACTCTGTCGGCACGGCGGAGGAGTTCAGACAGATCAATGACATGGTGGGGCTCTCCGGCAAGGTCGTGATCGTGAACCGCGGCGAGCTGTCCTTTGTGGAGAAGGGCGAAAACGCCAAGAGCTACAACCCCAAGGCCCTGATCATTGCCAACAGCAAGTCCGGCACCATCCATATGGATCTGACCGACTTCACCGGCACCTTCCCCATGGTGACCATCACCCTGGATTCCGCCCAGCAGATCAAGGCCGGCAGTTCAGCGATTTCTGTGGACGGTCTTACCTATTACACTGGCAACATGAAGGTGACCGATACGGAGAAGAGCGTTGTCATCGATCGCTCTGAGGCCACCATCACCGACTTCAGCTCCTGGGGCGTCCCCGGCTCTCTGCTCATGAAGCCGGAGATCACCGCCCCCGGCGGAGATATCTATTCCGTGAACGGTACTGCCAAGACCAGCGGCGGCAGCACGGGCGGCGCCGACCAGTATGTGAGCTACAGCGGCACCTCCATGGCGGCTCCTCATATGGCAGGCCTTGCCGCGGTGCTGGCAGAGCGGATCCGGGAAGAGGACGTCAGAAGCCAGAATCAGGGCCTCGGCAGCTACAGCATTCGCGCCATCGCCCAGAGCCTGCTGATGTCCACCTCCACGCCCATGGCACCGAAAAACAGCTACATCTCCATCCTGCAGCAGGGCGCAGGCCTTGCGGATGTGAGCCTGGCTACGACGGCAAACTCCGTCATCATGATGGATCCTTCCAACAGCGGCCTCACCGGCCTTACCGGTGCCGCGGCTGACGGCAAGGTGAAGGTGGAGCTGGGTGATGATCCCGATCGCAAGGGCGACTACAGCTTCGGCTTCACGGTCTATAACCTGACTGACGACGACATGGTTTTTGATGTGACCACCGACGTGTTCACTCAGGCCAGTGACGGGGAGCTGATGCTCCGCGGCACCTCCATGCTGGATGCCAGTGCCACCAAGTGGTGGGCTCCTCTGGACGGCTCCGCTGTTCCCAACGAGCATGATGTGAACAAGGACGGTAAGACCGATCGGGATGACGCCCAGGCGATCCTGGACTTCCTGAGCGGTGAAACGGAAAAGGAAAAGCTGGACCTGAGCGTGGCCGACCTGGACGGCGACACCGACGTCACTACCCTGGACGCCTATCAGCTGCTGGGCTTTGTGTCCGAGAAGGAAGGCGACACCCAGGACGGACTTGTCCCCGCACGCGGCAGCCGTTACTGCGCAGTGCGCATCAAGCTGCCCGAGAACTTGAAGAACAGTCTGACTGCCGAATTTCCCGGCGGCGCCTTCATCGAGGGCTTCACCTATGTGAGCGCAGTGGGCACCACCAGGGATGGCGCCGTCTATACTGATGAGCACTCCATCCCCATCCTGGGCTTCTACGGCTCCTGGACCGATGCCACCATGTTTGAGACCACCTCCTATGTGGAGACTCTCTATGGCAGCGAGCAGCTGCCTTACTCCGGAAACAGAGACACCAACTACATGAAACTGCAGATGAACGGCTCCTCCGTGAGGTTCAGCGGCAACCCCTACATGGTGGAAGAGCAGTTCCCTGCTGAGAGACTTGCCATCAACAGCAATACGACCATGCAGAGCATTGCCTACAATCTGATCCGTTCTGCCGGAACCACCGGCTATGCGGTCAGCAAACTGCAGAATGGCCAGGTCAGCGAAGTGCTGAACTCTTCCATCGTGGGCAATAATGTTACCGGCCTGTGGTATTACGTGAACCAGGGCAGCTGGCAGAATACCACAATGAAATCCTACAGCATCAACAAGACTCCCGCCAGCTACGGACTTGCCGAGAACGACACCTTCCGCGTGGGCTTCTACGCCATCCCCGAGTACAACGCCATGCTGGTGAACAAGAGCTACGATGCTGGCAGCTCCGGTGTGCTGAGCCAGGCTGGCTTCAATACCCTGCTGACGGACAACGTGCTGGGCAAGGGCGCCTTCGTGGGCTATGACTTTGTGGTGGACAACACCGATCCCCGGATCCTCAGCGCCACGCTGAACGGGAATACGCTCACGGTCAAAACCGAGGACAACCAGAATCTGGCCTATGTGGCTGTGATGAGTCTGGACGGCGAGACCATTTACAAAGAAGCGGCTCCCGCCAATCCCACCTGCGATCTGAGCGTGGACGCCAGTGAGGCCATTGCCAACGCCCACGGCTATGTGGCGGTGTTTGCCGGCGACTATGCGGGCAACGAGGCCGCCATGGCCGTGAAGGTCAACAACAATACCTGGGAAGAGAAGACGCTCTATGTGCTGAGTGACACCCTGACTGCCGGCGAGGATTATCTGATCGTCAATACCAATACGACCGGTACCGGTTATGCGCTGGGCTACACCGCCGGAAGCTGGAGCAATACGATCACCAGCAATGAAGTAATTGTCAGAACCGGCGACTACACCTCCCAAGGCAAGCTCTATATTCGGCCTGAGGATGTGTCGGATACTGCAGTTTGGACTGCCGGCAGCGGCGTGAAGCTGAGCAACAACGGTAACTATCTGAAGAGAAACAGCAGAACCGGCACTACGCTTGAGGTCAGCGAGACAGATAACTATAACACCTGGCAGTACAGCGGCGGGCAGCTGAGATTCACCGATAAAGCCACCTATCTGCGTTTTTACAACAACAGCTTCAGCCTTACCACGGCGGCCAGCAGCATCTACCTGTTCCAGAAGACCGTGATCCGCTCCGAAGTGGATCCTTACAGCGTGTCCTCTGTGACCCTGACGGCGGACAGTCTGGAGCTCTACAAGGGCAGCACCGCAGACCTCACCGCCAAGGTACTTCCGCTGACGGCGGAGGATCGGACCATTACGTGGAGCAGTTCCAATCCCAGCGTGGCCACCGTGGACCAGGCCGGTAAGATTACGGCCGTCAGTGCGGGTACCACTGCGGACAATCAGCACATGTATTCTGCCGAGGCTACGATCCGCGCCACGTCCAATGCGAACAATGCGGTATTTGCCGAATGCAAAGTGAAAGTCGTCAGCTTTGAGAAAGCACTGAACGGCATTGTCTGGGATGAGGCCGGAAGTGTGTTCTTCTCCAGCTTCAATACCAACACCTTGCCCTCCTGGAATGCGGACAGCGGCGCGGTGGTGGACAGCAATGATGCGCCTATCTATCTGAGCAACGCCTATATGGCGGATGCCAATACCCTCTATGCCAGCACCTGCGACCTTTCCAGTGACGGTACTCTGTACACGGTCAGCAGTAACTATGGCTTGACGGAAAAGGGCGTCTGCTATGTTCCTGCCTTCGGCATGGCCAGAGTCGGCACGAGCTTTGGCACCGGGTATACGGTCTTTGGCTTTGCCAAGTACATCATATTCGGCAATATTGAGCCCGAAGCAGTGGACGAGGACGATCCCAGCAGTGATCAGTACTCGCTGCTTCCGATGGGCCTGCTGGATCTGAGCACCACCAACGTCGGTGACGCTTATGTGGCCGCTGTGTGTGCAAGGACCATCAGCACTACCTCTGCGACTTACTTCATCCTGGATGAGACCGGCAAGATTTGGCAGACCAGTCAGAGCTACAGCAGCAGCAAGGGAATCACCTTCAGCGCTCCGACCTTGGTTGTTGATACCGGCATCGGAACCTCGGTCCAGTATCAGTCCCTTTACTATGACGGAACCTATCTTTACTGGTCACATCAGACGGACAATGAGACCGAGATGATCATCATCCAGCCCACCACCAAGCAAGTGTATCACGCCGGCAACTTCGGCGAGGGCGTGTGGCCGGTGGGAGGCCTCTATGTCAACGGTCACGCTGCGCCTTACAGCGTGGGCGACGAGCCTGTGACGGAGGCGATCGATCTGCGGCCTGTTGCCACCCGCGAAGAGCTGATGACCCCGGACGTTATCGAACGCCTGTCTCAGATCCTCGGCATGGAAGTGGCGACCCCCGAACCTGAAAATGAGGAGCAGGAGCCTGCCGAAGAGGGCAGCATCGAGGACGGCGAGGGCACCATCGCCCCGGTGGAGGAGCCCATCATTGAGCCCGTTCCCGCGGACGACGGCCAGAACAGCGCTTATCTCGGCGGCCTCACGGCCTTCCGCGGCACTGTGGGCGCGGCTCCCCGCGTGCACACCGCAGAGCCTCAGGCAGCAGACGACAACACCATTGCCATCGATATTTCCGAAATCGAGGCAAGCCACAACGGCTTGATCTCAGTGGTCTTCTATCCCGAGCTTGTGAGCCTTGCAAGCTGGACCGACTGCAAGAATGCCAGCAACCTCTCTGTCCACGTGGATGAAAGCGATGGAAAAACTGTGGTCACCATCGCCTATGCCAACAAGGACGCCGCAGGCGATGACATTGCCAAGGGCGAAGCGATCATCACGCTGATCTTCAGTGTTGAGGATGAAAGCGCTCTGGAGTGCGGAGAGATCGCCTCCACGATCACGCTGGAGCGCAATGCTAAGCTTGAGCTGGACGAACAGTCGGATGTGATCCTGCCTGGCAACCCGGGCCATGACTGGGGCGATCCCACCTGGGTCTGGGCCGATGACTTCTCCTACGCGGACGCGGAGTTCGTTTGCAAGCACGATGCCACTCACACTGCCTCTGTTTCCGCGGAGCTGACCAAGGAGACCGCGGACGGCGTGACCACCTACACGGCCACCGCTGTGTTCCAGGGTAAGACCTATACGGACACGAAGACGGAGACTGAGGTCGTGCCGTCGAACATCACGTCGTGCAGCACTTCATTTAACGGAAAACTGCGGCTGAACGTCT
>CAMOXK010000058.1 GCA_946629065.1 uncultured Clostridia bacterium
AATCCCCCCATGCGTGTCCAAGCGTTGCCGCATAGGTTTGTCTACAGTCTGACACAAAAAACCGGAGTCTCATGACTCCGGTTTTTTGTGTTGAAATGGGGAATCAGACCGCGCCGGGCTTGCCCAGCATGCGGAACATGTTCTTCTTGTAGGCCTCCACGCCGGGCTGGTCAAAGGGATTGACGCCGGACATGTAGCCGGAGATGGCGCAGGCTACCTCGAAGAAGCAGACCAGAGCGGCGAAGCCCTCCTCGTTGCGCTTGGGGACCTCCACCACCAGGTTGGGTACGCCGCCGGCCACATGGGCCTCGCGCACGGCGTCGGAAGCGATGCGGTTGATATCCGCCATGTCCTTGCCCACCAGATAGTTGAGCCCGTCGGCGTTCTGCTCGTCATTGGGGAAGGGGAAGTCCCGGCGGCTGCGGGAGAAGCGGACGATGGTCTCCATCAGGGTGCGGGGACCGGCCTGGATGAACTGGCCCATGGAGTGCAGGTCCGCGGTGAACTCCACGCTGGCGGGGAAGATGCCCTTGCCGTCCTTGCCTTCGCTCTCGCCGTAGAGCTGCTTCCACCACTCGCCCATGAAACGGAAGCTGGGCTCGTAGCAGCCCAGGATCTCGATACCGTAGCCCTTGCCGTAGAGATGCTGCCGGGCGGCGGCATACTGCCAGGCCGGGTTCTCCGGAGAACGCAGGTCCAGGGCCTTCAGCTCGGAAATGGCGCTCTCGATGACCAGGCGCACGTCGATGCCGGCCACGGCCATGGGCAGCAGGCCCACCGCGGACAGCACGCTGAAGCGGCCGCCCACATCGTCGGGCACCACAAAGCTCTCCCAGCCCCGGTCGTTGGCCAGGGACTTGAGGGCGCCGCGTTTGGCGTCGGTGGTGGCGAAGATGTGCTCGTCGGCCTTGTCACCGTACTTCTTGGCCAGCAGCTCCCGGAAGATGCGGAAGGAGGCGGCGGGCTCCAGAGTGGTGCCGGACTTGGAGATCACGTTCACGTCAAAGTCCTGATCGCCCAGCTGATCCAGGGTGTCCCACAGCGCGTCGGCGGAGAGAGTGTTGCCCACAAAGAAGACCCGGGGATCGCCCTTGCCGGGAACGGGCTTCAAAAGCTCAATGGCGCCGCGTGCACCCAGATAGGAGCCGCCGATGCCGATGACGACCAGCGCGGTGGAGCGGGCACGGATCTTTTCCGCTGCGGCCACGATCCGGTCCAGTTCGGTTTCCTTGATGTGCTGGGGAAGGCTGCGCCAGCCGATAAAGTCGGCGCCAAGGCCGGTGCCGTTTGCCAGCGTCTCATGGGCCAGTGCGGCCAGCTTGTAATCGGGGCCGGCGGCGGTGAAGAATTTCTGCGCGCCGGAAAGATCTACGTGTACCATATTGCCTCCTCAAGTAATTAAAGTTTTCGGCAATATTATACTCCATTTTCCCGCGATTGCAAGGAAAACAAAAGGAATGAAGAAATGAAGGGATGAAGCAAAATGAAGGGATCTTCGATCCAGGTATGGTGTGCCGCAGAGCGGCATGATTGCAATTGTCCCTGAAGAGGACAGCTCCATTTCTTCATGAGCGAAACGTCTTCATTCCTTCCTTCCTCAAAGTCCTGTCAGACTGCCGGCCAGTTTCCGGAAAATGCCCCAGAAGCCGATGCGCGGCACGGACTCCGCCGCCAGGATCGGCACTTCCGCCACCGTTTCCTCGCCCAGACGGACCAGAAGACTGCCCACCTGCTGCCCCTCCTCCACCGGGGCGGAGAGAAGCCGGGGCAGCTGCAGCGTATAGCTGGGGCTGCCGCTCTTTTTCTCCGTGAGGGTCCAGGCATCCCCGCCGCAGCGGAGGGGAACGCTGCCCTCCCCGCCCATCTCCACAGGCAGCTCCGGCAAAGGCGCCTCCGGCCGGAGGGAGCAGAGACTGTAATTGGAAAAGGCAAAGTTCAAAAGGGCGGTGGCGTCGGCATTGCGGCTTTCGGCGCTCTCTCCGTGCATGACGACCGCAAGGAAGGCGACCCCGTCCCGCTCCGCCGTGGCGGAGAGACAGTACATGGCCTTGGAGGTAAAGCCGGTTTTGAGCCCGGTGCAGCCCTCATAGCGGTTCACCAGCCTGTTGGTGTTCACCAGCTCGAAGGCACCGTCCCGGATGCTGTCCATCCAGATGGTGGTGAAGCGCTTGATCTCCGCATGGCGCATCAGCTCCCGGGAGAGGATGGCGATGTCCCGGGCGGAGGAGTAGTGCTCCTCATCGTCAAAGAGCCCGGTGCAGTTGGTGAAATGGGTGTTGAGCAGCCCCAGCTCCTGGGCCCGTTTGTTCATCCGGTCCACAAAGAGGGCCTCCGTGCCGTTCAGGTGCTCCGCCATGGCCACGGCGCAGTCGTTGGCGGAGACCACGGCGATGCACTTGAGCATCTCCTCCGCGCTCATGCGCTCCCCCTCCTCCAGAAAAACGCAGCTGCCGCCGAAGGAAGCCGCCCTGGCGCTGGCGGTTACGGTATCCTCCAGACGGAGCTTCCCGCTCTCCACATCCTCCAGGATCAGCAGCATGGTCATCACCTTGGTGACACTGGCGGGTGCCATGCGCTCGTCCGCGTTCTTCTCGTAGAGTACCGTGCCGGTCTCCTGCTCCATCAGGATGGCGGAGGGTGCCTGCAGGGGGATCTCCCCGTCCCGCAAAAGCCTTGGGCCAGAGCCGCGCCCCGGCAAAAGCGCGGCAAACAACAGCAGCATACAAAGCGTTCGTCTCATAGTCTCCTCCCAGCAGGAAAGGATCGGCCGGGTGAGGCCGTCCTTTCGTCCTGTGGGAGAGTATGCTGGCCGATGTGAGAACATGCCCTTCGACAAAGGTTGACACAATTATGGTTGGAGCCGTCCCTTCCGCAAGCTGGAAGACTTTGACTGCCTGAGAGCAAAAGCACGGCATATCAAGGGGTTTTAAACATTTTCCACAGAGTTTCCCACAGAACAGTTTTTCAAAAATGAGAACAAAAACGGGAAAGTGGTTTCCATAACACGAGTACCATAACGGCAAATCGGGAGGAAACAGGGCGAGAAAAAAGCGTCTTGACGCATGGGCGGGGCGATAGTAAAATATATAAGATAGAAAAGCGTTTGCGTGTGTGTGGGAATTCACATTCGGAGGAAAACACTTATGAGACGGCATTTTCGCTGGGACAGAAAGTATCTGTACTGGGGCATCACGGCCTTCTGCGTGATCGCCGCGGCGATCCTGTTTTATATGGCACTGCGCTTCCTGCCGGATCTGCGCAAGGCGGCGGGAAAGCTTTTGAAGATCCTCAGTCCCTTTATCTGGGGCTTTGTGATCACCTACCTGATCGCGCCTTTGATGCGGCTGCTGGAGCGGCGGGTCTTCGGCCCCCTCTTCCGCAAGCTCTTTGCCAAGAACAAAAAGAGCGATGGGTCGAAGCTCGCCAGAGGGCTTGCCGTTCTGGTGTCGGAGCTTGCGATGGTCACGGTGCTGACGGCTTTGGTCTATCTCATCCTGCCGCAGCTCTACAGCAGCATTGAGACCATTGTGAAAAACGGGCCGGACTACCTGCGGGATCTGTCCGCCTGGGTCAACGGCCTGCTGCAGAATTACCCGGAGATCACCAAGTATGTCAGCGAGGCGCTCAACACCCTGAATACCGATATCATGTCCTGGGTCAGCACCAAGCTCCTGCCCGGCGTGGGCAACCTGGTCACCAGCCTCATCGAGGGCGGCTATGTGGTGGTCCAGGGGGTCTACAATCTGCTCATCGGCATCATCGTGTCCATCTATCTCCTCTCGGATCTGGAGCATTTTACCGCCGCGCTGCGAAAGCTGAACTACAGCTGGTTCAGCCTGGAGACGGCGGAGAAGGTGCGGGAGGCCGTGGAGTTCACGGACCGGACTTTCATGGGCTTCATCTCCGGCAAGCTTCTGGATTCGGCCATCATCGGCCTGATCTGCTATATCGTCTGCGCCATTTTGAACATGCCCTACGCTCTGCTTGTCAGCGTGATCGTGGGCGTCACCAATATCATTCCCTTCTTCGGCCCGCTGCTCGGCGCTGTGCCCAGCGCACTGATCATTCTGATGGTGGACCCCGTCAAGTGCCTGATCTTCATAGTCTTTGTCATCATTCTCCAGCAGATCGACGGCAACTTCATCGGGCCAAAGATCCTGGGCAGCTCCATCGGCATCACCAGCTTCTGGGTGCTCTTTGCCATCGTGGTGGGCGCCGGCCTCTTCGGCTTCCCCGGCATGGTCCTGGGTGTGCCCGTGTTCGTGGTGCTCTATACCTTCCTGACCAACCGGGTGGAGGAGAGACTGAAAAAGAGCGATCTCCCGTGGGAGACCGCTCAGTATGAGGATCTGGATCACATCGATCCGGTGACGCGCGAGCCGGTGAAGAAACCGGGGACAGGCGAGAGCGGGAAAAGCGAAGAGAGCGAATAAATACGATTTGTCCGCGAAGCGGACACCTTACCTCTTCTCTCTTCATTTTTCACTCTTCTCTTTATCTGTGCGCAAGGCTCCCCCGGGCATCCAGAAGTCCCCGGGAGAGGGCCAGGATGTCCTCCTCCGTGCTCATGCGGCTCAGACCGATCCGAAGCGCACCATCGATGGCCCGGGCGTCCAGCCCAATGGCCTCCAGCACATGGCTCCGCCCGCCTTTTTTGCAGGCGGAGCTTTTTGATACGTAGATCTCCCTGGCCTCCAGGAAGTTCATCAGCACCTCGCTGCGCCAGCCCGGCAGGGAGACGGAGAGAATGTGGGGCGCGGCGGATTCCACCCAGCCCAGCTCCGGGATCCCGGCCCGAAGCTCCTCCAGCAGCTGCTGCTTCAGGGCCGCCATGCGGCGGATGTTTTCCGCCATCCCGGCCTTGCCGATGCGGCAGGCCTCGCCAAAGGCCGCGATCTGGGGCATGGCCTCGGTGCCGGCCCGGCGGCCTTCCTCCTGCCCGCCGCCCAGGATAAAGGGCTTGAGACGCAGACCCTGGCGAATATACAGCGCCCCCACGCCCTTGGGCGCGTGAATCTTGTGACCGCTGACGCTGATCAGGTCCGCGCCCAGACTCTTGGCGGAGATGGGGACCTTCAGAAAGCCCTGCACCGCGTCGGTATGCAGCAGGGCGGAGGAGCCTGCCGCCTTGAGCCCTTTTGCGATGGCGGCGATATCCGTGACGCCGCCGGTTTCATTGTTTACCAGCATCAGGCTGACGAGCACGGTGTCCTCCCGCAGGGCGGCCAGTACCGCCTCCGGGGAGACTGAGCCGTCCTTCTCCGGCCGAAGCCGGGTGACCTCGAAGCCCCGGGCCTCCAGTTCCTCCAGACTTTTGCGCACGGCGTCGTGCTCCACCAGGGAGGAGATCACGTGTTTGCCCCTGCGCTTCATGGCCTCCGCGCCGCCGAGAATGGCCCAGTTGTCGCTCTCGGAGCCGCAGGAGGTGAACACAAGCTCTCCGGGTGTGCAGCCCAGGGCGTCGGAAACCTGCTTCCGGCTCTTGTCCAAAAGCTTTTTGGCCTCCCGGCCCAGGGTGTAGGTGGAGCTGGGATTGCCGAAGCACTCCGTCATGGCGGCAAGGGCCGCCTGTGCCGCCTCCGGGCAGACCCGGGTGGTGGCGGAATTGTCAAGATAGTGCATAGTAATAGCCTTCCTCTCTGCAAAGAGAGCAAAACAGCAGCGAATCGGGCCGCAGCGACGACCCCTCCGCCTCGCTTCGCTCAGCACCTCCCCTTGCGCAGGGGCGGTTACAAGGAGAATGATAGATGAGATACATTATATCGACTTTGGGCTGCAAGGTCAACCAGTTTGAGACCCAGGCCATGGAGACCCGGCTCCAGGAGCACGGGCACCAGCCCTGCGCCCCCGGGGAGATCGCCGACGCCGTCATTGTGAATACCTGCGCCGTCACTGCCGAGAGCGGGCGCAAATCCCGCCAGCTCCTGCGCCGCCTGCGGGACGAAAACCCCGGGGCGGTGCTGGCCGTCTGCGGCTGCTACTCCCAGCTCAGCCCCGAGGAGACCGCCCGCATCGGCGCCGATGTGATCTTCGGCGCGGCGGACCGGATGGCCTTTGTGGAGGCGGTGGAGCGGGCCGTGGAGGAGGGGCAGCGGATCCGGAGCGTGGACGAGCCCTTCCGCCGCCGGACGCTGGAGAAGCTGCCCGCCGGGGCACTGGAGGGCCGCACCCGGGCCATGCTGAAGATCCAGGACGGCTGCGTGAACTTCTGCACCTACTGCATCATCCCCTATACCAGGGGACGGCTGCGCTCCCTGCCGCTGGAAGACGCCGCCGCCGAGACGGCCCGCATCCGGGAGGAGGGCTTCCGGGAGCTGGTGCTCACCGGCATCGAGGTGGCCTCCTACGGGGTGGACCTGCCCGGAAGGCCCGGCCTTGCCGATTGTATCGAGGCCGTAGCGCGGGAGGCCGGGGACATGCGCATCCGCCTGGGCTCCCTGGAGCCCACGGTGATCACCGAGGACTTCTGCCGTCGCCTTGCCGCCACGGGAAAGCTCTGCCGTCACTTCCACCTGTCCCTCCAGTCCGGCTGCGACCGGACCCTGAAGGCCATGAACCGGAAGTACGACACCGCCCGCTTTTTTGCGGCTACGGAGCTGCTGCGCCGCTATTTCCCCGGCTGCGCCCTGACCTGTGATCTGATCACAGGTTTTCCCGGAGAGACAGACGCCGACCAGGCCGAGACCCTGGCCTTCATCGAAAAGTGCGCCTTTTCGGATATGCACATCTTTCCCTACTCCCGGCGGCCCGGCACTCCGGCGGACCAGATGCCGGAACAGTGCACCCACGCCACGAAGGCGGCCCGGGCCAGGGAGGCCCAGGCGGTGGCGGAGCGGATGCACCGGGCCTATCTGGAGCAGAGCGTGGGTCTCACGCTGCCGGTGCTCTTTGAGACGGGCGAGGAGGGAAGCCTTGGCCACAGCGACACCTATCTGCTGGTGAAGGTGCCCCGGGAGGGCCTCCGGGGGCAGCTCCTGGACGTGAAGATCACAGGCGTCGAGGGGGAGAGACTCGCGGGCGAAGTGATAAGTAGAGAGTAGAGGAGGGGCTTGCCCCTCCCGAGAAAAAGAGTCAAGCAGATACAATACAAGCAGATGTACAACCCCTCAGTCATCCGCCTGGCGTGAGACGGCGGCTGACAGCTCCCCTTGCACAGGGGAGCACGCAAGGAAAAGGAGATCCCCCACCCGCTTCGCGGGAGCCCCCTTTAGGCAAGGGGGCCAACAAGGAAAAGGAGATTGGATATGAAAAAGATCGGAATGCTGGTGGCGGTGGAGATGGACGCGGTGCTTCGCCGCTACGGAACGGCAAAAAAGGTGGAAAAGCGGCACGGCTTTGAGATGCACCTCTACGACATGGGGGCGTATGAGCTCTATGTGCTGCGCTCCGGCGCGGGAGAGATCGCCGCGGCTGCGGCGGCGGAGCTGCTCATCGACCGCTACGAGGTGGAGATGATCGTAAACTTCGGCGTGGTGGGCGGCCTCACGGCAGAGATGGCCCAGACCAAGACCTGTGTAGTGGAAAAAGTGGTGCACTACGATTTTGATACCGTGGCGTATGACCACTGCCTGCTGGGACAATACATGGGTTACCCGGACGAGTTTCTGCGCCCCGCTCCGGAGCTGATCGAGAAGGCCGTGGCCCTCTGCCCGGAGCTCAAGCGGGTGACCTGCGCCTCGGCGGACAAGTTCGTGGCCGGGGAAGAGGCCAAGAGTGCCCTGCATGCGCGCTGGGGCGCCGACATCTGCGAGATGGAGGCCGCCGCCGTGGTGCTCACCTGCGACAGGGCACAGATCCCCTGCCTGCTCATCAAGACCGTGTCCGACGGCCTCACCCAGGGGGGCGAGGACTTTGGCACCGCCCTGGGGCACACCTCCGCCCTCTGCCTGGAGGTGGCGGACAAGATCATCCGGGAATTATGATCCGTAAGGGCCGCCGCCCTCGGCGGCCCGCAAAAACATATCAAAACGGGCCGCCGAGGGCGGCGGCCCCTACGGGTATGGAGGCGCCTTCCATGACGGAAAAACTCTATTATATCGACAGTCATCTGCGGAAATTTGAGGCGGTGGTGCTCGCCTGCGAGGAGACGAAGAAGGGCTGGGCCCTGACCCTGGACCGGACGGCCTTTTTCCCCGAGGGCGGCGGCCAGATGGCCGACACCGGCTTTATCGGAGAGGCCAAAGTGCTGGACGTGCATGAGAAGGAGGGGCAGATCCTCCACTATACAGACCGCGCCGTGGCGGCGGGGGAGCGCGTCTCCTGCCGGATCGACTGGGAGCAGCGGTATCGCCGGATGCAGAACCACTCCGGCGAGCACATCGTCTCCGGCCTTGTGTACCGGGAGTTCGGCTTTGACAACGTGGGCTTTCACATGGGCCCCGACTGCATGACCATGGACTACTCCGGCGAACTGAGCTGGGAACAGCTCAAAGAGATCGAGCGCCTGGCAAACGAAGCCGTGCGGGCGGACCTGCCGCTGAAGATCTGGTTTCCCAAAGAGGAGGAGCTGGCGGCGCTCTTTTACCGCAGCAAGCTGGACCTGAAGGAAAACGTGCGCATTGTGGAGATTCCCGGGGTGGACCGCTGCGCCTGCTGCGCACCCCATGTAGAGCGCACCGGCGAGGTGGGCCTTGTGAAGCTCCTGACCGCCGAGCGGCACCGGGGCGGTGTGCGCGTCACCGCCGTCTGCGGCATGGACGCCTGGGAGCGAGTGAGCCGCTATCAGGAGAGCGTTACTCAGATCTCCGGCCTGCTCAGTGTGCCCCGGGATCGGGTAGCCGGCGCGGTGGAGCGGGCGCTGGAGACCCAGGAAAAGCAGAAGGAGCGCATCGCCTCCCTGAGCCTGGAGCTTGCCCAAAGACTTGCGGAGAGCCAGGAGTCCACGGAAGGGAATCTGACACTCTTTGACAGCATCCTGGACGAGGTGGCCCAGCGGGAGTTGGTGAACCTGCTGATGGAAAAGGCGGCGGTGGCCGCGGTCTTCTCCGGCGGCGAGGGGGAGGGCTGGCGCTACATCATCGGCAGCCGCCGGGTGGACCTGCGCAAAAACGCAAAGGCCCTCAACGCCGGCATCCAGGGCCGGGGCGGCGGCAGCCCCGCCATGATCCAGGGCCGTGCCGCGGCGGACCGGGAGAGCATCCTGGCCTTCTTCCGTGACTGGAAGCCGGAGGGATGAGTTTTTACTTCCGGTTTTAGTTTTTAGGTAAACGATGATTCAATCAGCAAGAGCGAATCCCGAGAAAATTTGCGTTCTGATGATGGCACTTTTTCGCAGGAATACTTTGTGTATTGCAAGAAAAAGTGACGAAATCAGAGCACAAATGATCCGGGAGGCGCCGCAGATGATTTGATCAGCGTTTACTTAGGAATCATGCTCTTCTTTCTCCGGAGCGCGGAAGTTCGGAAGAATTCCAGCTTTTCCGGTTTCTACGGCGGATCTCCCGCATGCGTTATCGGGCTGTGCGTGATCCTGCTTCACTGGAAACTAAAAACTAAAAACTCAAAATGAGGCTGCAAAGAATACGTTCTTCGCAGCCTTTTTTCCCTTTGCACGGGGTCTCCAAAATCTCTGGATGCTTTTTGTGCATGTTAGACATTTTTTGGACAACAAGAAAGGAACTGTATAACTAAAATACCCGGAATTGCTGACTTTTTTGAACTTTTTGCAAAATAAAAATTTGACAAGATTCTGACACTTCGATATAATGTTCAGCGTGATAGTGGGCACAGAGGGCTTTCTGCGCCCAAAAAACAGGAAAGAAATTTGGAGGGTTATCTGTGAGAGATCTCAAACATCTGATCTACTTTGAGAATCTGCTTCAGGAAGCCAACAACGACCTTGTCAAGCAGGCGAAAGCCGAGGGCAAGCGCGCAATCGGCTACACCTGCTACTTCATGCCTGAAGTACTTCTCGACCTGCCCGGCTGCTTCTCCGTCCGTCTGAGAGCGCCGCGCTGCACTTCCCCCGACATCGCGACCTACTACCTGTCCGGCCGTGTCTGCCACTACGCCCGCTCCCTGATGGAGCGCGCCCTGGAGGGCGGATACAACTTCCTGGACGCCCAGATGGCCACCGAGACCTGCACCGCCACCGCCCGTTTCCAGGAGCACCTGCAGCAGAAGCATCTCGACTCCGTGGATGACATGCGCATCATCGACAACGACGACTTCTTCTGCGAATTCAGCGACATTCCGTTCAAAAACAACGACATCAGCTACGAGCACTTTGAGACCCAGCTGCGTGCCCACGTTCTGGAACCCCTGCACGAGCACTTTGGCATCGACACCTCTGATGAGGCCATCCGCGCCACTGTGGAAAAGCACAACGAGATCTGCCGCCTCATCAACGAGATCGGCGACTACCGCAAGCTCGATAACCCCACCATCACCGGCTATGAGTTCCACGTGATCCAGCTGGTGAGCCTGGTCTGCCCCAAGGACCTGATCCTGCCCTACCTGCGGGAGACCGCCGAGGAGATGAAGACCCGCGAGCCCGACGACAAGAAGAACTTCCGCTGCAAGGTGGTCCTGGCCGGCTCCGAGAACGACGACCCCGACTTCACCAAGCTCATCGAGAGCTGCGGCGCCCTGGTGGTCTGCGACCGCTTCTGCTACGGCGCGGTGGAAAGCCGCGTCCCCATCGTGCTGGAGGAGGGCAAGAGCCCGCTGCGCTGCATTGCCGAGCACTACCTGAAGACCTCCAACTGCCCGCGCTTCATGCCTCAGGACGAGATGCGCGCCCGCAAGAAGAGAATCGCCGACCTTGCCAAGGAGTATCATGCCGACGGCGTGATCCTGGCCTCCAACAAGTTCTGCGAGTACTGGAGCTACGAGCGCGTCATCGACACCTTCATCCTGAAGCGTGACTTCGGCCTGCCTGTCTGCTCCATCGAGAAGGAGTACATCAACTCCGCTTCCGGCCAGCTGCGTACCCGCTTCCAGGCCTTTGTGGAGAGTGTTGAGATCAAGCACATCCAGGAGGGAAAGTAAGATGGCTAAGAATATCAAAAAAGCGCTGAAGGATTTCTGGTACGGCAAGCCCCACACCGCCGAAGAGGGCGGCCGCCGTCTGGGCGAGCTGTACGAGGACAAGACCGGCCTTCTCAAGCACAGAGAGTGGAGAGGCGTCAAGGACACCTTCTACTACATGTACATGATCTGGGGCTACAACTACGTCCACATGATCACCGATATCCTCAAGTACTCCAACAACCCCATCGACTTCGTCAAGGGCACCTGGCGCTATCGCTGGATGGGCCAGACCTACCTGCCCGTTATCCACTGGTTCGAGCGCGGCCTGCAGGGCATGCGCGGCGAGGCCCTGGCTGCCTCCGCCTGGCACTACCGCGCCATGGTCAGCGCCTCCATTCAGCAGATCTGCAACTTCTTCAACGCCGATACCCGCCTCCACGGCGGCAAGGAAAACCAGGCCTACAAGACCAGCATCTACGCCAACGAGACCACCTGCGGCACCATGTTCTATCCCTGGATGGACGCCGGCTACCGCTACATCCCCATGGAGATGATCCCCTACTTCGTTACCTGCCACGTAAACAGCCACACCGTTCTTAATTACATCGACGCTGTCCAGTCCATCGGTCTGCCCGGCGACCCCTGCCCCATGTGCCAGGCCGAGGCCGGCATCTTCGTGCTGGATGACGTGCCCGATTCCGCTCCCTTCACCATCACCTGCAACGAGGCCTGCGACGCTTCCGTCTCCACCTCCACCCTGCAGGACTGGTTCTTCGACAAGCCCCTGTTCTCCCTGCCCATGCCCATGCAGTTTGACGATCCCCTGGTCAAGAAGTACTGCATGAAGGAGATCGAGGAGTGCTGGAAGTTCATCGAGAAGCAGACCGGCGTGCCCTTCAACTGGGACTCCATGGTCAAGCGCCTGGAGCGTCAGAACAAGCTGCAGCGCGACGAGTGGGAGAAGTGGGAAGTTGCCGGCAAGACCGATTACTACCCCATCAACGGCGTTGCCCAGGCTCTGTTCCGCATCTTCTCCACCCAGTACGGCATCCAGGGCGACTTCTGGGAAGAGGCCAGCGAGAAGGTCAAGAAGATCATGTACAAGTGCGTGGAGAAGAAGATCAATCCCTTCCCCAAGACCCGCCACCGCGTGATCGCCTGGTCCTGCGCGCCGCTGTACTTCTCCAACTGGTGCACCTGGGCCTACAACTGCTGGGGCCTGAACTGCATCATCAACATGGACTCCCTGATGTTCAACATGGAGATCCGCACCGATTCCTACGAGAACATGCTGGAAGACCTGGCCCAGTACCACATGTGGGCGCCCATGCGCCGCATGGCCGTCGGCGGCATGCACCACATCTTCGAGCTGTGGGAGTACATGGAGAAGTTCAACTGCGACATGGTCGCCATGTACGACCAGCTGCAGTGCAAGGGCATGCAGGGTGTGCACGGCCTCTTCGAGGACGAGTTCCGCAAGAGAAACATCAAGGCCTTCTGGATGCCCCATGCGCTGCCTGACTGCCGTACCGTCTCCCGTGCCGAGATCCGCCGTCAGATCAACGACTACATGACCACCGTCATGCACGAGGAGCCGCTGGATCCCTCTCTGCTGGACTTCGACGATTCCATGACCTGGTAATAGGAGGATAGGACAATGTGCAAAATCGGTAAATTCTTTCTGAAGTTCCTGGGCATCTTCTTTGCTGCCAACGCGCTTCTGTTCGTGGTGTTCTTCTTTGACCTGGACGGCAAGCTCATGTTCAACGTGGTGGAGCCCTTCCTGAAGAAGCACTATGACAACATGCCGCGCAGAGACCGGCTGCAGGAGCCCTATGACATGGACAAGTTCCCCAAGTACTAATTCAAGTAAGATAAATCTAAAGGAGACATCATCAATATGAAGTATTTCGGCGGTTGTGACGTAGGATCCACCTACACCAAGGCAGTCATTCTGGACGAGAACGGCAAGATGGTAGCCGATACCACCATCAAGAGCAAGATCAATTCCGAGCAGAGCGCCATCGCGGCGATGGACGAGGTGCTGAAGAAGGTCGGCCTGCAGAGCAGCAAGGAGCTGGCGTACCTGATCGGTACGGGCTACGGCCGCAACAAGGTCCCCTTTGCGGACGAGAACATCTCTGAGATCAGCTGCCACGCCATGGGCGTGCATGTGACCGATCCCAGCGTGAAGGCCATCATCGACATCGGCGGCCAGGACGTGAAGGGCATCAGCATCGACACGGACGGCACGGTGAAGAACTTCGCCATGAACGACAAGTGCGCCGCCGGTACCGGCCGCTTCTTCGAGGCCATGGCCCG
>CAMOXK010000059.1 GCA_946629065.1 uncultured Clostridia bacterium
GTTAGAGCACCGAGAGTGCGGCAGAAATGCCGAATGTGGGTGGTACCACGGAAGCGATGCTTTCGTCCCCGTGCGGGACGGAGGCTTATTTTTTTGTAGGGGCCGGCGCCCTCTACGGCCCGCATGAAAACGGAATACCCCTCCGTCATCCGCTTTGCGGAAGACGGCGGATGCCGCCTCCCCTCAGGCAGGGGAGACTATATGGAAGGTTACCCCTCAGTCTGCCGAACGGCAGACAGCTCCCCTTAGGCAGGGGAGGCTATAAGGAAGGATACCCCTCCGCCCCAGTGTGAGCACTGGGGCACCTCCCCTTAGGCAGGGGAGGCAGAGATGAAAGGAGATTGTAATGAGAGAACTGATGCAGGGGCTTCGGGATGCGGCCATGAAGGCCATTTTCGAGGCGGAGGATGTGGAGCGCCTGGAGGAGCTCCGGATCAAGTATCTGGGCAAGAAGGGCGAGATGACCGCGATCCTGCGGCAGATGGGCAAGCTCTCCCCGGAGGAGCGGCCTGTCATGGGCCAGCTGGCCAACCAGGTCAGAAGCGAGATCGAGAACCTGCTGGACGAGCGCAAGCGCATCGTCAGCGAGGCCATGCTGGAAAAGAAGCTGGAGCGGGAGGCCCTGGATGTGACGCTCCCTGGGGAAAAGCCCCACCTGGGTCACAAGCACCCCATGTATAACGTGCTGGATCAGATCAAGGACATCTTCATCGGCATGGGCTTTGAGATCCTGGACGGCCCGGAGGTGGAGCAGGCGGCCTATAACTTCGACAAGCTGAACATCGACGAGGGTCATCCCTCCCGGGACTGGACCGATACCTTCTATTTCACCGAGGACAGCCAGATCCTGCTGCGCACCCAGACCTCTCCCATGCAGATCCACGCCATGGAGACCCGGGACCTGCCTATCCGCGTGCTGGCCCCCGGCCGGGTCTACCGCAAGGATGAGGTGGACGCCACCCACAGCCCCATGTTCCATCAAATCGAGGGTCTGGTGGTGGACAAGGGCGTGACCATGGCGGACCTGAAGGCCACATTGAACCTGGTGGTGGAAAAGATCTACGGCAAGGGCACCGTCACCCGTTTCCGTCCCCATCACTTCCCCTTCACCGAGCCCAGCTGCGAGCTGGACATCCAGTGCCACAAGTGCGGCGGCAAGGGCTGCTCTACCTGCAAGGGCGAGGGCTGGATCGAGGTGCTGGGCGCCGGCATGGTGCACCCCAAGGTGCTCTCCGGCTGCGGCATCGACCCGGACGTGTACTCCGGCTGGGCCTTTGGCATGGGCCTGGAACGCCTGGCCATGGGCGAATACAAGATCACGGACCTGCGTCTCATTTTCGAGAACGACGTGCGGTTCCTTGAACAATTCTGACTTGCTTCCCCCTCGGGGGGAAGTGCCCCGCAGGGGCGATAGGGGCGTCCTTTTGGCAGCCCCTTCAGTCGCTTTGCGACAGCTTCCGCCTTGCGGTACCCGAAAAATGCTGCGGGTTTTCACAGCTCCTTGCATTTTTCGACCGCTGCGGAAATTCCGGACTCGCTTCTTCTGCCACAGGCAGCGCGAGTCCGCAATTCCCCGGAGGGGGAGCCAAAAAGGAGGATTATTGATATGAAAATGCCGAGAAAATGGCTGGATGAGTTTGTGGAGCTGCCTCTGGACGAGGTGGGGGACAAGGCTTTTGCCGAGGCCATGAGCGTCTCCGGCTCCAAGGTGGAGGTCACTGAGGACCTGACCCAGACCATTCATAACGTAAAAGTGGGGCGCATCTTGTCTCTGGAAAAGCACCCCAATTCCGACCATATGCTGGTAGCCCAGATCGATGTTGGCGAAGAAGGGCCCGTCCAGATCTGCACCGGCGCCTGGAACGTGCACGTGGGGGACCTGGTCCCCGCGGCGCTGCACAAGTCTTTGCTCCCCAATGGCGTGAAGATCGAGAAGGGCAAGCTCCGGGGCGTGGAGTCCTATGGTATGCTCTGCTCCCTCAAGGAGCTGGACACCGACGTGCACGATTTCCCCTATGGGGAGATCAAGGCCGCGGCGCTGCTGAATAACTACCACCCCATCGACCCTCTGAAGCCTTCCATCTCTCCCCTCATCAAGAGCGGGGACCGGATCTTCGGCAAGGTCATCGCCGCTCAGGTTACCAAGGTGGAAAACGCCGGCGTGAACCTGTGGAAATGCAGCCTCGCCACCGGCAGCGAGACCGTGACACCCTGCCAGAACATCCACGAGGGAGACCTGGTGGCCTACAACACCGAGAAGGACGCCATCTGCACCCTGGCAGACCTCCATGCCGAGCAGAAGGAATTCCCCAACTGCATCGAGGACGGCATCCTGATCCTCCACGAGGACTGCAAGCCCGGCGACGATATGGCGAAGCTCCTGGGCCGGGACGACCACGTAGTGGAGTATGAGATCACCCCCAACCGGCCGGACTGCCTGTGCATGATCGGCCTGGCACGGGAGGTGGCGGTCACCTTCGGCAAGGAGCTGAAGCTCCATGAGCCGGTGGTCCAGGCCAAGGCCGGCGGCAACATCGCGGACATGGCGAAGATCGCCGTCGAAGATCCTGCCCTCTGCCCCCGCTACACCGCCCGGATGGTGAAGAACGTGAAGATCGCCCCGTCTCCCGCCTGGATGCGGGAGCGGATCCGCAATGCCGGCATGCGCCCCATCAACAATCTGGTGGATATCACCAACTACGTCATGCTGGAGTACGGCCAGCCCATGCATGCCTTTGACTTCAGCTGTGTGAAGGACGGGGAGATCCGCGTCCGCTGCGCCCGGGAAGGGGAGAGCATCCGTACCCTGGACGGCAACGACCGTCCCCTGACTCCCAACATGCTCTGCATCTGCGACACCGAGAAGCCCGTGGCCGTGGCCGGTGTTATGGGCGGCGAGAACAGCGAGATCGTGGGCGACACCGCCATGGTGCTCTTCGAGAGCGCCTGCTTCAACGGCCCCTCCGTCCGCCGCACCGCCACCGCCCTGGGCATGCGCACCGACGCCTCCTCCCGCTTCGAGAAGGGACTGGACGCCGAGGGGACCCTGAAGGCGGTGAACCGGGCCTGCGAGCTGGTGGAGCTGCTGGGCGCGGGCGAAGTGGTGGAGGGCGTCATCGACGTCTTCCCCGGCAAAAAGCCCCAGACCACCGTGAAGCTGGAGCCTGAGAAGATCAACGCTCTGCTGGGCACCGATCTCAGCGAGGAGACCATGCGCAAGATCCTGACCGATCTTGGCTTCGGTTTCGACGGCGACACCATTCTGGTGCCCTCCTGGCGCGGTGACGTGGAGCACTACTCCGACATCGCGGAGGAAGTGGCCCGCTTCTACGGCTATAACGAGATCCCCACTGCCTTCTCCGGCGGCATCAGCACCGCCGGCGGCTACAGCGACCTGCAGCAGACTGAGCGGCGCATTGGAGAAGTCTGCCGCAGCATGGGCATGGATGAGATCATTACCTATTCTTTCATCAGCCCCTCCTACTACGACAAGATCCGCATGCCCAAGGACGATCCCCGGCGGGACAGCCTGAAGATCCTGAATCCTCTGGGCGAGGACACCTCCATCATGCGCACCACCATCCTGCCCTCCATGCTGGAGATCCTGACCCGTAACTACAATTACCGGAACAAGGAATCCGCCCTCTACGAGATCGGCAAGATCTATCTCAAGCGCCCCGACGGCCTGGCCGACGAGCCCAAGATCGTCTCCCTGGGCGCCTATGGGCCCAAGACAAACTTCTTCACCATGAAGGGCTGGGTGGAGAACCTGCTGGGGGATCTGGGCGCGGGCAAGCCTCACTTTGCCGCGGAGAAATCCAATCCTGCCTACCATCCCGGCCGCTGCGCCAAGGTCTTTGTGGGGGACAAGGAGATCGGCGTTCTGGGCCAGATCCATCCCCAGACTGCCGCCAACTACGGTGTGGACGCGGAGCTTTACTGTGCGGAGCTGAGCTTTGACGCGCTCTGCGAGGTCAAGGGCGGAATCCCTGTCTTCAAGCCTCTGCCCCGCTTCCCGGCAGTGACGAGAGATATCGCCGTAGTCTGCGACGGGAGTGTTCCCGTGGGCGACATGACCGAGGCCATCCTCGCCGGCGGCGGACAGTATCTCAAGGGCTGCAGCCTCTTCGACGTGTACACCGGCTCCCACGTGCCCCAGGGCATGAAGTCCGTTGCCTTCTCCCTCACCATGCGGGCGGAGGATCAGACCCTGACGGACGACCACGCGGAGGAGACCGTTGCGCGGGTCCTCAAGCTGCTGAAGGAGAAGTTCAACGCAGTGATGCGCTGATCGGAAAAAAACCGGTGCAGAGAGTCTTTTTCGACTTTACTTGACAGAAAAACCTGCTATAATAGGTGTCGAAGAATCAGGAAAGGGGAGACCTTCATGGAGGATGTCACCAGAAAATTTGCAGCTCTGGACAGCAAGGCGGAGATGCGGGAGATCCTGTCATCCGTGTATAACTCCCTCAAGGTAAAAGGCTATAACCCGATCAACCAGTTGGTGGGTTACATTCTGTCCGAGGATCCGACCTATATCACAAATTATAACAATGCCCGGACTTTGATCTGCCGGATCGACCGGGACGAGCTGCTCCAGGAGCTGCTGCGCAGATATCTGGAGAAGTAGATCGCAAGATCTCCAACAAAAAGCAGGCTGTGTCAGCCTGCTTTTTGTTGGGGCAGGCTGGCACAGATATGTTGTGAACAGATCAGGAAGAACGAAGATTACTTGTTCTTCCTGGTATTTTTGCAAAACAAAAAAGGAGTGTTGTTAACATGAATGCAAAACAGATTCTGCTGCGTGTCTTCAGCGGTATTCTGGCGCTTGTGTGCGTTCTAAGCCTGGTATTAACAGGCTATGGCTTCAAACAGACACTGGACTGCAGGAGCTATTGGGAAGAGGAAGGAAAACAAGCCAGCGAAGGCTTTGACAAGCTGGAGGACGGCATCAATCAGCTGCGCGATAATGAGGATGCCTACCTTGCCGGTGTGGAGGCCTACAAGGAGGGCCTTGAGGAGTACGAAAAGGGCGAACAGGATCTGGAAGAAGGCGCCAACAAGCTCAGCAGCGGCCAGGCTCAGTATAACGACGGTGCTTCCCAGCTTGCTGACGCCCACCAGCAGTATAACGAGAACGTCGCGAAAATCGAAGCAGCCAAGGCACAGGTAGAGGCAGGCAAGGCCGATTTGGAGGCCGGCAAGGCTGAAGTCGCAGCGGGTGAGGCGGAGCTTGCCGCCCACCAGCAGGAATATGAGGAAGGCAAGGCGCAGCTGGAAGCGGTGACGCCCATTTATAACGCTGCCATGGCAACGCTCGCAAGGATCGATGAGCTGAAGGCCCAGAGGGACAACTATGCCTCTATGGGGCCGCTGTTTGAAGATAAAGTGGCTGAGCTGGATATGGCGATCGCCGTGGCGGAAGCCTCGCTGGATATGCAGCTTGGCGGCTATTCCATCAATGGCATCGTCTCGGAGTATCAGGAGGGTCAGGCCAAGATCGCAGCCTACGAGGAAGGCCAGCGCCAGGTTGCAGAAGGAAAACAGAAGATCGCCGAGGGTGAGCAGAAGATCGCCGAGTCCGAGGCGGAGATCGCCGCCGCAGAGCAGAAGCTTGCTGCAGCCAAAGCCATTCTGGACCAGAAGGATCAGGAACTGGCCAATGCCGGAGATGAGCTCGCTGCTGGTTACGCTGCCTACGAGGAAGGCAAGGACAAGCTGGAAGCCGGCGCACAGCAGCTCAGTGAGGGACTTGCAAAGCTGGGCGAGTACGAAGGCGGAGAGGAACAGGTCAAAGAGGGCCTGGACACTGTACTGGCTACCGATACTTACTATGATGCCGCAAGTCGCCCCCTGCTTCCCGCCATTGCGGAACGCCTGGATCCCGGCTTCAGTTACTGGAAGCTGGATGAGAACGGCGAGCCTCTTGAGGTGAACGGACAGAAGTTCCTCAGCCTCGCAGAATCGCTCAAGGTCGTGCGTGCGGGGCGTGAGTTTCTTGCCGATACGACGAAACTGGTCACCGAAGAGATCACCGGCCGTGCTTTGATCTCCGCACTGGCTGTGCTGGCGGTCCTCATCGGCCTTGTCACAGCGATCCTGGGCCTTGCCGGCAGACGCATCGGCGCCCTGGTTTGCGCTGTGCTGTCCATGCTCTGCGGAATCGCTTCGCTGGTTCTGACCGGGTTCTTTGGCATGGAAGATCCGTTTTCCGCCATCGCTGGGACTGGTTCTGTGGGCGTTGTGCTGGCAGGCGTTGCCGCACTGGTGGCTGCGGCTCTCCTTGTGCTTGTCTTTGCCGCGATCCCGGGCTCCGGGAGAAACAAGAAGACAGCTCCCGCCCCCGCGGAAGCTTGAACGCTCCATCAATAAAAAACTCCGGGTCAGCCCGGAGTTTTTTTGTTGGGCGCAAAAGCTGTCACTCTGCTGCATCTGAGAATCATTGGGAAGGAAAAGCGTTTCGAAGGGAGGGATCGCTCGGTTTTTTGAAGGAAGAAAGAGGAAAAGCCGCATTTTTTGCTTGTCAGGAAGAATCGACTATGATAAAATAACGAAGATTGAGCGTCATACACGCCGAATAAACCTGGGAACAGTTTCGGGTCCCGCGTCTTTCGCTCAATGTACAGGATGGAGGGGATCTTAAGCTCTATGAATAAGAGAAGCAAGTGGAAAACCGTCAATCTGGTCCTGGACCGGATTTTTGGCTTTTTCTTTTTGACCGCGGTGATCATTGGGATTGCCGGGCTGGGTTTCGGTTATATCGCCACCCGGGATACCTATCCCAGTCTGCGGGAAAAATTTGTCATGACCATGGATGAGAGCAGACGCTTTCGTTTCGTGTCCAGAGTCTTCCTGTCTCAGTCCGAGTATGACGCACTGCTGGATAAACGCTTCACCAAGTATGAGGAGGTCATGGACCCCTCTTTGATCCACATCGCTTCTCAGGAGACCCAGACCAGCGAGGAGCAGACCGATCCGGAAGCTCCTTCCGGTGCGGACAGCTACGGTATCGTGGATGAGGACGGGGACGGTTACGTCCTCGTACCGGTCAGCGGCCGGGGCTATAACGGCTTTATGCTGATCGTGCTGGATCCCACCCGCTGCTTTGTGGCAAACGGCGGCGGTGGACAGACCATCGATATGATCGTGCAGAATAACGGGGCAATCGGAGGCATCAATGGAGGCGCGTTCCTGGATGCGGGCGGCGCCGGCAACGGCAGCAGTCCCGAAGGGCTGACCATTATTGACGGAGAGCTTCTGGAAGACGCTTACTACGACGAAAAGGCCTTTGCCGGTTTTGACGGCCAGGGTATTCTCCATGTGGGTTATTTCAGCTATGAGGATTGCGTGAATCTGGGCATCGTCGGCGGCGTTTCCTTTCTCCCGCCCCTGATCATCAACGGCATCCCCCAGGATACCAGCTGGATGGCCAGCGGCGTGAACCCCCGTACGGCCATTGGCCAGCGTGCGGACGGTGCGGTGCTGATGCTGGCTATCAATGGTCGGCAGCTGTCCAGCATGGGCGCGACCTACGCGGACCTGGTGGAGATCATGCTGGAGTTCGGCGCGGTGAATGCCATGAACCTGGACGGCGGTTCCTCCACGGTCATGTATCTCAATGGGGAGCTTGTGAACACGCCCTCCTCCGAGAGCGGCTATTCCCGCGGCCTGCCCAATGCCATTCTGTTCCGATAAGAAGAGGGTAGCAAGGATGAACAAAACGAAGAAACGGAAAACCAAAGTCGGCGCCATCGTCTACGCCGTTTTTATGGTGCTGTGGGCGCTGGTGCTGTGCTATGGGGTGTATTATCTCTGGACCAGTCTGATGACCTTTGGCGAATATTGGGAAAACGGCCAGATCGGTCCCAAGGTGGACGCTTATATGCAAAAGCTGGACACCGAGATGTGGCTGAACGGTGATAACGGCCTGAAAAAGACCATTTCCGAGATGGAGCATCCCTACCAGACGGATGACGAGTGTGTCGAGGTGCTCCGCGGCGTCCTGCAGGATGATATCCGCTGTCTGCCCGGCGTCAATGAAGGCAGCGCCACAAGAAAGATTTATGACCTGTTCTCCGGACGCAGCAAATTCGGCCAGGTGTACATCGTCCAGCATCCCTTCGAGCCGGAGGAAAACAAGCTTGTCAACTGGGCCATCGAAAACTGGGCCCTGTATCCCTGGGAGGTGGAGGGCGTTCAGTTCTTCCTGGACGGCCTGTACACCGACTTTGAAATCGTTGTGCCGGAGTATATGACGGTCCTCCTCAACGGTCATGCGCTGACTGAGGCCAACATCGTGGAGCGGGGGATCCCCTACGACGTGCTGACGGAGTATTACGATGAGTTCGACGGTCTGCCCACCAAGGTGAAATACCATGCGGACAAGATCTTCGGACAGGTGGATTACCAGCTGCTGGACCGCGACGGACAGCCTGTGGAGATCGATCCCGAACGGGACGATTCCCAGTTCATCGAGCCTGTCTCCGAGGAGCTGTACCAGCGCTTTGACACCTTCAGCTCCGAATTCACGGAGCGCTATCTGCAGTTCTCCTCCGGCGCGGGTCAGATCTGGACCGATTACGCCCGGGTGCGGGCCTACGTCCTGAAGGGCAGCGATCTGGATGACCGTCTGGACCGTACACTCCGCAGCTACCTGGAGTACATGCACAACTCCGACTTTAACTATGGCGGCTGCCAGCTCAATGACGTAAAAGCCCTGGGCAACAACATCTACATCCTGGATATTTCCTGCGACGCGGGCTCTCAGATGCCTGCCGGCTACAAGGAAGTCCACCGGGATATGCTGGTGTTCGTGCAGTACTTCCCCGGAACGAACGAAGTGTTCGCCTTCTCCGCGGAGGACTACAATACGGAAGAGAGAGATGTCGTTGGATAACAGTTCTTGCAAAGAATGCCTTGCCATCGTGCTGCCTTCCCTGGATCCGGACAAGAAATTTGACCGGGTGGTGGAGGAACTGGTGAACTGCGGCTTTTCCCATATCGTGATCGTGGACGACGGGACCGGCCCGGAGGGGCAGGGCCACTTTGAAAAGGCCGCTTCTCTGCCCGGCTGTGTGGTTTTGCACCATGAGGGAAACAAGGGAAAAGGCCGCGCTTTGAAAACCGCCTTCCGCCACGTGCTGGATGAACTGCCCGATGTGAAGGGCGTTATCACCATCGATGGGGACGGACAGCATCTGACAGAGGATATCATCGCCTGCGGCGAGCGAATGCTCCAGGAGGAAAACAAGGTGATCCTGGGCTGCCGGGATTTCAACCAGCCCGGCGTCCCGCCCAGAAGCGTGGCCGGGAACAAGACCACCTCCCGGATGTTCCGCCTCTTCTACGGCATCAGCCTTTCCGATACGCAGACAGGGCTGCGCGCCATTCCCCGGGACTTTCTGGCGGATTTCCTCCGCATAGAGGGCGAGCGCTTCGAGTATGAAACCAACATGCTCCTGAAAATGAAAAAGCGCGGGATCCTGTTTCTGGAGCAGCCCATCACCACGGTCTATGATCCGGAGGATTACAGCTCCCATTATAACGCTCTGAAGGATTCCTGGCGGATCTTTCGGGTGATGTTCAAGGGTTTGTTCCTCTGAGGGGGCAGTATGAAAAAAGCAAAACAGCCTGCCCTCTATATACTGAGCTCTCTTCTCTCCTGGGTGGTGGATACTGGTCTTTTCCGCCTGGGACTGGCGCTGTTTGGCGGCATTCTCGGCGAAGCCGCCGCGGCGGCCTGCAATGTGATCGCCCGGATCTTTTCCTCCTTCTTCAACTTTAATCTGAACAATCGCATGGTTTTTCAGAGCACGGAGCCCTACGGCAAGGCGCTGCTGCGTTATTATCTGCTGGCGGTGCCGCAGCTTGCGGCTTCCACGCTCCTGCTGAGCTTCTTTGTGTTGCTCTTTCATGTGCAGAGCGACAATGTTTCCACCCTGGTGAAGATCCTGGTGGACGGGGGACTCTTTGTGGCAAGCTATTTTATCCAGAAATTCTGGGTCTTCCGGGGAAAAACGGGAGATTGATACGCACACCTGATAGAAAGTAGACAAAGATTTACGAGGCAGTATTCCGCCCGGGTCAAGACATCCGGGCGGATCCTTTTGCCCGCGTTTCCCGGAAAAGCGGGGCGTTTCACGGTTCTGCCGCTCTTGTTTTTATCATAGAAATATGGTAAAATACTTTTTACGATTGTTGTGGAGGGATCACCATGAGCTTCTGGAATGCGATCCTCCTGGGCTTTATTCAGGGAATTACGGAGTTTCTTCCCATCTCCAGCTCGGGACATCTTTCCATCTTGAATAATCTGTTCGGCCTGACCACCGCCGAAAACGGACACATGTTCTTCGACGTGATGCTGCATCTGGGAACGCTGGTGTCCATCGGCGTGGTGTACTGGCGCGATATTGTGGAGATGTTCTACGAGGTCCTGGGCCTGGTGGGGCTGGGCCGTCGGGCAGGGGAGCGCAAACGCCGCTATCCCGCTGCCAGACTTTTTCTGATGATCGTGCTGGCAACACTGCCGCTGGTCCTGGTCCTGCCCATCAAGGACGAGTTGGAGTCGCTGTATTATAACAGTATATTCATCGGCGTGGCGCTGATCCTCACCGGCTGCATGCTCTATGTCTCCGACAAGATGATCCAGGGGAAAAAGACCGAGACCAATATGACTGTCTTTGACGCGCTGATCATCGGCCTGTGCCAGTGCGCTGCCACCATCCCAGGGCTTTCCCGCTCCGGCACAACCATTACCGCCGGGCTTGCCACCGGACTGAGACGGGACTTCGCCGTGAAGTTTGCCTTTCTCATGTCTATCCCCGCGGTGCTGGGAGCCAATCTCCTGGGTCTGGTGGATGCTATGCAGGATGGGGTGGACTGGTCCCTGATGCCCGCCTATCTGGTTGGCATGGCTGTGGCTGCTGTCACCGGCATTGCCTCCATCCGGCTGCTGCGCAGCATCGCAAGCCGCGGCCGCTTCGGCGGTTTTGCCTATTACTGCTGGGTGCTTGGCGTGCTCGCCATCATCCTGACCATGATTTTTTAAGGGAACGATAAGGATTCAACACTATGGCTGAAAAAAAGACAAGTACCAAGAAAAAGACCGGTTCGGCATCCGGCGCGAAGAGCGGCTCCCGGTCCGGGACGAAAAAGAGCTCCCCGGCCAAAGAGAGCAGCCGTTCCGCCAGAGTCTCTGATGAGGAACTGGAGCAGGGACACAGCGGCGCCCTCTGGGGCATTGTGCTGCTGGCCCTGGGGATCTTTATGATCATCAGCTATTTCAGCACCGAGGGGACCGTAGTAGCCTTCTTCGCCAATTTGGTGAAGGGCCTGGTGGGCTGGGGCTTCTGGCTCACGGTGCCGGTGTTCCTCTATGCTGGGGCGATCCTGCTCTTTGAGCGGGAGCATCCGGTGGGCCATCGCGTGTTCTGCGCCTTGCTGCTGCCCACGATCTTCTCCGGCATGGCTGAGATCATCCATCCTTCCGAAGTGGACATCTTCTCCAGAATCGCAACGCCGGTGAGAAATCTCTATTCCACCGGAACGATGCTCAAGTCAGCCGGCGTTTTCGGCGGCTATCTGGGCCAGCTTTTGAAAAGAGCTTTCAGCATTTACGGAGCATTTCCGTTCCTGCTTGTCCTGTTTTTCCTCTTTGCGATCATTGCACTGCGGGGCACCCTTGTGGGAAGCCTCTCCGGCGTAAAGAAGGCGGCCGCCCGCCAGCGGGAGATCTACCGCGAGAATCGGGAGCGGGAACCGGAGGAGATGGACGAGCCTGTGCGCCGTCAGGAAAAGCGCGCCGCGCCGGAGCTTCGGGAGACCGCCTCCAGAAGCCGCAGACCTTCCTATTCGATGGACATCCCCCTGGGAGATGACGAGGATGAGGAGGCTTTGAGCCTGCGCGGACCCTCCAGAACGAGCCGGACGGAAAGTGCACCGAAAAAGACCGCCGTGCGGAGAAAGACGGAGGAAAAGCCTCTGCCCAGGGTAGAGAACTTCCAGATCCCATTGGATGAGGATCCGATCCAGGAACAGGCGGAGGAAAGCTACCCGGTGCTGTCCAAGACGCCGACAGCGCCCAAGATCCCGGTAACGCCGCAGCCCAAGGCACCCCGAAAGACGGTGGCCGCCACGGCTGTGATCGAGGATCCCCCCAAGAAGATGAAGAAAGAGGAGCTGGAGAAGGAAACCCGGGCCGTGGCGGAGGAGATCTCCAATGCAGAAAATAATCCGGATTACCAGTTCCCGCCGGTGGAGCTGCTGCGTGCCAGTACCGGCGGCGCGGTAGACGCCAGAGATGAGATCAAGCTCAATGCGGAGCGTCTCCAGGGCGCGCTGACCAGTTTTGGCATTAATGCCGCCATCGTGGGCGTCACCCACGGTCCCACCGTTACACGCTATGACATCGAACTGGAGCAGGGCGTGAAGCTCTCCCGTGTCACCAACCTGGCGGGCGACCTGGCCCTGGCCCTGGGCGTCGTGAACGTCCGCATCGCGCCGATCCCCGACAAGATCTCCACGGTGGGCATCGAAGTGCCGAACAAGCTTGTCAGCACCGTGTTTCTGCGGGACATCATCGAATCTCCCAAGTTTCAGAGTGCCAAGTCCAAGCTCAGCTTTGCCATCGGCAAGGACATTGGCGGCGACTGCATTGTGGGCAACATTGCAAAGCTGCCCCATATGCTCATCGCCGGTACCACCGGTTCCGGCAAGTCGGTTTGCATGAACTCCCTGATCCTGAGCCTGTTGTACAAGGCCAGGCCGGATGAAGTCCGCCTCATCATGATCGACCCGAAGATGGTGGAGCTGGGCATCTATAACGGCATCCCGCATCTCTATGTCCCTGTGGTCACCGACCCCAAGAAGGCGGCCGGCGCCCTGCAGTGGTCCGTGGTGGAGATGCTCAAGCGCTACCGCCTCTTCTCCGAAGTTGGCGTGCGGGATCTGGATACCTACAACAAGCACGCCGAGCTGAACGGCGAAGAGAGCATGCCCCGGGTGGTCATTGTCATAGACGAGCTGGCTGACCTGATGATGGCTGCCTCCAAGGAAGTGGAGGAGAGCATCTGCCGGGTGGCCCAGA
>CAMOXK010000060.1 GCA_946629065.1 uncultured Clostridia bacterium
ATGCAAAGAAGCTTGAAGGAATTCGGTAATAATAAAAAAGGATTGCTACCTTTGTCAAGATAGCAATCCTGTTCCGGCGGAGATGGAGAGATTCGCTTGCATCAGATTTCCCCTTGCGGGGGACGGGGAAATCTGATAGAGGTGTTCACCAGTTTTTGAACTGGTTCACGCAGATGCCCTATGGCATCTGCAGACATGATTCGAATCTCACCATCGGAGCCAAATAGAAAAGCCACCCTTTTGGGTGGCTTTTCTATTTGGCGGAGATGGAGAGATTCGAACTCTCGAAGAGCTTTTGACCCTTACACGATTTCCAATCGTGCGCGCTCGACCAACTACGCGACATCTCCGTGTTGCTCAAGAATGAGGCTGTTCAATTGTCAGCTTGCATATTATAGAGCAGCTTTTCCGTAAAGTCAAGGAATATTTTTGGAAAAGTCGAAAAGAATAGCGGTAGACACGATTTCCAATCGTGGGCGACAGGGAAAGAGGAGACGGCGGAACACGGGACCCTGCGCCGGGGGCGAGATCCTTCGACGCGCTTCCCTTGCTCAGGATGACAGGACGGGTGACGGAGGATCGACTCCCTCCGTCATCCGCCTCGCGGGGATCGGCGGATGCCACCTCCCTCGGGGAGGGAGGCTGTGGGCGACGGCCCCTACGGAGGGGGACCTCATCCGGCCGCAAGCGGGCACCTGTCCGCCTTGCGGTACCCGAAAACTGCTGCGGGCTTACGCTTTTCCTTGCAGTTTTCGACCGCTGCGGAAATTCCGGCTTCACTTCTTCTGCCACCGGCAGCGCGAAGCCGGAATTCCCCGTGCGCGGGGAAGGCTTTGGGGATCGGGAAAAGAGCACGAGCAACCGGATTTCAGATCGGAGGAGACACGATGACCAATGAAGAATACCGCCGCTATGCGGGAAAGCACGCGCCGCGTTCCAGGGTGGGGCGCAACTGTTTGGGGGCCTTTTTGGTGGGCGGGAGCATCTGCTGCCTGGGGCAGCTGATCCTGAACCTCTGGGGGAGCCTGGGCCTGGAGCAGCAGGACGCCGCCACGGCGACTTCCATCACCCTGGTGTTTCTTGGCGCGCTGCTCACGGCTCTCGGCGTCTATGACGACCTGGCGCGGCTGGGCGGCGCCGGGACCCTGGTGCCCATCACGGGCTTTGCCAATTCCGTTGCGGCCCCGGCCCTGGAGTTCAAGACCGAGGGCCTGATCACTGGGACGGCGGCCAGAATGTTCGTCATCGCAGGACCGGTGATCGTCTTCGGCATCGGCAGCAGCGTGATCTATGGGCTGATCCTCTGTCTCACAGGAGGCGGCGCATGAAAAAGAAGCGGGTGAAGCCGCCGGTACAGACCGGTCACGACGACCGGAGCGAGGAGCGGCAGCGGGGCGAGCAGCAGGGGAAAGAGGCGGCGGCGCCAGACGGCGTCAGCGGCAGCTGGACATGAAAAGCGGCAGCGGGGGAGATCCTTCCGCTGCCGTTTGCGTTCCATACGCCGAATCCCGGGGAGATCGAAAACGCAGGTGAGCTGGTCTTTTTTGCCTGAACAGCAGGGGAGCACGGGGACGGTTTTGTTATTTTTGCCTAAAAACTTGACGCAGGGAGCGGAAAAGCTTATAGTAATATAGAAAACAAGACTTCAGGAAGGAAGGGATCCTATGTACGAGATGCTGCTTTCCCCCATGAAGATCGGCAGCATGACCGTGAAAAACCGCACGGTGATGACGGCGGCGGAATTCAGCCTGGGCCAGACCAACGGAAAGCCCACTGAGCGGCTGATGGATTATTACGAGGAGCGGGCCAAGGGCGGCGTTGGCATGATCATCCCCGGCATCTGCCGGGTGAACGACATGGGCGGCGCCTCCACCTTCACCCAGCTCGCCATGAGCCATGACTATCACATTGAGCCCATGCGGGAGTTTGCCCAGCGCATCCACCGCCATGGGGCCAAGCTCTGCATCCAGCTCCACCATCCCGGGCGGCAGGGCATGGCCAGCGCCATCAATTCCCTGCCCCTGGTGATCCCCATTGCGGATCGCTTCCCCGGAGTGATGGACCAAGTGTTCAAGTGCACGCCTCTGCTCCTGGGCATGGAGGCCAAGGGCATCTGCTTTTCCGTTCAGGCGCCCTCCAAGGTGGAACTGGCAAAACACGGCGCCACCAGGATGCATGCCATGTCCAGGCGTGAGATCCACAGTCTGATCCGGGACTTCATCGAGGCGGCGGTGCGCTGCCAGAAGGCCGGGGTGGACTGCGTGGAGCTCCACGGCGGCCACGGCTACATCATCCAGCAGTTCCTCTCCCCCAACACCAACCGGCGCACCGATGAATACGGCGGAAGCTTTGAAAACCGGATGCGCTTTCTCGCGGAGATCATCCAGGGCATCCGGGCCCGCTGCGGCCGGGACTATCCCCTCACCGTGCGCCTCACCGTGGACGAGATGTACGACCGGATCGGCCAGCCTGGGAAGGGCTACGACCTGGAGACGGGCAAGCGGATCGCAAAGCGGCTGGAGGAGCTGACGGTGGACGCCATCAACGTGACCTCCGCCTGCTACGACGCCTATAACTACTGGCTGGAGCCCACCTCCTTTGAGCCGGGCTGGCGGAAATACCTGGCGAGGGAGATCAAGAGCGTGGTGTCCATCCCTGTGATCGCGGCCAACGTGATCCGCACCCCGGAGCAGGCGGAACGGCAGCTCCAGGAGGGGGACCAGGACTTTGTGGCTTCGGCCAGGGCCTTTATCTGCGACCCCCACTGGGTGGAGAAGGCTGCCACAGGCCGGGAGAAGGAGATCCGCCGCTGCATCGGCTGCCTCAACTGTATCCGCTCCTTTATGAATAACGCCGGCGTCGGCAAGCCCGGCGAGTGTGCGCTGAACATGAGCGTTGCCAGAGAGAAGCAGTACTTTGCCATGCCCCGGGACGGCAGAGGACGGAAGATCCTGGTGATCGGCGCGGGCCCGGCGGGCCTCACCGCCGCCCAGACCCTTGCCATGCGTGGCTTCGACGTGACGGTGTATGAAAAGAATGAAAAGCCAGGCGGCCAGGTCCTGACCGCCGCTGCCTGCCACTTGAAGGACAAGCTGTCTTGGTGCATCGAGGACCTGATGGTGAACGCCCAAAAAGCCGGCGCGAAGATCGAGCTGGGCAGAGAGCTGAGCGCAGCCCAGATCGCGGCCATGGAGCCCTGGGGCGTCATCGTCGCCACGGGTGGCGAGCCTTTGGTGCCCCGGTCCATCCCCGGGGTGGAGAACGAGAACGTCTTTACCGCGCCGCAGATCATTCACCGGAAGAAGGTCCTGCGGGACAAAAAGGTAGTCGTGGCGGGCTCCGGCATGACGGGGCTGGAGACGGCGGAAATCCTGAACGAGACCGGGAACAAGGTGACCGTGATCGAGATGGCCCCGGAGATCGCCCCGGGGACCTGGTTCCAGCTGGTGGACGACGAGATGGAGCGCCTCTCCAAAACAGACACCCGCTTCGAGACGGGGACCAAGCTCCTATCCGTGGATGGAAGCGGGATCACGGTGGAGAAGGTGAAGACCGGGGAGCAGCGGCACCTGGAGGCCGACGCTCTGGTGCTGGCCCTGGGCGTGCGCCCGGCGGGGCATCTTGCCAAAGAGCTGGACAGGCTCGGCGTCATGCGCATCTGGTCTGTGGGCGACGCCAGACAGAGCGGCACCATCGCCGACGCCTGCCACAGCGCTTTCGACACTGTGATGGCGATTTCCTGAGAAAAGCTCTCATTTCGATAAAAGGAAGAACAAAAACAGGAGGGTAGGACTTATGATCCAGAACAAAAACATCGTTGTCACCGGCGCCTCCAGCGGCATCGGCAAGGCCATCATGGACGAGCTGGTGCAGCAGGAGGGCAACCGGATCCTGGCGGTCTGCCGCCACGCCGACCGCATCAGCGGCTACGGCGAAAATGTGATCCCCTTTTCCTGCGATCTGAGCACCCGGGAGGGCGTGGACGCGCTATTTGAGAAAGCGGAGGAGCTTTTTGACAAAGTGGACCTCTACTTCTGCAACGCCGGCGCCCCCTATTACGAGCAGTTCGACTATGAGGACTGGGACCGGATCCGCTATCTCTTCGATCTGAACACCGTCTCCCACATCTACACCTATTCCAAGTACCTCAACCACCTCCACGGACGGCAGGGGCGGCTGGTGTACACCATCTCCGCCATGGGGGAGATGGCCCTGCCCGGCTACGCCCTCTACGCCGCCACCAAGTTTGCCATGAAGGGCTTCCAGCAGGCTGTGCGGGATGAGGCCCCGGAAAACCTGCAGATCACCTGCGTCTACCCGGTGTCTACCCGGACCAACTTCTTCAATGTGGGCTCCGGCGGCAGAAAGCTGACCCCGCCCTTCCCGGTGCAGGAGGCCGAGACCGTGGCCAAGGCCGTGGTGGAGGGCGTGAACAAGCTGAAAAAGCACATCTACCCCTGCCCGGTGTACCTGCCCAGCAAGTATCTGATGAAGGTGGTGCCGCCGGTGAAGGCCATGTATGTGAAGGCCCAGAAGAGCAAGCTCCACCGCTTCGTGAAGAAAGTCAAAGCCGAGGGCGAGGGGCTGCGGGAAGAGATCAAGCTGAAGAGAACGCTGAAGTGAGGAGGAAAAGACCATGGCAAATATTCATGACATCAGCCGGGACAGCTTCATGCTGAGAGGACCCCTGGCCAAAAAGGGATATGACTGGTGGTGGCACTCTCTCACGGCGGAAAACGCCGAGACCGGCGAGAAAAAGCCCTTTTATATCGAGTTTTTCACCTGTAACCCGGAGCGGGCGGCGGAGGAGCCGGTGATCGTGTGGAACGATCCGGAAAAACAGAAGAAGGGGATCCTGCCCTCCTACGTGATGGTGAACGTGGGCTTCTGGGGCGAGGACCACGGCCAGCTCCATAACTTCTACGCCTGGAAGGATGTGACCTTGCGGCCCGATGCACCCTACTTTATCTCCTGCGGTCCGTGCAATTGCTCCGAGACCTTCACCGAGGGCAGCGTCACCGTGACGCCGGAGGAGCGGGACGCCCACCCCGAGTGGATGTGCGACGCGGGCAGCATGAGCTGGAAGCTGGCTATCGACAAAAAGATCGCCTTCCATGTGGGCTACGGCGCAAGCAAGAAACTGCGGGATCTGAACGCCTTTGAGATGTTCTGGCATGCGGAGGGCATGAAGACCCTGTACCGGGGCGAGATCGTCCTGAACGGGGTGCGCTATGTGGTGCGTCCCGAGACCTGCAACGGCTATGCGGACAAGAACTGGGGCGGGGACTTCACCTCTCCCTGGGTCTGGCTCTCCAGCAACGATCTCACCAGCCGCATCACGGGTAAGAAGCTCACAAACAGCGTCTTCAACATCGGCGGCGGGCGGCCAAAGGTGGGGCCCATTGCCCTGAACCGGAAGCTGTTGGGCGAGTTCTACTACGAGGGGAAGGACTATGAGTTCAACTTCTCCAAGTTCTGGACCCTCTCCGGCACCAAGTTCGACTGCCGGGAGACCGAGGACGAGATCCTCTGGCATGTGGACCAGACCACCGCCACGGCGCGGCTGGTGACGGACATCCGCTGTTACAAAAAGGACATGCTGAACATCAATTACGAGGCGCCCACCGGCCTCAAGCGCCACAACCGCCTCTGGAACGGAGGCAACGGCACCGGTGTGCTGAAGCTCTACAGGCGCCTGCCCGGCGGGAAGGAGACGCTCATCGACGAGGTGGAGGCCCGGGGCATTGGCTGCGAATACGGCGAATACGACCCGGACTGATTCAGAAAGAGGACCCGGAAAAAGGAGCTGTCTCAAAACGCGTAAACCTCAGATTTGCGCGTAGGGGGCGCCGCTCTCGGCGTCCCGCGCCGAACGAAAGAAATGACAAAGGAAAACTCCGGCGAAAACGGTACCGTTTTTGCCGGAGTTTTTGCTGTTCTATCCGTTTTTTCACACAGGGATGCCGAGGGCGGCATCCCCTGCACATTCATCAGATCGGAACTTGAGACAGCCCCTTCTGCCTCTGCAGCCCAGTCATTCCCTTGCGGAGAAGCGGGCCAGGAACCAGAAGCGCAGACGGGAGCAGAGGGACCAGAGCAGCAGGAGCGCCGCCAGGTAATACAGCGCGGGCCGAAGGGAGAGACTGCCCAGGGTGGCGCTGAGATAATAGGAGGTGGGCAGCAGGGCGCGGAAGGGAAGGGGCAGCGGCAGGTCCGCAAAGACGGGGCAGAGCACCAGCACCGCCACGGACAGAATGGGGATCAGGGAGCCGTAGTGCTCCTCCCGGGGGGAGAGACAGCGCAGGACCTCGCAGAAGAGGACGCAGCAGGGCAGATACAGCAGCATCATCAGCACCTCCCGCCCCAGACCCAGCCAGAGACCGGAGAGAAAGAGGGCGAGCAGCACCGCGAGGGCCGCTGGCAGCATGGCCGTGAGATGGCAGAGAAGCGGCAGAAGCCGGCGCTTTGGCCCGGAGAGCCACACAAAGCTTTCCTCCCGCTCCTCCCGGTAGCAGTACATGCCGGAGGCAAGGCCGCAGAGCAACAGCAGCAGGGCCAGGATCCCCCGCAGGGGGGCGGTGAGATAGCGGCCGTCCGTCTCGATCTCGCTGCCGTCCACAGTGGCAAAGCGGATGAGCTTGTCCGTGGTGAAGCCGCCGGCGTAGGCATCCTGCAGGGCCTCCTCCGGGAGTGCGTCTGCGCCAAGCTCGTTCACCAGGAAGTTTTGAAAAACGGAAAAGGACAACTCCGGGTAGAGGGCGGCATAGAGCTTTTCCCGGGCCAGCATGAGAAAGACATTGTCCTCCTGCTCCACCACGGTGATGCTGCCGCCGGAGCCGTAACGGGCGAAGAAATCCAGGCGCTTTTCCAGGTCCGCAGGCAGGATCCAGGCGGCGTCCGCCTGCCCGCTGCGCACCGCTTCCCGGGCGGCGTCGCTGTCCGGATAGGCGCTGCAGCGCAGGATGCTCTCGGCGTTCAGGAGCCGCTCCGCGGCGGCGCGGGCGGCGGAGTCGGCGGGCTCCTCCAGGCAGAGGGCCACGGTGACGACGCCGCTTTCCTGCCGGGAGAAGAGGGCCAGGGCCAGAGCGAAGAGGGGGATCAGCAGCAGAACGGCCAGGTAGCCGGGCCGCCGGAGCAGGCGCTTGGAGAGCAGTCCGTACCAGAGAAAGAAACGGCGAAAGGATGACACAGCGCAGCCCTCCTTTCAGGTCCGGTTCCTGCGGCGGCGCAGCAGCAGGCTCAGCAGCAGGAACAGCAGCAAATAAGCCCAGACAAGGACGCGGGCCGGGTTCTCCGGCAGGGCGAGGAGCTCTGCGCGCAGATCGTCCATGCCCACGCCCGCCGGGAGCAGGGCGCCCAGACGGCGCAGGCTCTCCGGAAAGAAGGAGGAGGGGTAAAAGCAGCCGGAGAGATAGCCCTGAATCACAGCGGAGAGGAATTGCAGCAGGATGCCGCTGACCGCGCTGCCGGAGAGCTCATAGAGCAAAAACTGAAAAGCGCAGAGCATCAGGGCAGGGGGCAGCAGGGCGGGGAGCAGGGAGAGGGCGGAGCCCTCTGCCCGCTGCAGCTCCGGAATGACGACGCCGAAGCGGCCCAGCAGCAGAAAAGCCAGAAGCCCGGCCACAGCCATGGCGCAGAGCAGCAGCAGGAAAAAGGCGATGAATTCACAAAAGACCTGTCCGCCGGCGCCGAAGCCCTCGGCGCTGAGGACCTGACCCAGCTCCCGGGAACGCCGGGAGAAGAAGGGGGAGCAGCTGACGGACCAGAGCAGCACAAACACCAGGGACAGGCCGCAGAGAGAATAACCTGCCAGACTCAGGGAGTCGCCGATATCCGAAAGCTCCACGGTATAGAGCCGCTCCCGGTCCAGAATGGCGGAGGCATAGCGGATGACCAGCTGATCTCCCGCCCGGTAGGGGTCCTGATCCGGAAGGGTATCCCGCACCAGGGTCTGGGCGCCGTAGACGGCGTTCTCCGTCTCCAGAATGAGGGAGGAGATGGTCTCCACCAGCTCCCGCGTCATGAGAGAGCCCACATCGGAGCCGGCGGCCCTGGTGAGATAGGTGACGGGCCGGTGCTCCCCGTACCAGAGAGCGTCGGCAAAGCCGTCGGGAAAGAGAACCAGGCCGTTTAACTCCCCCTTGGCGAGGAGCTGTCGACCCTCCGCCTCCTCCATGCGCTCAAAGCCGATGGAGAAGCGGGAGGAGTCCACGCTCTGCAGCAGGTCCAGGGCCTGGGAAAGGATCTCCTCCCCATTGTCCCCTGCCACGCCGATGCGGACGCGCGTTTGGGAGGCGTCGTCCTGGTTGAGGCGGCTAAGGATCAGGGCGCTCATGGCGCTGAGCACCGCCAACAGCAGGGTCACTGCCAGCATCCGCGGCAGCAGCCGGGCGGCCCGCTTCAGCTGCAGGCCGAAATAAGACGGCAGCTTTCTCATGGGCGTTCCAGATCCCGGAGGAGAGCCTGCAGGTCTCCCGTGTAGCTGTAGGGGGAGAGCTTGCCGCCGGAGAGCAGGTATAGCTTACTGCAAAGCTCCATTTCCCACTGGTCATGGGTCACCAGCACCAGCAGGCCGCCGTTGCTGCGAAAGCGCTCAAAAGTCTCCAAAATCCGCTCCTTGCACACCAGGTCCAGGGCGGCGGTGGGCTCGTCCAGCAGCAGCACCGAGGGGTCCTTTGCGAGAGCACAGCCGATGCTGAGCCGCTTGCGCATGCCGCCGGAGAGCCGGGAGGCGGTGGTTTTCAAAAAGTCCTGGACGCCCAGCTCGCGGAGCAGACCCTCGTCCAGGGAACGCTCCAGATCCCTTGGCACGTACCAGAGACGCAGATTGTCCAGAGCGCTCAGCTCCTCGATAAGCGGGGTGCCCTGGGGCACATAGGCAAGCGTGCGGGAGCGGAGGGAGGCATTTTTCAACAGATCCTCCCCCTGCCAGAGACAGCGCCCGCCGTTTGACCGGAGTACCCCCGCCAGAATACGCAGCAGGGTAGACTTGCCGGTGCCGTTGGTGCCGATGATCCCGGCGCAGTCGCCCCGGTCGGCATCGAAGCTTGCCCCGGTCAGGACCTGGTTGCGGCCGTAGCGCTTTTGGATGTTTTCAACCGTGAGATCCATGGTTTCAGCCCAGAATGCCGTTGAAGATGGAGCTGGGCATGCCCGCCTCCATCAGCTTGTTCATGATCTTGGTGAGCGCGGCAAAGCCGATGGAGCCGGTCCAGGTGTCCAGATCCACGGAATCGGCAGGCGCGGTGATGGCAAAGGGCTCCTGGCTCTCACCCAAAACGGTGAGGGTCGCAAGGTCCTTGCCGCCGCTGCGCAGAACGCAGAGCAGATCCAGTTTCTCCTGGGTGCTGCGGTTGGAGGCAAAGAGCGTCAGACTGCGCACCAGATTGAGAATCGGCTCGGGGGTATTCTCGCCCAGATCCTCGCAGGCCTTGTCCAGCAGCTCCCGGGTGGGGATCAGCTCCACATCGCCCAGGAAGCCCTCCTTGCTCAGCGTGCCGTTCACATTGGCGGTGAACACGGGGATGTCCAGTTCCTCCCGTTCTCCGTTCCAGTCATCCACGTTATGGGAGCTGATGAGGAAGCTTCCGTTGAGCTTGCCCTCCTGGGTCAGGCTGCCGCTGCCGCTGATGGTCACCTCGTCGCTGCCGCTCCAGGTGTAGGAGTCACCAGAGGAGAAGCTGCCGGAACCATCGGTATGAGCGATGAATTCGGCCTCCAGGCCCAGCTTGTCTCCGTCCCGTGCGGTGAGATAAGAGAAAAGGTAGTCCGTTTCGCCGTTGCTCTGCAGATCCAGCCGGCGGCCAAGGATCTCGCCCTTCTGGTCGATATACACGTCCATGAGGGCGGTGGCATTGTCCATGTCCTCGGGGGTGGTGGCCTCCAGCTTCTCCCGGGCCTCCTGGATGCGCTGGGGATAGGCCTCGTGGAAGTCCGCAAAACTGCCGGTTTCTGCCCCGGTGAGATTCAAAACGCAGTACACCAGCTTTTCCGCGGCGGGATCTTCTGCGGCGGCGTCCACACAGGCCTTGGCCACGCGCAGCAGATCCTCGCCCTCCAGCTTCACGGAGGCGATGCTGCAGGCGTTCTCGATGCCGCCGGCGGTGATGGTCTCGTCGCGAAGCGCTACCTTCTCCACGTTGTTCAAAACCAGCTCATGGTAGCGCAGGATCATGGCGTTGAGCTCCTCCGGGCTGAAGGACATGGCGGCAGACAGCTCCTCCAGATCCACAGGCGCGCCGAACTGCTCGGCCAGCTCCAGATAGTTGAACTTTGCCCATTGCTCATTCAGCAGGGGAATAGAGAAAAAGACGTCCGCGGTGGTGGGATCCACAACACCGGTGAGGCTGAGAAGATCGGTGTCGTTCAGGCGAAGGATCATGTCGGCCTGGCGCAGGTCCTCCTGCCGGCCCACGGCGTAGCCGAATCCCAGGCTCTTGAGCCAGCTGAGATCCATACCCACGCTCTCGGTGAGATAGTCCCACAGGTCCTGCTCCAGAGCGGACTGGTCCAGCTTCAGCAGCAGCTCATTTCGGGAAAAGCCGTCCCGGAGGGAGGTGCTGTATTCCGTGAGATTGCGGAAACTCATCAGCTCCTGGGCCCGGCGCTGCTCCACAGCCCGGTAAAACTCCAGGGGGGAGGGAAAGTCCTTCTGAACGAGGGCGTTGGTGTCCTCTCCCAGCAGCTCACGGACGATGGGGTCCGCGGGCTTTTCTCCGCAGGCGGAGAGGGAGAGCAGCATCATCACGGAGAGAAGGATCGCAAGCATTCTGGTCCATTTTTTCATCATTGCACGCTCCTTTTTGACTGATTTGGGCAAAAGATCCCTTCTGAGGATATAACGTTTTCCAAATAAAAATGTTCCGCCAGAATCAAGAAAACTATACCATACTCCCTGATGCCTGACAAGCAAAGAAGGGGCTGCGCCGCTTTACGGGGAGGGGAAACCATGCTACAATACAAAAAACAAGGGGGGAGACGCTATGGCGGAGAAAACAGTGCGCAGACACCTGGTCTTTGAGGGCCTGGTGCAGGGCGTGGGCTTTCGCTGGCGTGCCAGGCAGGCGGCCCGGGCCGTGGGCGCCACCGGCTGGGTCCGCAACGACTGGGACGGCACGGTGTCCATGGAGCTGCAGGGCACGGAGGCGCAGATCGACCGGGTGCTCCAGGCCTTGGAGCAGGGAAGATATATCCACATCGAGGACCTGAAGATCCGCACCATCCCCACGGAAGCGGAGGAGCGGGACTTCGTGACCCTGGACGACCGGTGGTAGACGGCGGCGGGAAGGAGCTGCAGTAGGAGAACGAAAATCGTTGATTTCTCCAAAAAAGGGAACAGAAAATTGGGAAAAGCATACAAAAGCCGGGAGAAGGGAAAGAATCCATTGACTTTTCCCCCGGCTTTTTCTACAATATACAGGATGACATCCCCGCTTGCGGGCCTGTCATCCCGGAACGTTTTGGGAGGAAAGAAATATGAAACAGTTGAAGCCCATTACCAACAAGCTGCTCTGGATCTTTGCCATCGGTCAGTTCGGCTGGAGCCTGCTGTCCGGCGTTGTGACCAACTGGATGGTCTATTACTACACCGGCACCCCCGACGCCAACAACCCCAACACCGGCATCTTTGCCTCCATGGTCACCCAGAACCCCATCGTCTTCAAGCTGACGCTCTTCGGCCTGGTCATGGCGGTGGGCCGCATCTTTGACGCGGTGACAGACCCTCTGATCGCCGGCTGGTCCGATCGCAGCAATTATAAGGGCGGCCGCCGCATCCCCTTCATGCGCACCATCGCCATCCCCTTTGCCCTGATCACCGTGGCCCTCTTCACCGTGCCCCAGACCGCCAACGTGGCTGTGAACGATGTGCTGCTCTTCGTGATCCTCATGTGCTTCTATCTCTTCATGACCATCTTCTGCACCCCCTACAACGCCCTCATCGCGGAGCTGGGCGACACCCAGGAGCACCGCATCAACGTTTCCACTTACATCTCCTTCACCTTCATTGCCGGCACCAGCATCTCCTTCATGCTGCCGAACGTGGCGGGCCTCTTCTCCTTCGCGGGCC
>CAMOXK010000061.1 GCA_946629065.1 uncultured Clostridia bacterium
GGCTGAAGCAGGCCGACCGGAAGATCATGTCCCAGACCCTGCTGGCCCCGGTGACTCTGCGTCTGGAGGGGGGCGACGGGGAGCTGCTGGAGCAAAACGCCGCGCTGCTGGAGGAGCTGGGCTTCGAGCTGGAGCCCTTCGGCGCCAGGGAATACATCGTCCGGGCCGTCCCGGCGGACATCCTGCCCTCCGACGCTGCCCCCGCCCTGGAGGAGATCCTGGAGAAGCTGCGCCGGGGCAAGGCCCCCGACCCTGCCGCCGCCCGGGACGAGATTTTGCACACCGTGGCCTGCAAGGCCGCCATCAAAGCCGGCTGGGACACCACGGACGCCGAGCGGGAACGCATCGTGCGGGAGGTCCTCTCCGGTCGGGTGAAGTACTGCCCCCACGGCAGGCCCGTCTCCGCCATTCTCAGCAAGACGGACCTGGAAAAGATGTTCAAGCGCATCGTATGAAAGAACAGGTCATCGTTGTCTGCGGCCCCACCGCCACGGGGAAGACCGCGCTGGGCATTGCCCTGGCCAAACGCTTCGGAGGCGAGATCGTCTCCGCCGACTCCATGCAGGTCTACCGCCGCATGGACATCGGCACCGCCAAGGCAACGGCGGAGGAGCGCGCCCAGGTCCCCCACCACATGATCGACGTTTGCGAGCCCTGGGAGGACTACTCCGTCTCCCGCTATGTGGAGGACGCCTCCAAAGTCTGCGACGGACTGCTGGCCGCCGGGAAAACACCCGTCATTGTGGGCGGCACCGGGCTTTATATCGACTCCCTCCTCTCCGGACGGGACTTCGCCGGACGGGACGAGGGGGACGAGGGCCTTCGCGCCAAACTGAACGGGGACTACGACCGGCTGGGCGGGGAGGCCATGCTGGAAGCTCTCCGCGCCTTTGACCCGGAGCGGGCAGAAAAGCTCCACCCGGGGGATAAGCGCCGCATCGTCCGCGCCATGGAAATCTACCGCCTCACCGGCAAGACCATCACCCAGCACGACGCCGAGACCAGGGCCCTGCCGCCCCGCTACACGGCGCTGAAGCTGGCCCTGCGCTTTGCCGACCGGGCGGATCTCTATGCCCGCATCGACCGGCGGGTGGATCAGATGGTGGAGGACGGCCTCTTTCAGGAGGTGGAGCGCCTGCTGGACGAGGGGCTCAGCCCCGGCTGCACCGCCATGCAGGCCATCGGCTACAAGGAGGCGGCCCTGGCCCTCTCCGGCGAAATGAGCCGGGAGGAGGCGGCAGAGCGAATCAAGCTCAACAGCCGCCGCTACGCCAAGCGCCAGCTCACCTGGTTCGGCCGTGACCCGGAAACCCGCTGGATCGTGTGGGACAAAGAACCGGACATGCGCATTGCGCAGAGAATAGAGAATAGGGAATAAGGAATAAGGATGGTATCCCCTGCGGGGATGATTCCAATTTGTTGGCGAGTCCGGCTCGTTTCCTCTTCCCTTTTCGTTCTTATCTATTCCCTCATCTCCTGGTATCCCCTGCGGGGATGATTGTAATCCGTGCCGCAGAGCGGCACACCTTTCCTCTTCCCTATTCACGATTAACTCTTCCTTTCGACAGCAGTCGACCTTCGCTTCGGGGTATGATAAGTTGTCCGCAAAAGCGGAAAACTTACATACAAAGGAGCAGATATCATGCAGAAATCCCAGAATCTTCAGGACGCTTTTCTCAACCAGGCCCGGAAGGACCGGCTCATCGTCACCATGTTTTTGATGAACGGCTTCCAGCTTCACGGCATCGTGAGAGGCTTTGACGGCTTCACCGTGGTGCTGGACTCCGAGGGCAAGCAGCAGCTCATTTACAAGCACGCCATTTCTACCATCGTCCCGCCCAGACCGGTAAACCTGGAGGAGTGAAAAAGGAAAAGTGAAGAGTGAAGAGTTGCGGTATCGGCTTCGCCGATGATTCATAATCGTGCCGCAAAGCGGCACTCTTTACCTCTTCCCTATTCACTTTTACCTCTTCCCTGTTTTCTCTTCCCTATTCACTCTTACCTCTTCCCTGTTCCGCTGTATCCCCTGCGGGGATGATTTTGATTCGTGCCGCAAAGCGGCACTCTTTACCTCTTCCCTATTCACTTTTATCTCTTCCCTATAGAAAGAAGGTCTTTCATCCATGACCATTGCCGAAAACGTCGCGCTGGTGCGCGGGAATATGGACCGGGCGGCTATTGCCGCCGGGCGGGACCCCAAAGAGATCCTGCTCCTGGCCGCCACCAAGATGAACGATGCCTCCCGGATCCGGGAAGCCATCGCCGCCGGGGTGGACCTCTGCGGGGAAAACCGGGTGCAGGAGATGCTGGAAAAGCAGGCCCAGGGCGCCTATGCAGGGGTGCCGCTGCACTTCATCGGCCATCTGCAGAAGAACAAGGTCAAGCAGGTGGTGGGTCTTGCGGAGCTGATCCACGGGGTGGACAGCCAGGAGCTCCTCTCCGTCATCTCCCGGGTGGCCCAGGCCAAGGGCCTCACCCAGGACCTTCTGCTGGAGGTAAACATCGGCGGGGAGAGCGCCAAGTCCGGTTTTGCCCCGGAGGAGATCCCCCAGGCGCTGGCCTGGGCGGCCGCTCTGCCCGCGATCCGGGTCCGGGGCCTGATGGCCATCCCGCCGATTTGCGCCGCGCCGGAAGAAAACCGCCCTTTTTTTCTCCGAATGAAGCAGCTTTTTATTGACAATAGCGAAAAAAAATACGATAATATACGCATGGATTTTTTGTCCATGGGGATGAGCGGCGATTATACCGAGGCCATCGCCTGCGGGGCCAATCTGGTCCGGGTAGGCAGCGGCATCTTCGGGCCGCGGCAGTACTGATCCCCCGAGCACAGCGCACTGGAGGCAATGCCATGGGTTTCATGGATGAGCTGCGGAAGCTGACGCAGCCTTATGACGACGATAACGATTTTTTTGAAGGGGCAGACAGCAGCCTGCGGGACGCTCCCCCTCCCCCCAGCGCGGCCCAGCGGGAATTTGAAAGCGTCTTCGGCAACGAGCCCGCCGGAAAGCCCGAGCCCGCGGAGGAACCCCGGACCCCCGCCCGGGAAAGTGCAAGCGAGGGCGGCCTTTTCAGCAGTCTGGGCAATCTGGGCCGCAAGAAAAGCAAAGCCCCTCGGGAACGGGTGGTGGACGTTGGCGGAAACGAGACCAAGGTCATCCTCTTCAACCCCAAGACCTTTGAGGAGGCCGGCGACCTGGTCAGCCACCTGATGGCCTATCACTCCCTGGTCATGACGCTGGACGGCATCCCCACGGATTCCGCCCGTCGCCTGCTGGACTTCATGTCCGGCATCACCTTCGCCCTGCAGGGCAAGATCACGCCCATCTCGGCGAAGACCTACTTCATCTCCCCGGAAAATGTTGACCTTCTCGGCGCCCAGCCCGACGGGGCGGAGACCGACGGTCAGTATTTATAAAACAGAAAGATTTATTCATTGGAAAGGTGGATATTGATATGATTACTGCGCAGGACATTCGCGAAAGAACCTTTGAGCGGGCCCGCATCAACGGCTATGACCCCGCCTCTGTGGACGATTTTCTGGACCAGCTGGCCGAGGAGGTCTCCGCTTCCCAGAAGGAGAACGCCGTTCTCAAGCAGAAGATGAAGGTCCTGGTCGACAAGATCGAGGAGTACCGCGGCAATGAGGAAGCCCTGAACCTGGCTCTCCTGTCCGCGCAGAAGCTGGCCGTCCAGATCGAGAAGGAAGCCAAGGACCGCGCCGCCGCCATGATCGCTGACGCTGACCGTCAGGTCAAAGAGCGCCTGGGCTCCATCGAGGAGGAGACCGAGAAGTCCAAGCAGAACCTGGCCGACGCTCAGGCTGCCACTGCCAAGTACTTTGACGCTGTCCGTGCCCTGTGCAACGGCCAGCTGGCGCAGCTGGACAAGATCATCGGCAACTATGTCGAGGAAGCGCCTGCTGAGGAGCCCGTTGAGGAAGAGCCCGCCGCCCCCGAAGCGGACACGCTGGATGATCTCGCCTCCCAGCTGGGCCTGGACAGCACCCAGACCTTCAGCCTGTAAGACGGCGCCGGCAGTCGAGCCCTTCGCTCTGTTACAGACTGTCATCCCATGAACCGAAAGGGGCGGGCGCCGCGGCGCGCGCCCCTGATTCTTTGATACGCATATTTTCATTTTCACACAGGAGACAAGTGTTTTATGTCACAGGATTTTAACGCCACGCTGAACCTGCCGAAAACCGATTTTCCCATGCGTGCCGGTCTCCCCAAGCGGGAGCCGGACATGCTCAAGCGCTGGGAGGAATCGGATCTCTATCACGAAATGCTGAAGAAGAACGAAGGCCATCCCCGCTTTGCCCTGCACGACGGCCCTCCCTTCTCCAACGGCAACATCCACATGGGCCATGCCCTGAACAAGACCATCAAGGACTTCATCGTTCGCTCCTATGCCATGCGGGGCTACTACACCCCCTACATTCCCGGCTGGGACAACCACGGCATGCCCATTGAAAGCGCCATCATCAAGGAGCAGAAGCTCAACCACAAGGCCATGAGCGTGGCGGATTTCCGCTCCGCCTGCGAGGCCTATGCCGAAAAGTACGTCCAGAAGCAGATGGAAGGCTTCAAGCGCCTGGGCGTTGTGGGCGACTGGGAACACCCCTATCGCACCATGTCCAAGGGCTTTGAGGCGGAAGAGGTCCGCATCTTCGGCAAGATGTACCGCAACGGCCACATCTACAAGGGCTTCAAGCCCGTGTACTGGTGCCCCAAGGACGAGACCGCCCTGGCCGAGGCGGAGATCGAATATCAGGACGATCCCGTCACCACGGTCTACGTCAAGTTCCCCATGGCGGACGACAAGGGCAAGCTGAGCCACCTGGACCACAGCAAGCTCTTCTTCCTGATCTGGACCACCACCATCTGGACCCTGCCCGGAAACCTGGGCATCTCCCTCCACCCGGACGAGAGCTACGCCATCGTGAAGCTCCCCAGCGGAGAAATGCTGGTAGTGGCCGAGGCCCTCATCGAGCAGGTCATGAAGGCCGGCGGCGTGGAGAGCTGGGAGATCGTGGAGACCCATCCCGGCAGCTTCTTTGAGTACATGCTGGCCCGCCACCCCTTCCTGGACAAGACGAGCCTGCTCATGAACGCCGATTATGTCACCATGGACTCCGGTACCGGCCTGGTGCACACCGCCCCCGGCTTCGGCGCGGACGACTACAACACCTGCAGCCGCTACGGCATCGAGCTGGTGGTGCCCGTGGATGACCAGGGCCGCCACACCGACTATGCCGGCAAGTACGCCGGTCTCAATACCGAGGAATCCAACCCCATCATCCTGGCAGATATGAAGGAGAGCGGCGCTCTCTTCGCCAGCGAGAACATCGTCCACAGCTATCCCCACTGCTGGCGCTGCAAGCACCCCATCATCTTCCGGGCCACTCCCCAGTGGTTCTGCTCGGTGGACTCTTTCAAAGAGGATGCCGTGAAGGCCTGTGAAGAGGTCAAGTGGCTCCCCGCCTGGGGCAAGGACCGCATGGCCGCCATGATCCGGGAGCGCAGCGACTGGTGCATTTCCCGTCAGCGCCGCTGGGGTCTGCCCATCCCCGTGTTCTACTGCGAGGACTGCGGCAAGCCCGTCTGCACCGAGGAAAGCATTGAATCCGTTGCCTCCATCTTCGAGAAGGAAGGCAGCAACGCCTGGTTCAGCAAGGAAGCGGAAGCCCTCCTGCCGGAAGGCTTCGTCTGCCCCCACTGCGGCGGCCGGCACTTCACCAAAGAGACCAACACCCTGGACGGCTGGTTTGACTCCGGCTCCACCCATTACGCTGCCATGCAGCGGGACCAGGGCTTCTGGCCCTCTGACATGTACATGGAAGGCGGCGACCAGTATCGCGGTTGGTTCCAGTCCTCCCTGCTGGTGGCCGTTGGCGCCCTGGGCAAGGGTGCGCCTTACCGGGAGTGCCTGACCCACGGCTGGACCGTGGACGGCGAAGGCAAGGCCATGCACAAGTCCCTGGGCAACGGCGTGGACCCCGCCGACCTGATCAAGGAATTCGGCGCGGATATGATCCGCCTCTGGGCCGGCTCCGCCGACTACCACGTGGACGTGCGCTGCTCCAAGGAGATCTTCAAGCAGCTCAGCCAGAACTATCTGAAGTTCCGCAACACCGCCCGCTACTGCCTGGGCAACCTGGACGGCTTTGATGCCGACCATCTGGTGGCTCCCGAGGAGATGCTGGAGCTGGACCGCTGGGCTGTCACCAAGCTCAACGAGCTCATCGAGAAGGTTGCCGAGGCCTACGGGAACTATGAGTTCCACGTGATCTCCCACGCCATCAACGACTTCTGCGTGGTGGAGCTTTCCAGCTTCTATCTGGACATCATCAAGGACCGGCTCTACTGCGAGGAGAAGGACGGACTCAAGCGCCGCAGCGCCCAGACCGCTCTCTATCTGATTCTGGACAGCATGACCAGGATGTTTGCCCCCATCCTGGCCTTCACCTGCGACGAGATCTGGCAGGCCATGCCCCACAAGGCCGGAGACGATACCCGCAACGTGGTGCTCAACACCATGAACGCCCCCTTCACCGCCTATGCCCTCAGCGCAGAGCAGCTGGAGAAGTGGGACAAGCTCATCTCCCTGCGCAACGACGTGAACGTGGTCCTGGAGAGCGCCCGCAACGACAAGCGCATCGGCAAGCCTCTGGAAGCCGCCGTCACCCTGCGGGCCGAGGATGAGAGCAGCCGCGAGCTGCTGGACGCCGTCTCCGACATGGATCTGGACGATCTGCTCATCGTCTCCCACTGCCTGCTGGAGGGTGAGGAAGCCTCCGACGCCGTCCGCGGTCAGGGCACCCGGAATCCGGGCCTGCGCATTTCTGTCTCCGAGGCTCCCGGCAAGAAGTGCCCCCGCTGCTGGAAGCACTCCCTCCAGGCCGATCCCGAGACAGAACTTTGCCCGCGCTGCGCAGCAGTAGTTGCAAAACTCTGAAAAATAGGGTACAATAGACAAAAGCAGTACCTGTTTTTCGTATCCCCCCATTCCGTGCAAGAACAGCGCGCCGCGGCCTGCCGCGGCAGATAGGAGAAAGATATGCTGTATGCGATCGTATCTGTACTGGTCATCCTTGCCGACCAGCTGATCAAGCTCTATGTCTCGGCGGACGGCTTCAAGGCCATGGAGCTGATCCCCGGCTTCCTGAACCTGACCAAGGTGGAAAACACCGGCGGCGCCTTCGGCCTGCTGGGCGGTGAGATCCCCACCTATTGGTTCATTATCATTGCCGGCGTTTTCACCGTTCTGGTGGTCATCGCTCTCGCCACTCGCTTTGTCAACGGCTGGCTCGCCCGCTGGAGCCTGGTGCTGGTCACCGCCGGCGGCATCTCCAACTGCATCGACCGGGTGATCAACATTCGCCCCACCGGCCATGTGGTGGATATGTTCCAGTTTGCTTTCTGGAAGAGCTTCCCGGTGTTCAACCTGGCGGATATCTTCATTTCCGTCTTCTGCATCGTCTTCATCCTTGCCATCCTCTTCGGCCGTGACCAGAAGGATCAGGGCGCCGAGGACGACGAGTTCGTGGCGGATGAGGAAGAGGACGAGGAGCCCGAGGAAGAGCTTCGTCCCGCCCGCAAGACCCGCAAGGCGCTCAAGGCTCTGGAGGAAGAGGACGAGGAGGAAGAACTGGTCCGTCCGGCCAAGGGCCGCACCGGCCGCAAGGCTCGTCAGTCCAAGTATGACGAGGAGTACGAGCAGTACAAGGCCGCCCAGCGCGCTCGGGAAGAGGCCGCACAGGCTGCCGCCCCCGCGCCGGTGGAAGTCGCTCCCGCAGAGGAGCCCGCGCCTGTCGCTCCCGCGGAGGAGCCCAGCTTCGACCCGGCAGATCCCTTTGCCGAGTGGGAGCGCGCCAATGCCGCCCGTCAGACCACGCCCGCCTTTGTGCCCGCGGCTCCCGCGGAAGTGGTGGAGGAGCCTGTCCGTCCCGCCAAGCGCAGCGAGCTGAAGGCCGAGCCTGAGGTCGCCGCTCCCGCAGCGGTGCAGCCCGAGGTCCCCGTGCAGACCGTGCGGCCCGCCCGCAGACCTGCCCCCGCGCCCGTGGTGGAGGAGCCCGCCTCCTTCGATCTGGACGATATCCTGGCAGAGTTCAAGTAAAGAATGGAAGAAGATCTTCTTCAAATCACAGCAGAGGAGAGCGGCGAGCGAATCGACGCTCTCCTTGCGCATATGCTGCCCCAGCTGAGCCGCAGCGCCGCCCAAAGGCTCCTGGAGGAGGGGCGGGTGCTCCTGGCCGGAAAGCCGGTGCGAAAGAACTACCGCTGCGCCGCCGGGGATCGCTTCCTGCTCTCCCTGCCGGAGGCGGAGGAGGTCCCGCTCCTGCCCCAGGACATCCCCCTGGACGTGGTCTATGAGGACGGGGACGTGATCGTGGTGAACAAGCCCCGGGGCCTGGTGGTGCATCCCGCCCCCGGCCACCCGGACGGCACCCTGGTGAACGCCCTGCTCTTCCACTGCGGGGACAGTCTCTCCGGCATCGGCGGGGAGAAGCGCCCCGGCATCGTCCACCGCATCGACAAGGACACCTCCGGCCTGCTCATCGCGGCGAAAAACGACTTTGCCCACCAGGCCCTCTCCGCGCAGCTGGCCGATCGCAGCCTCTCCCGGATCTACGAGGCCGTGGTCCGGGGCACGCTTCGGGAGGATGCGGGAACGGTATCGAAGCCCATCGGCCGCCATCCCACAGACCGCAAGCGCATGGCCGTGGTCCCGGACGGGCGCCCCGCCGTGACCCACTGGGAGGTTCTCTCCCGCTACCGGGGCTACACCCACATCCGCTGCCGGCTGGAGACAGGCCGCACCCACCAGATCCGGGTCCATCTGGCAAGCCTGGGTCATCCCCTGCTGGGGGATGAGGTCTACGGGGCACCGGCCCCGGACAAGGGGCTCAGCGGCCAGTGTCTCCACGCACGGGAGCTGAAATTCATCCACCCGCGCACCGGTGAGCCGGTCCGTCTGGAGACGGAGCTGCCGGAATATTTCACCGAAGTCCTGTCCCGCCTGGGAAGAGAACAATGAAGCCGCTTCGCTGATGAAGCAAAAGGAAGCCGGCTTCGCCAGATGAAGAAAATGCCGGCTCCCCTTCGGAGCGGATTCTGATTTATCCCGCTTCGCGGGATACCATAATTGGCGATCAGCCCTTCCTTCTGCTTCATTTCTTCATTTCTGAAAGGAGAATTCCTATGAACCTCAAAAAAATCGGCGGCCTGATTCTGGCCGCGATCCTGCTCATCGGCGGCGTCATCCTGGCCGTGAAGCTCATCTCCGGCGCCTTTGCTCTGGTACACGGCGCTCTGAACACGATCCTTGGCATTGTGGTGATCCTGGCGCTCCTGGCCATTGTGGCCTGGATGTTCTCCTACGCCAAAAGAAATCGGAAATGAGCCGGGAATCGTGGCGCAAGCTGATTCCGGCGCTGCTGTGACGTATCTGCTAAGCCTATAGAAAAACACCCTGAGAACTTCATCTCTTTGAAGCTCTCAGGGTGTTTGTTATGGGTGGGGGATCACAGTCCCGGGAAGAAGCCGAAGCCTGCCCGCAGGTCCACCACAGCCGCCAGCAGAAGCAGCAGGATCAGCAGGATCAGCGGGATGATGGACTGTCTGCGCACAGCGGAAGTCAGCAGGCCGAGGGCCAACAGGCCCAGCACCACAGCCGCAATGATTTTGCCCACGGTGCCCATGGCCCGGTCCTTCTGTCTCTCGGATGTGGGCTCAACCGGAGTGATGGTCCCGGTGCTCTCCTCCTCCCCCGGGGTCACAACAGGCTCCTGGGGTTCAGCGGGCTCCGGCTCGCTGTCCTCCACGGAAATCTCCTGCAGAGGGCTGGCGTAGTTGCTGCGGAAGGCCTCGTTCAGCTCCTCGCAGAAGAGGAAGAGGCTGGCGTCCTCCGGCACATTCAGCGTCTGCAGATCCACTTCCAGCTCGCCCTGGGCCGTCGTGGGACGCTCCAGCCGCCAGAGGCCCAGCGGTGCGCCGTCCTTATCCCTGGCCAGCAGGGAGAGCATGGCCTTTTCCCCTGTCTCAGCCCCGGAATAGGCCAGGGTCAGGTGTCTGCCCTCCAGAGAAGCGGACTCCACCTGGAAGCTCTGTTCCTCCAGCGGGACGATCAGCTTCCACTCCAGCGGTTTTCCTTCCGTTCTCTCGGGGACGGTAACCACGCCGAGCTGCCCCTCGTCCGCCGCGGGCAATACCCATACCACGTCCTGCAGACTCAGGTTGATCCCGGGCCGGGCGCAGTAGCGGTGATTGGGCTCATAATCGTGAACGGTATTTTTGCTGAGCACCATGCCGTGATATCCGTAGTGGATCGCAGGCGTGGAACGCAGCCAGTAGTATTTTTCCAGGCTGGAATCCTTGATGGTGACATAGGAATCGCCGCTGGTGCTGCCGAAATACTGGGCAATTTCCTGTGCGGAGAGGAAGAACACCTGCTCCTCCTTCAAATCCATCTCGCTCCAATCCAGCAGGAAAAGATGGGCAAACTCATCATGCTTGCTGGTGGGGGGTACCAGTGCGCTCTCCGCAGGGGAAAAGGCGGTCCCGGCGAAGTTGGTGCACCACTGCTGGCTCAAGCTGCCTTCCCAGATGGTCAGGCTGTCATCATGCTTGACCTTGCCACGGTCGATCAGATCGCGGCTCAGCAGGAACACGCCCTCGGTACCCATGTTGGTCTGCCCGTCGTCCAGTACCAGCCAATCCACAGGCTTCTCGTCATAGAAGCCAAACCAGATCACGTCATCCGCGGGAATGCCCCAGCTGTTGCCGGGCTCCTTCCCCGGCTCCGAAGCGGCCCCATCCTCGGTTTCGGAAGCAGCGGCTTCCGCCTGGGCGCCGGCAGGCTCCGTGTAGGCGGGTTCGGGCTCCGCGGGCGCCTCCGGTTCCGCGGGGGTCTCCTCCGCCGGGGCCGGATCAGGCTCCGCAGGGGGCGCCTCGCCGCTATCTCCCGCTTCCTCCGCCAGAGCGGCAGCCGGCAGCATCGTCAGCAGCAGCACCGCCAGCAGCAAAATGGAAATCAGTCTCTTTTTCATGCTTAACCCTTCTTCCTTCAGCCCCTCTGCCGCCCTTTACGGCGGGAGAGGAGCCAGACGGGGCCGAGCTACCCGTCAGGCTCCCTGCGGGTCTGTCCTCCGGCCCCGAAAGCGCCGCCGCGGGCCGAAGCCCCCGGCAGCACAGCGCCAGATCAGTAGTTTTCCTTGCGGACCTCAAAATAGGCCTGCGGATGGTTGCACACCGGGCAGCGCTCGGGAGGCGTGGTGCCCATCACCAGATGGCCGCAGTTGCGGCATTCCCAAACCACAACGCCGCTCTTTTCAAACTGGGTCTTGGTCTCCACGTTCTCCAGCAGCTTGCGGTAGCGCTCCTCATGGTGCTTCTCGATGGCGCCGACGCCGCGGAACTTGGCGGCGAGTTCGGGGAAGCCCTCTTCCTCGGCCTCCCTGGCCATGCGCTCGTACATATCGGTCCACTCGAAATTTTCACCCTCGGCGGCGTGGAGCAGATTCTCCTCCACAGTGCCCAGCTCGCCCAGCTCCTTGAACCAGAGTTTGGCATGTTCCTTTTCGTTATCCGCGGTCTTCAGAAAGATCTCCGCGATCTGCTCATATCCGGCCTTCTTGGCAACAGAGGCAAAATAGGTATACTTGTTTCTGGCCTGGCTCTCGCCCGCAAAGGCTTCCCAAAGATTTTTTTCGGTTCTGGTTCCCGCATATTTATTCGCCATAAGATCAGATCTCCTTTCAGTGGCCAAAGTATCAAATATACTATACCTGATTTCGGCGATCCGGTCAATAACAAACAGATATTATGTAAATGAATTTGCCAGCACGGGCAGATCGCGGCGGCCTTTCTGTCCTGCTTTGCGGTGCCAGCCGAAACGCAGAATCAGACGGGCACAAAAAATCAGAGCCCATCCTTTCGGATGGACTCAGACTGTAGACAAACCTATGCGGCGAAGCTTGGACACGCATGGGGGGATTGT
>CAMOXK010000062.1 GCA_946629065.1 uncultured Clostridia bacterium
TGATCGACGGGTATCCCGACAGCGATACGGCCTTTATTGGCTTTTTTATGATGAATCGACAGCTACAGGGACGCCGGATCGGGACATCCATTATTCAGGAGCTGTGCCTGTATTTGAAAGAAACAGGCATGAAACGGATCCTCCTGGGGATCGATAAAGAGAATCTGCAGTCCAATGCTTTTTGGGCAAAGAACGGTTTTTCCGTGATCCGGGAAGTGGAGCAGGAGGAAGGCACCATTTTGCTGGCAGAAAAGTGCCTGTGAAAAAACCATTTTGATTCAAGCTGAGAGGTATCTATGCTGAATACAGAACGCTTGCGCATATACCCCGCCTCGCGGGAGCAGATGGAGGCCATGATCGCCTCCGAACAGGAGGAAGAACTCAAAAAGGCATATACTGAGATGCTGGAGGGATGTCTGCGGCACCCCGATCAATGGGATTGGTATGTCATCTGGATAATTGAGAAGACGGACGGAACGCATATCGGGGATCTCTGCTTCAAAGGGCTCCGGGAAGACGGCATCGCGGAGATCGGATACGGGATTCTGGAGGAGCACCAGGGGCAGGGCTATGCCACGGAAGCGGTGCAGGCTGTCTGCCGCTGGGCGTTTGGACATGGGTCAGTATACTCGCTGGAGGCGGAAACGGACGAAGGAAATACTGCGTCCCAGAGAGTCCTTGAAAAATGCGGCTTTCGCCCCAACGGAAGCTCTGGAGAAGAAGGGCCTCGCTTTACGCTGGACCGCCACGATACTGCGGAGGAAACAAGAGGAAGGATATGGCGATGAACGACTATCTTACGGTCAACGATATTCCATACCGGCTTCTTCGTCTGCTGGGGAAGGGCAAGGGCGGCTATTCCTATCTTGCGGAACGGGATGGACAGCCGGTGGTGATCAAGCAGATCCATCACGAGCCCTGCGATTACTATACCTTCGGCAACAAGATCGAGGCCGAATTGCGGGATTATGAGAGGCTGCAAAAAGCCGGCATCCGCATCCCCCGGATGCAGGCAGTTGACAGGGACGCCGAGCGGATCGTCAAGGACTATATCGAGGGGCCGACCGTGATGGAGCTGGCAGATTCCGGCGCATCGGTGGAGCCGTATCTGACGCAGGTGCGGGATATGGCGGCGAAGGCCATGGCGGCCGGGCTGAACATCGATTATTACCCGACCAACTTTGTTGCGCATAACGGACTGCTCTGGTACGTGGATTATGAGTGCAACGACTACAGCGAGCAGTGGGACTTTGAACACTGGGGCATTCAGTATTGGCAGAGCAAAGTGTGCGCTCGCAGCTACCGGGACGAGGATTACGAGGCGGTCTGCGATTTCCTGATCGCATTGAATCGGGAGGACCGAGGGCACATCAACTGGAACTGGGCCCGCTTTGAGTGGATGATGGAGCACCCGGAGTTTGACAAAAGCTTGAGGTCTTCCATCGGGCTCTGGTGGTCGGAGGGAAAAGTCGTCGGCGCGGCGATCTACGATATGTATTTCGGGGAAGCCTTCTGCGCCGCGCTGCCGGAGTATGAGGCACTGTGCCCGGAGATCCTGGGCTACGCCTGCCGGGAGCTGAAGGACGATTTCGGGCTGGCGATCGCGATCAATCAAGAAAACGAAGCAGAAACAAGGGCGGCTGAGCTGGCCGGATTCGAGCGGATCGATCAGACAGAGACGATCATGGAGCTTTCCCTTGAGAGAGACTTCTCATCCAATCTTCCCGAGGGACTGCAGCTTCGGGAAATGGATCAGATCGCAGATCGGGAAGCGCTCGAGTGGCTGTTCTGGCAGGGCTTTGATCACGGGGATGACCGGGAGGAGTTTGAAGCTTCGCTGGATGCTGTTCCGCATGTCCGGAAGCATTTCAACAAAGCCTTATGTCTTTCTGCCGCTGCTCCTTCCGGAGATCCGGTATCGCACTGCTCCCTCTGGTTTCATCCGAATACGGATTATGCCTATGTGGAGCCGGTCTGCACGATCCCGGCTTACCGCGGGAAAGGGATCGCTTACGCGCTCCTTTCGGAAGCGCTGAAACGGGCAAACGCTTTGGGGGCAAAGAAAGCCTATGTGATCTCCGATCTTCCGTTTTATGAAAAGCTTGGCTTTGAAAAAACGCAGCATTACTCGTTTTACCGGAAGGCATAACAAGATCGAAGGAAGATACGAACAAAAAAGGAAGATGATCTGCGCTTTTCTGTGCAGATCATCTTCCTTTTCAGCTTCTCTTTCAAAACTGTCTGATGAAACCCGGATGGATCATCCCTCTTTGAGCAGCTCCAGCTCTTCCAGCACGGCTTTCAGCTCTTCCCGATGTCCGTCGGAAATCTGCGTCAGCGGCAGACGCAGTATCCCGCTGTCGGTTCCCAGCATCTCCATGGCGGCCTTGACCGGCATGGGATTGGTCTCAATAAAGAGAGTGGAGAACAGTTTCGCATACTTGCAGTAGAGCGCAGCGGCGCCCTGGAAGTCCCCGGAGAGGCAGCGGGCGCAGAGACTGGCCACTGCCGCCGGGACTACGTTGCCGGCAACCGAGATGACTCCCAGTGCGCCCAGGGCCATCATGGGCACGGTGTTGTCATCGTTCCCGCTCCAGAGATGCAGGGCATCACCGCAGAGGCTGCGGGTCCTGGCAATGAGGCTGAAATCACCGGAGGCCTCCTTCACGCCGTTGATGTTCGGATGCTCGGACAGGACCTTATAGGTCTCCGCCTGGATGCCGATCCCTGTTCGGCTGGGCACGTTGTAGAGGATCATGGGGATCTCCACCCGGTCCGCCACATAGGTGAAATGCTCGATCAGCCCCTTCTGGGAGGTTTTGTTGTAGTACGGCGTCACCATCAGGATCGCGTCGGCGCCTACCGCCCTGGCGTTCTCCGCTTTCCGCAGCGCGGTAAGGGTGTTGTTCCCGCCCACGCCCACGATCACCTTCATCTTGCCCTTGCATGCGTTCACCGTGCAGCGCACCAGCTCGTTGTGCTCGTCCTGGTTCAGCGTGGCGTTTTCGCCGGTGGTGCCGCAGACCACGATAGCGGCGGTCCCGCCGTCCAGCTGAAAGTCCAGCTGCTTCTGCAGACTGTCGTAGTCGATGCCCTTTTCGCAGAAGGGCGTGACGATGGCGGTGCAGGAGCCTTGAAATACCGGGATTTTGTTCATGCGTGCCTCCTCAAGTGGAATTCGCCAAAGTCTATGCCACACGGGAGGCGCCTATGCCATTGAAAAAGAGCGCGTCATCTGCTATACTACAGAAAACCGTCGGAGGGGAGGGGAGCGCGATGCACCGCAGAATCTTGAGTCTATGTCTTGTACTATGCATCTTCTGCGCCCTTGCTCCCGCCGCCTTCGCCCTGGAACCCTCCATCCCCGACCGAAAAGGCACCGCCCCCGCGGAGGCCGACTGGCTGGATGGGCAGTTTGACGCGGACCCCAGCGCATGGGAAAATGTGCCGCTCCCGGTCCACACCGTCCGCATCGGGCTGAGCTTCGGCACATCCGCTGTGCCGGAGGCCATCTTCCGGGAGTCCAACGGCCAGGGTTTTCGCATCGGTTACTATGATGATGTCCGGGTCTTTCACGAGCTGGACCGGGTGAAGCAGGATCTGATCGTCATTTGCCCCTCCTGGTACAGTGAAAACGGCCTGATGCTGCTTTCCGGAGAAAACGGCGCGCTGCTGTACCTGACGCCAAACCCCTTTCTCGCCATCGAGAGCCTTTCCGGGGACACCGGTTACGGGGAGAATCGCTACGCCGGCGGCTTCGAGTGCCGCAGGCAGGCGGACGACAGCATGACCGTCGTAAACGTCCTTCCCCTGGAGAGCTACGTCAAGGGCGTGGTGCCCTACGAGATGGGGGCGGACTGGCCCGCCGAGGCGCTGAAGGCCCAGGCCGTCTGCGCCCGGACCTACGTGGTCTACAACCAGAACAGCTACGCCGACGAGGGCTTTGACCTGAACGACAATACCGAGTGCCAGGTTTACAAGGGCCTGGCCTGGGCCAGCGCGGTGACCGACGCCGCTGTAGACGCCACCGCCGGGCAGGTCCTGCGCTATCGGGGAGAGATCTGCGAGATCTACTACTTCGCGGCGGACGGCGGCTATACCGAGGACGGCGCCCTGATCTTCGACGCGGACCGGCCCTATCTGCTGGGCAAGCGGGACCCCTTCGAGTCGGAGGTGGATTTCGCCTATCGCCGCTGGACTCTGAACTTTCCGGAGGAGACCGTCACCTTCCGGCTGGGGCAGGAGGGCTATGAGATCGACCCTATTGTGGACATCATCCCCGAGACCTCCCGCTTCGGCAACGTGATCGCCCTGCGCTTCGTGTCCGAGAGCGGGCGGGAGCTGCGCCTTGCCGGGCGGAACTGCTGCAAGCCCCTGCGGTTATACAGCCATTGCTTTACTATTTCCCGGGACAAGGACGGAGCCTTTGTTTTCACCGGCAGCGGCATGGGCCACAACTGCGGCATGAGCCAGTGGGGCGCCCGCGCCATGGCGGAGAAGCACGGCTATACCTATCGTCAGATCCTTGCATTTTATTATACAGGAGCCTATGTTGCATGAAGAGAACCGATTTTTCTTTTGATTTGCCCGAAGAGCTGATCGCCCAGACCCCCCTCCAGCGTCGGGACGCCTCTCGCCTCCTTCACCTGGATAAGACGACCGGGGAGCTGGAGCACGCGCATTTTTATGATCTGCCCAAGTATCTCCGCCCCGGGGACTGCCTGGTGCTGAACGATTCCCGCGTGCTGCCCGCCAGGCTTATCGGCGCCCGCCCCAGCGGCGGCACGGTGGAGCTGGTGCTGCTGCGTGACCTGGGAGAAGGGAAGTGGGAGTGCCTCTCCCGCCCCGGGCGTAAGACCCGCCCCGGCCAGGAGCTGATCTTCGGCGACGGGGAGCTCACCGCCACCGTTCTGGAGGTCATCGAGGGGGGCAACCGCATCGTCCAGTTCCATTATGAGGGCATTTTCCTGGAGGTGCTGGAGCGTCTGGGCAAGATGCCGCTGCCGCCCTATATCCGGGAGGAGCTGCAGGACGCCGAGCGCTATCAGACCGTCTACTCCCGGGAGCTTGGCAGCGCCGCCGCCCCCACCGCTGGCCTGCACTTCACAAAGGAGCTGCTGGCCCAGATCGAGGCCATGGGCGTGAAGGTGGCCTATGTGACGCTGCACGTGGGTCTCGGCACCTTCCGGCCTGTGAAGGAGGACGAGATCGAGGACCATCCCATGCACGCGGAGTTTTGCATCATCCCCGAGCGCACGGCCCAGCTTGTGAACGAGACCAAGCGCAGCGGCGGCCGGGTCGTCTCCGTGGGCACCACTTCCTGCCGCACCCTGGAGAGCTTTGCCAAAGAGGACGGCACCCTGGAGCCCTGCTCCGGCTGGACCAATATCTTCATCTATCCCGGCTATCGCTTCAAGTGCATCGACGCCCTGGTCACGAACTTCCACCTGCCGGAGAGTACGCTGATCATGCTGGTTTCCGCACTGGCGGGGCGGGAGCACGTCCTCCACGCCTATGAGGTCGCGGTGCAGGAGCGCTACCGCTTCTTCTCCTTCGGCGACGCTATGTTCATCTCGTAACCATAGCCTCCCTCCCCGCAGGGCGGATGACGGAGTGGTAAACTCCCTCAGTCCCAGTGTGCCCTAAAGGACTAGCTTCGCGTCGCGCACTGGGACAGCTCCCTCAAAGAGGGAGCCAAAGAGCCTCCCTCATTGAGGGAGGTTACATCCGTCGATCTCACGCGAGACGGATGATGGAGTGGTAATCTCCCTCAGTCCCAGTGCGCGCACTGGGACAGCTCCCTCGGAGAGGGAGCCAAAGAGCCTCCCTCATCGAGGGAGGTTACATCCGTCGATCTCACGCGAGACGGATGATGGAGTGGTAAACTCCCTCAGTCCCAGTGCGCGCACTGGGACAGCTCCCTCGAAGAGGGAGCCAAAAAGCCTCCCTCATTGAGGGAGGTGGCGCGGCGCGTCCCCCGCAAGCGCCGTGACGGAGGGAGTCTTACGCCACTATGTATAATTGTTCTAAGGAGCTTCCGATGTCATTGCCATATAAGTCTGATCTGATTCCTTTGGCAAAGAATATGCGTAAGCATGCCACACCGCAGGAAAATCACTTGTGGTACGATTTCCTTCGTTCCTATCCGATAAGATTTCAGCGTCAGAAAGCCATCGATCAGTATATCGTTGATTTCTATTGCCATGCTGCCAAGCTGGTCATTGAGATAGACGGTTCCCAGCATTATGATCCGAAGGTGCAAGCAGAGGATGAGAAACGAACAGCAGAACTACAAAAACATGGACTATCGGTTCTTCGTTTTTCAAATCACGAGATCAATACCCAATTTCGCGCGGTGTGTGAGCAGATCGACCACGTTGTGAATTCCAGGGTCTCATAAACTCCCTCAGTCCCAGTGCGCGCACTGGGACAGCTCCCTCGGAGAGGGAGCCAAAGAGCCTCCCTCATCGAGGGAGGTTACATCCGTCGATCTCACGCAAGGCGGATAACAGATGAGATGATAAACTCCCTCAGCCCCAGTGTGCGCACTGGGACAGCTCCCTCGGAGAGGGAGCCAAAGAGCCTCCCTCATTGAGGGAGGTGGCGCGGCGCGTCCCACGCAAGCGCCGTGACGGAGGGAGTCTTTTCGACAATATTTCAATCCAAGTAATTGCAGGGTCATCGATCCTGCGATTTTTCATATTTCTTCCTTTTTTCTGCTGGACAAGTCTGGGTTTTTCTGTTACATTTAATATGGGAATGTATAGATAAAACTGCCATAATTTGCCAATTCTAAAGGAGGAACGGCCCATGAAAACCACCAACCGATTTTTGAGCTTTTTGCTGGCCCTGGTGATGGTCTTCTCTCTGCTATCTCCCAGCCTGGCCTATGCTGAAGCTCCTGAGGGAACTATTGCGCTTGTGGAGGATCCTGCTCCCGTACCTGAGGATCCTGCTGAAACTGAAGAGGAGCTTATCCCCGACGCCCAGGCCGAGGATCCCGCTTCCGTTCCGATCCCTGACGGACCTCAGGATGCAGCGCATTCCTTCCTCACGCAGCCGGAGTCCGGCGATGCTGACCCGGACGACGGATATACCGTCTCCTGGGAGACCAGTTTCACTCCCGAGCGGGTAGTGATTGTAAAGAAAAAGCTGAGCAGCTACACCTACAGCGAACATGCTGTGGTGAAAGCTCCGTACAGCAATTCCATGACTTATACTTTCACTTACGGTGAGGCCAGCTCTGATTACAACTACCTGGTATATGCCTACTATGATACCGGCTATGTATACAGCCAGGAGTTCCGGGTTTATAACACGCCTCGTAAATTCACCGCATCGCCTGCGGGAGGTACAGTAGAGCCCGGCGGACAAATCAATCTGGAATGGACCACCAACTTTACGCCCAGGAGGATCCAGCTTCGCTACTGGAACCGTGGCGAGAGTGATACCAGCGCCCGCACCGTCTCTGATTTTCAGTATCCGTACTACGTCCTTCGGAAGACCATGAACGTGCCTTTCAGCTACGACATTCTGGCAAGCTCGCCCCATTGGGTCGTGGCTGCCTACTATGGCAGCGGTGAGTACGATTACGTTACCAGCAAGGAATTCTCGATTCAATTGACCGGCAGGGGATTTACGACTCCGCCTGCAGACTGCTCTGTCGAGCCGGATGGAGTCGTTCCGATCCAGTGGAGTACCAATTTTGTGCCCACGAAAATACAGATCGGTTATACCACCGGAGCAAGCAATTTCTATCCGAAGTTGACGATTACCAGCGGCCTTTCGGCGACGATGGGACAGTTCCTGGACTACAATACGGTCGCTTCCGGCAGCTCCACCTGGTGCGTTGCAGCCTATTATGAGGAGAATAAGGTGGAATTCAGCCCGGACTTCACGATCTCTCGGACGCCACGCAGCTTCACCGAAATCCCGAGCGATCGCGAGCTGAGCCCGGGAGAGTCTACCGTCTTGAGCTGGAAAACCAACTTTATACCAACCAAGATTGAGCTTTGTACCTATCACTCCTTTGATGACAGCACAGTTTCCCGCGTCACCCTGACCGAAAATCTGAGTACCAGCATGAGCTATGAGCTGGATTACAAGCAGCTTCCTGCTTCCTACAATGTCAGTGATATTTGGTTGATCCGCGCCTATCACGGCGGCGGAGGGTTTCTCCCTTATGTCGCTTCGGAACAGTTTATCGTTAAGCGTATCAGTCCGAAAGTACTTTCATTGCCGGATGAATTTCGGATTTCCAGAGGGGGCAGCGCTCTCCTTTCCTGGGAGACGAACTTCGTCCCCGTCAAGGTGGAGATCAAAGCCAAGTACTGGAGCGACGATTATCAGGTGGTCAAGACCATTACCACGGGACTGGGGAAGCGCATGACGAATTTCCTGTCTGCCAGTGAGATCAGCAGCGGCATCAATACCGCCACATCCCTGCTGATTTATGCCTATTACGACTACAGTACGCCGGTTACCTCCGGCTCTGATATCCCGGTCACCTGGCTTTCCGCCGACAAGTGCGGCGATCACCTGACATGGGATCTGGATGAGGACGGTACCCTCACCATCAGCGGCACCGGCCCCATGTGGGATTTCGATCAGGCGTCCAAGCCTTGGCATAGTCAGCGCAGCGCGATCAAGAAGGTCGTGATTGCCGACGGCGTCACTTATATTGGGAAATACGCCTTTTACTTCTGCAATAACATCACCGATGTTTCCATTCCGACCAGTGTAACGGAGATCGGGAAAGGCGCCTTCCTTCTGTGCATGAATCTTCGTTACGTTTACTATGATGGCTTCTTTGCGCAGGCGCAGCAAATTGTTATCCGGAACGAAAACACGGAACTGTCGAATGCTTATTTCCGCTACCTTTTCCGCAGCGGTAGTCTGGACGGCGGAAATGTGTTCTGGACCGTGGATGGAGAATTCGGCGTGCTCACCATCAGCGGCACCGGCGGCAGCGGCATCCATGTCACCGCGCCCTGGCAGGAATGGAGTCAGTGGATCACGGAGATCGAGATCCAGGAGGGGATCGACACCATCTGGGAAGACGCCTTCCGGGATTGCCCCAATGTGGTCGTGGTCGGACTGCCTTACAGTCTGAAGCGTGTGGAGAGCGGCGCCTTCAGCGTCTGCACGGAGCTCAGCGACGTATACTATAACGGTCCTTCGTCCGACTGGACAAAACTTAGCTATAATATCGAGATCTACAACGATCCGTTATTGAAAGCCACCATCCACACATCCCAGTATTACGGCCAACTGACCGATGACCTCGCCTGGACCCTGGACGACAACGGTTTGCTGCGGATCTTCGTGAATCCCGCCCTCAACGGCAGCGGGCTCCAGACGGATATCCCGGACTACGAAAAGGCCACCGTTACACCCTGGTATACGACGAACCATGCCAGCGCCGTCAACGCCGTTCGGCTGGAGAGAGGTGTGACAGGCATCGGCAATTACGCATTCAGTAGTTTGCCGAGGATGCAGACGGTGGAGATTGCCGATACCGTCACATTTATCGGCAACTACGCCTTCGATTCCGGCTACGGTCTGAAGGAAGTTTTCATTCCCTATGGCGTTGCCTCCATCGGCGTCGGCGCCTTCCGCAACTGCAGCGGTCTGGAGCAGATTCTTCTGCCCGACAGCATTGAGACCCTGGGCGTGCAGGCGTTCCGAAGCTGCTCGAACCTGAAAAAAGTTTGGCTGCCCGGCCAACTCGCGGCTGTTCCCAACAGCTGCTTTGAAAACTGTAAAAAACTGCAAATGGTTAACATCCCCGTGACGGTGACCAGCGTCGGAGAAAACGCCTTCAATTCCTGCAGTGCTCTGCTTGCAGAGGGCGGCGAGGTCTATTATGGAGGCAGTTCTGCCCAGTATGTTGCCATCAGCGGGATCGGCAGACAGTCTTATCTGTTGAAAGCCTGGACCGTTCATTTTGTTCCGGAAGAGCTTGCCGTCAACGCGCGAAACTTCCCGGATCCCGCTTTCCTCGCTTATGTTTCCGAAACCATCGATACCGATTCCAGCGGCTGGCTCACCGATGCTGAAATCGCTGCTGTGACGGAGATCAGCATGGATAGCTTTGAGAATCTGCAGAGCGTGCAGGGGATCGAGTACTTCACGGCGCTTACCAGACTGGAGCTGACCAACAACCCAAACCTGACTGCTGTCGATCTCAGTGCAAACACCGAATTGACGTATCTTGACCTTGGGGACAATAAGCTGGAATCCCTGGATCTCACGGGACTCAGCCATTTGACGCAGTTGTTTGTGAATGACAATAAGCTGAACTACCTGGATGTTGCCGGCCTGCCTCTCACTGTACTCGACTGCCATGCCAATCCTTTGACTGCGCTCGTCCTCAGCGATCAACCGGATTTGAAGAGGCTGTACTGCAATCAGACGTCGATCAAGGTTTTGGATATCCGGTACTGCCCCTATTTACTGGACGCCTACGAGAACGGTACAATCAGTGACGAATCGACAGGAACGCGATACCTGGGCTCTCTTGGCGGAGACCTCTTTGTTACAGTCTTCGACTATACTGAAATCCTGACGCCCGACTGCATCTCTGTGGATCCCTCACACTTCCCGGACCCGGCCTTCCTCAGCTATGTGGCCCAGAACTTCGACACGAATCTGACCCAGTGGCTCACGCCGAAGGAGATCCAGGCGGCGAAGGAGATCAACTGCAGCGGCCTGTCCGCCCTGGAGAGCCTGCAGGGCATCGCGTATTTCACCGAGCTGGAGACCCTGAACTGCTCCGGCTGCGGCCTCCACGGCAGCCTGGACCTCAGCGCCAACTGGAAGCTGCGCATCGTGAACTGCGGCGACAACAGCGGCCTGGATGATCTGAATTTGATTGGTCTGACGGCGCTGGAAGAACTGCGCTGTACGAACTGCAGCAACCTGAGCGACCCGGATCTGAGCAGCAACGGCGCTCTGCGTCTCCTGTACCTGGCCAACTGCCAGCTCAGCAATCTGGATCTGAGCCAGAATCCGCAGCTTATGGATCTGGACGTCTCCGACAACTATTTTACCTCCCTGGATCTCACGGCAAACACCAAGCTTAAGTATCTGGACTGTGACGGCATGGAGAGCCTGCAGAGCCTGAATGTCTCCGGCTTGACCAGGCTTGAACACCTGGTTGTGTCGGACTGCGGCCTGACCGCCTTGGATGTGTCCGACTGCGCGCTGATCGTTCTGGAGTGCGATCATAACCCGCTGGAGACCTTAATCCTGGGTGAGCAGGCGGGTCTTGAGAGCCTGTACTGCTATGCGGTGGAGCTGCAGGAGCTGGACCTCCGGGGCTGCCCCATCCTGGAGGACGCCTGGGTCAACGGCACCCATACGGCGTACGATTGGTGGCTGGAGGTCTATAACGGAGATGGGCAGGGCGGCTACATGGAACTGGATAAGGACCAGGCTGTGCGTGCCAACGGTCAGATCGGCGACGTGAACTGCGACGGCAGAGTC
>CAMOXK010000063.1 GCA_946629065.1 uncultured Clostridia bacterium
ACAGTCTGAGCAGTCTTCCACGTCCAGTTGCCCAAGCCATCGTATGCGGCACAATCAGTAGTAGGAACACCATTCTCCATAGTAGGCGCATCGAAATCACCCTTCAGGAAGTAGCCGCCATAGAGAGTGCCTTTCGTCACATTCTGGGTCAGGTTATAAGTAGGCTCCATGATGGTGATCGTTTCGATCTTGCCGCCATCAACGCCGGAGTGATACACGTAGAACTCAGCCTGCCACACAGCAACCAGCATCTGGTGAGGATCCCTTTCGTCTGCAGCGACCTGCGTAACAGTTACGTAGTTACCAGCAGCATTCTTGGCCTCGTAGTGACCATCTGCTCCATCTAAGCCGGGAACCCATTTCAGGAACAGGTTATCGGCATCAATCTGATCAAGCGTTGTGATCGTTGCATGAGGATCATCAGCCTTGTCCAGTTTGGCCCAGCCAAGGAAGGTATAACCGGGGTATGCATACAAATCGAAGGCAGGAATATCAACAGGCTCATTAATCTTCAGATCGCCATCAGCGCCCTTATCGATCGTCAGGAAGTAACCCTTATCAGAGTATTCAGATAGGACGTCGGTAACAAACTTATTCTTATCCAGCGCAATACCAGCACGATCCTGAACATTGGAATACCAAGTCAGATCAGTAGGCTTTTCAATTTCCTTTTCACCATAAACGGCGCGAAGCTGGATGGTATAAGAGAACTTAGGATTCGTATCCGTGCTTCCTTCCATTTCTGTCACAAGACAAAGAGATTTCAGAGCCTGGAACTCAGAACCGGGTACCACATAATTGCCAGTCGGGGTATATGTACCGGAAGAGCCATCCATAATTTCCCACTTGAGAAAAACCTGAGAGTCATCAGGAGCCGTAGATGCAGCCTGAGCAACGACCCAAGCCTGATCCTTATAAAGATTCAAATCAGAAGGAGCATTTTTGCCGCCGTTAGCATCATAAACAATGCCAAGACCCTCGGCGCCAACAAACTTGGCACGCCAAAGCGCATAAAGATCAAGCTTTTTGGTGATCCAGAAACGATCAACGTCTTTGTTCATAGTAGCGCCATTGCCCCACTTATCCATGGGGTCGGTATAGTTGATCGCAAGAGTCTTATCATACGCAGTCGTTACGCTCTCATCGTTCAATACCACAACATCATCGTTAAAGGTGTTCTTGAACGCAGGATCGGTAAACCAGCCGCCAAACTCATACTCATTTCTGCGGCCCTCAGGGCAATCGACCTTCTCACCAAAGGTAATGCGGAAGTTCATTTCCTGGTTCTGATTACCCCAATTCAATGTGCTGTCCGTGCCCGCATTGGGACGGAGGAAAACACGGTACTGGATCTGACGCCATGTGGCATAGACAACAAGGCCATCCTTAGGCATCGTCTCAAATGTTACTTTATTAACACCCTTATTATCCAGGTACCAGCCTTCAAACACATAGCCGGCAGGAGGAGTGGGATCTTTGTAGTTCGCACCGCCCTTGTTGTAGGAGCTGATGTCGCTGCCGTAAGGGATCAGTGCACTCTGACCCATATCGCCCTGAGTAGGCTCGGAAAGCACGTTTCCGTTGCCGTCGAGATAAGCGCCGTCATTGTACTTGATCCGATAAGAATCGCGAGTGTAGTAGATATTCAGGGTCCCGCCAGTTGATATCCAGGAATCCGAATCCTTTCTGCTATCTGTCCCGAGAATAGTAAAACCGGAAAGTGTTACAATATCTTCGATTGTCACCCAGTTATAATTTGCCTTAACTGCTTTATATAGGATGAACTTCTTTCCACCGGCACTGACCGCAGCATTATTATTAACATTGTACAGTGTCGAAGGAGCATTCACCTGATTAGGATCGTCCGGCAAAGCCTCCACATAGTAATTCATCGTTAATGCAGTAGACGGGCCTTCATCATCATAGTGGAAAGTCACGTTGGCATGGGGCATGGTGTCAATATACACCATAACTTCGCTCCAGTTCATAGAGTTAGGAGTCTGAGGCTTCCACCGTTCACCATGGTCGTAGGTCACACCGTTGGTTCCCACAATGGGGAAATTGCCGGAAATATCCTGGCCAAACAGGGCCTTGATTTCCTTGATCGTAGCCCAGCCATAAGACTGGGTATAACGGGGGCCAGTATATGGATTACTATAAGAGTAACCACCCCAACCACCACCAGTTCTCGTTCTGTACCAAGTACCATTATTATAATAGATCCGAACATATTCGCCGTTATAATACCCGTACTGGGTACCATTGTTGCTTGTAGTCGGCGTATAGGTATAGCCTTGAACCTGGAAATTCAGGGTATACTCGTTGCGATCGTAGTAGATATTGACGATCGTGTTGCCCTCAGCGTGAATGGTCCTGTCATCGGTATTGTCATCTTTCTTCGGATAAACGATCTCCTTCAGATGGAAGCCGGTATAAGGATTGTTGTCCTGATTATCCGCTCCTCTGTAAGCAGTACCGTTCACCGTCGCATAGGCGTCGTTACCGGTACCGTTGCTCGCAATGGTGTTGATGGTCGTATCCGGTGTGCCGCTCAAGGTGATAGTATCCGCATAGTCATAGCCATCGCCGTCAAGATTCTGTCTCCAGATAATCACATAATAATTGGCGCTGGAAACAGGCGTCCATTTGGCATAAATGGTAGTCCGCTCAGAAATGGTATTACCAAAAGTAAAGGGATTAATGCACTCCTTTTCCTGATACCAGCCACCGAAGGTATAGCCGTTGCGAAGCATCTCGCTATCCGGTCTGGGTCTGGCGGTAACTTCCCCATCTTTCAAGAATCTGGCCGCATTATAAGTTGCGCCCTTGCCGTTTTCATCAAAGATGAACCAGTGGCCTTCAGGCGCAAACACAGTCAGCGTAACACTGGCCTTCAGGGTAAGAACCGTGCCATTGGGATAAGGGGGCGCAACAGTCGCACCATCAGCATCCACAGCCTTGACGATATTACCGGAATCGCCGGATTTGACATTCCAGCCCTCGAAATTGGTTTCGCCAATAGCAACATAGTTCTGATCAACCGTAAAATCGGTCTGGGCGTCGCTGCCAACCAAATCTCTGCTGACAGAACTGAGTGCGATGCCATTCTCATCCAGATAAGTCAGCGTGATCGTCTTGCCAATCACAGCATAATAGGTGATCGGCTGCGTATCCGCTGTAATGTCGAGAGCTTCCAAATCGGCGCGGATCTCATCAATAGTCTGGTGAGTAGTATTCTCATTATAGTTCTGCTCAGTGGTCCAGCCGAGAAAACGCTCACCGGGAGCAAGATCACCAGCACCAGGATCATAAACTATGGTCTGCAACTCTTCAGCCGTATCGCTGTTCTTGACATACATGGTGGCAATGGTATCTTCCTTGCTGACGAAAGTCACCTTGACGGAGGCAGTCTCGCCGCTGCCGATAACGGCGTAGACAGAGAAGCTGTCCGCCTCAAAAGCGATCTCGTTGGTGCCGAGGGCAAAGCTCAGGTCCTCGTCATCGATCAGGTCGACCGTCTCGGGCTCTGCCGCATCGGGGATGTGAACCAGAGTCAGGTTGCTCTGCCCGTCCAGCTCGGGGGCGCTGATCTTCACGCGGACAGGCTCCTCAGGCTCGATCTCGATGCCGTTCATCCAGAAGGAGATGTCCATGGCGAGGAGGATATTGGCCTCACCAACCACGACAGACTCCACGGCCTCGCGGACGTCTTCGATCTCGACCATCTCGGCGCGCAGTTCAGCCAGTCTGGGCAGGGAGCCCATGGGGGCCTCTACCGTGACCTGTCTGCCGTCTGCCCCGTCGGTCTGGAAATAGTCCAGGGGCTCGTCCTCTTCCACGATCTCTTCCTCAGGCACGAAATCGCGGATCTCGTCCTCGCCGATGTCACGATCCCAGCCTTTGCCCAGGTCGCCGCCGCCCCATGCAAACGCCGGGGTGGAGACGGACACGAACATGACCAGGGTCAGGATCAGGGAGAGAACTCTTGTCATTCTCTTGCTCATGCACTTGACCTCCTTAAAAGGGACGCTTTGCGTCCATTACTCACTTGGGATATAGGAATGACCTGCATGCGGAACCGTTACCATACGACAAAGTTATGGTGCGCAGGGGCTTACCACAAAAATGACGCAGTACCCCCATACGGATCCACATATTACATCCTATATAATACTCTATTTCTGGCGAAAGTCAAGGACAACTTAGGCTTAAATTTAAGAATTTCCGGCTATTTTGCGGCAATCCGGAAGAGAGATGATTTACATAATACAAGATATAGGCGCTTTTGACGATTTGACATAAGAAAGAATTGAGAAATCTCGTGATATCGTCGGCGCAGGCTTTTTGGCTCCCTCCTTGAGGGAGCTGTCACGGAGGCTTGCCGCCGTGACTGAGGGAGTTCTCTCCTTTCCATAAATAACTCCCTCCGTCATGGCGCTTGCATGAGACGCGCCATGCCACCTCCCTCAAAGAGGGAGGCATTTCGGCTCCCTCCCTGAGGGAGCTGTCGAGCATTGCGAGACTGAGGGAGTCCTCCCCCTCTTTCGGGTGCTTTCGCTTGACTTTGCAGGGCACGGGTGTTATACTCAATTTGTACGAAATCAAGAGCGTTCGTCCCCTGTTTTTTGGGCCGGATGTATAAATCCCCCAGGGATAAAACAGAATATTGGTCGGATGAAGGATTCCGAGAGAGACCGCGCAGGGCGCGGCGCCGAAGGGGAACGCAAAAACTCTCAGGCAAAAGGATCGGATCACGACGACGCTTCGGAAAGTGCGGTTTTTCCGCACACCAAAGGGGCAACCGGCAGCCTTCTGGCCGTCGGGAATCTCTCAGGTGAGGACGGAGGCAGAATGACCGAAGGGGTCCTTCTGTCTCTTTTTGTTTGCGCAAAAGCCTTCTCCTTGAGGAGAAGGCTTTCAGGCTCCCTCCCTGAGGGAGCTGTCGAGCACCGCGAGACTGAGGGAGTTCTCCCCTTCTCCGCAAAATACTCCCTTCGTCACGGCGCTTGCGGGGGACGCGCCGTGACACCTCCCTCATAGAGGGAGGCTATGACACAGTCCGAAATATTTTTTTATAGGAGGAACCACCATGAATTACGGCAGAACCTACAACTTCTCCGCCGGTCCCGCGATGATGCCCGAGGCTGTCCTGGAAGAGATCCGGGACGAGATGATGAACTATCGCGGCAGCGGCATGTGCGTCATGGAAATGTCTCACCGCTCCAAGGTCTTCCAGCAGATCGTGGACGAGGCCGAGCAGGATCTGAGGGATCTGATGCACATCCCCGACAATTACAAGGTCCTGTTCCTGCAGGGCGGCGCCACGCTGCAGTTTGCCGCCATCCCCTGGAACCTGATGAAGAACGGCAAGGCCGTGTATATTGAGACCGGCGCCTGGTCCAAGAAGGCCATTGCCGAGGCCAAGAAGTACGGCGAAGTGATCGTCGCCGCCAGCTCCAAGGACCGCAACTTCAGCTATATCCCCGACTGCTCCGACCTGGACATCCCCGAGGACGCCGACTATGTCTACATCTGCGAGAACGAGACCATCCACGGCCTGACCTACCAGAAGCTGCCCAACACCAAGGGCCACATCCTGGTCTCCGACCAGAGCTCCATGTTCCTCTCCAAGCCCTGCAACGTGGCCGACTACGGTCTCATCTACGCCGGCGTGCAGAAGAACGTGGGCCCCGCCGGCATGAGCGTCGTCATCATCCGGGAGGATCTGATCCGCGAGGATCTGGACGAGAAGATGCCCATCTACATGCGCTATGACATCCAGGCCAAGAACGGCTCCATGTACAACACCCCCAACTGCTGGGCGATCTACTGCTGCGGCAAGGTGTTCAAGTACCTGAAGAGCATCGGCGGTCTGGAGGAGATGGCCCGCCGCAATGAGGACAAGGCCAAGGTGCTCTATGACTTCCTGGATTCCTCCAAGATGTTCCGCGGCACCGTGGACAAGGAGTTCCGCAGCCTGATGAACGTCCCCTTCGTCACCGAGAGTGCCGAGCTGGACGCCGAAGTCGTGAAGGCCACCAAGGCCGCCGGCTACGACAACCTGAAGGGTCACAAGAGCGTGGGCGGTCTGCGGGCCAGCATCTACAACGCCATGCCCAAGGAGGGCGTTGTGGCTCTGGTGGAATTCCTGAAGCAATTCGAGGCAGAGAGAGGATAAGCCGCGGTTTCGCCGCGGATTTCCCGTAGTTCTCTTACTCTTTGCTTACTTTCTTGCCACATTTTTGCCTCATTTTAAAATGAGGCAAAAATGTGGCAGAAGTGTGGCTATCCTATGGCGCTTTTGTGGTTGCATAGAGGCCATACTGTGGCATTAAATACAATATTATATTATCCTGCGTATGCAGGTAATTCAATTTGAATCAGATAACAGGAGGTAGATCTCATGCGTATTCTGGTAACTGACGGAATGGATAAAAAGGCCCTGGCTACCCTGCGGGAGCTGGGCAATGAGGTCGTGGAGCAGTTCTATGAGCCTGAAGAGCTGGGCGCTGCCCTGAAGGATTTTGACGCAGTGGTGGTCCGTTCCAAGACCAAGGTCCGCGCCAAGCACATCGACGAGGCTGCCGAGGGCAAGCTGAAGCTCATCATCCGCGGCGGCGTGGGTGTGGACAACATCGACGTGGCCTATGCTGAGAGCAAGGGCATGACCGTGCGCAACACCCCCCGGGCCTCTTCCCAGTCCGTGGCCGAGCTGGCCCTGGCCCATATGCTGTCCTGCGCCCGCTTCGTGTCCCACGCGGGCTACACCATGCGCAACGGCCAGTGGGAGAAGAAGGCCTACGGCAAGGGCTTTGAGATCAGCGGCAAGACTCTGGGCATCATCGGCTACGGCCGGATCGGTTCCTGCCTAGGCAAAATGGCCCAGGCCCTGGGCATGACCGTGATCGCCTACGGCGCCCACCACGAGCCGGGCACCACCGCCAGGGACGGCGTCCCCTATGTAACCCTGGACGAGCTGCTGCAGCGCTCCGACTTCATCTCCGTCCACGCCCCTGCCGCCGAAGGCCCCATTATCAATGCCGAGACCATCGCCAAGATGAAGGACGGCGTGGTTATCATCAACACCTCCCGCGGCGCGAACCTGGATGAGGCCGCACTGCTGGAGGCCCTGGACTCCGGCAAGGTCCGGGCTGCCGGTCTGGACGTCTGGGCCACCGAGCCTTCCACCAATGCCGCGCTCTACAGCCATCCCCATGTCTCCTGCACGCCGCATATCGGCGCCGCCACCGGCGAGGCCCAGGCCCGCATCGGTCAGGAGATCGTGGAGATCATCAAGGACTTCACCAAATAAGTTTCCTCCAGGAGATAGAGCATGAACAAAAACATCTTTCAGCCCGCCGACATTCTGCTGCCGAAAAACGCGGATATGGAGAAGTGGGCCGTCATCGCCTGCGACCAGTTCACTTCCGATCAGGCCTATTGGGACCGGGTCCGGGCCAAAGCCGGGGACTCCCCTTCCACCATCCACCTGATCCTGCCGGAGGCCGAGCTGGGCTCCGCCGGCGAGGCTGAGCACATCGCCCAGATCAACCGGACCATGCGGGACTATCTGGAGCAGGGCGTGTTTACCGAATATCCCGGGTGCTACGTCTATGTGGAGCGGACCCTGGAAAACGGCAGCATCCGCCAGGGCCTCATCGGCAAGATCGATCTGGAGGCCTATGACTACAACCCGGGCTCCGTTTCCGGCATCCGTGCCACGGAGAAGACCGTGCCGGAGCGCATCCCGCCCCGCCAGCGGGTCCGCCGGGACGCGCCCATCGAGCTGCCCCATGTGCTGCTGCTCTGCGACGACCACGAGAAGAAGCTGATCGAGCCGGTGGCCGCCAAGAAGGACAGCATGCGCAAGCTCTACGACTTCGATCTGATGGAGAACGGCGGCCACATCCGAGGCTGGCTGGTGGCCGATGAGGACGCCGCCGCCTTCGACGCTGCTCTCACCGAGTACTGCGAACATGTGGGCGAAAAGTACGAGGGGCTGCCCGGCGTGCCCATGGTCTTTGCCGTGGGCGACGGCAACCATTCCCTTGCCACGGCGAAGAGCTGCTGGGAGGAGATCAAGGCCGGTCACCCCGGCGTGGACGTGAGCGAGCTTCCCGCCCGCTATGCCCTGGTGGAGCTGGAAAACATCCACGATGCGGCCCAGGTCTTCGAGCCCATCCACCGTGTCATCGTGAACACCGAACCGGAAAAGCTGCTGGCAGCGCTGCAGGAATACTGCGCGCCCGAGGGCTACGAGGTCCAGTGGTACAGCGGCGACAAGAGCGGCACGATCACCCTGGACCCCGCCAGAAGCGAGCTGGCCGTTGGTGTGCTGCAGGGCTTCCTGGACAAATATCTGAAAGAGAATCCCGGCGAGATCGACTATATCCATGACGACGACGCCCTGATCGCCCTGGCAAAGCAGGACAAGGCCATCGGCTTCCTGCTGCCCGCCATGGAGAAGAGCTCCCTCTTCCGCGGCGTCATCCGGGACGGTGCCCTGCCGAGAAAGACCTTCTCCATGGGCCACAGCCGGGAGAAGCGCTATTACCTCGAAGGCCGCAAGATCCGGTAAGCAACCCTAAACATAAAAATATCTCCTGCACCGATCGGTGCAGGAGATATTTTTATGAGATTCTTCCATGGGGAATCAAGGTTACGAACGGGACGTCGAGGACGCCGTCCCCTACAGAACGATCAGACGGATCAGCCGAAGACGGAGAGCAGGAAGCCCGCCGCGATGGCAGAGCCGATGACGCCGGCCACATTGGGACCCATGGCGTGCATGAGCAGGTAGTTGTTCTTGTTGTACTTCCGGCCAACGTCCTGAGACACACGGGCAGCCATGGGCACCGCGGACACGCCGGCAGAGCCGATCAGGGGGTTGATCTGGCCGCCGGAGGTCTTGTACATCACAAGGCCGCCCAGCAGACCGCCGGCGGTGGAAATACCGAAGGCGATCAGGCCCAGGATCACGATCTTGATAGTATCCAGGTTCAGGAAGCTGTCCGCGACCATGGTGGCGCCGACAGAGGTGGCCAGGAAGATGGTGACGATGTTCATCAGCGCGTTCTGGGCGGTGTCGCTCAGACGGTCGGTGACGCCGCACTCGCGGAAGAGGTTGCCCAGCATCAGGCAGCCGATCAGCGGAGCGGTGGAGGGCAGGAGCAGGATCACGAAGGTGGCGACCACGATGGGGAAAATGATCTTCTCGGTCTTGGTGACCTCGCGGGTCTGGACCATCTTGACCTTGCGCATCTTCTCGGTGGTCATCAGCTTCATGATGGGCGGCTGGATCATCGGGATCAAGGCCATGTAGGAGTAGGCCGCGATGGCGATGGGTCCCAGCAGCTCAGGGGCGAGCTTGGTGGTGAGGAAGATGGCGGTGGGGCCATCCGCGCCGCCGATGATGCCGATGGACGCGGCCTGGGGGCCGGTGAAGCCCAGCAGCACAGCGCCGAAGAAGGCGACGAACACGCCCAGCTGGGCAGCCGCGCCCAGGAGCAGGCTCTTGGGATTGGAGAGCAGCGGGCCAAAGTCCGTCATGGCGCCGACGCCCATGAAAATCAGGGACGGGTAGATGCCGGCCTTCACACCGATGTAGAAGAAGTCCAGCAGGCCGGCGTTTGACATGATATGGCCGTAGCTGTGATAGTAGGGGCTGCTGCTGTCCAGGAACTGACTCCACAGCTCCGGATGGTACAGTGCGTTATCGCCCATGCCGATGAAGTAGCTCAGGTTGGAGAGCAGGCAGCCGAAGGCAATGCCGCACAGCAGCAGGGGCTCAAACTTTTTCACGATGCCCAGGTACAGCAGTACAAAGGCAATCAGGATCATGACGAGGTTTTTCCAACCGCCCTCGGTCAAAACGAAGGCGGCAAAGCCGGACTCGGTCGCCAGCTTTTGCAGGACACCCATTATATCCATAGGGCCCTCCTTATGCGATCACGACCAGAGGAGATCCCGTCTCCACGACGGCGCCCTTGCTCGTCACGATCTGGGCCACGGTGCCGGTCTTGGTGGAGACCACTTCATTCTCCATCTTCATGGCCTCAAGGATCAGCAGCACGTCGCCCTCTTTGACCGCCTGGCCCTGGGTGACGTTGATCTTCAGGACGTTGCCGGGCATGGGGCTCTTCACCACTTCACCGGCGGCAAGGCCGGCGGCGGGAGCGGCGGCAGGAGCAGCAGCCGGGGCAGCGGCAGCCACAGGCGCGGCAGCGGGAGCGGCGGGTGCGGCGACAGCGGGAGCCGCCAGCTCGTACTCGTCCACCAGCATGGCTTCGCCCTGCTCGACCTCGACCTCGTAAACGCGGTTGTTCAGCGTGACTTTATACTTCATCGTCAGTTACCTCCCTGATGGAAATAAAGCGCAGTTCGTTAAGGGGCTTGCCCAGGGTATCGGCCACGATGGCCATGATCATGGCGGCGTCCTTCGGCTCGGTGTTGTAGAGCTTCAGCTCGCCTGCGGTGCCCTTCGCCTTGGGAAGGGTGTTCTCCATGGTCAGAACCGGAGCTTCTCTGGTGGGAGCGGGGATGGCCGCGGCCTTCTCCGCGCTGGCGCGTTTCTTCTCGAAGACGGAGCCCATAATGAGCAGCACGATCATCAGAAGAACCAGGCCGAAGAACACCACCAGGTAGCCCAGCAGAGCGGTACCGGCCGCAGTGGGAATGGAAATGTTCACCAGATCCTGCATGGCTTAGCCCTCCTCGACCGGGGTGATGGAGTAGCGCACCTTCTTCTCCTCACGGGCCTTGCGCTCTTCAAAGAACTTCTCGGCCACAGGCGGGAAGGCGATGTAGCTCAGCACATCCTCCTCGCAGCGGGCAGTGTCGCCCAGCTTCTCGGCGGTCTTCTCATAGATATCGGTGGGCAGCGTGTCGGCATAGCGGCCCTCGATGGGCTTCTCACCGGCCAGGATCTTGGCGCGGACCTCCGGATCGATGGGGGCGGGGGTACGGCCGTACTCGCCGCGGCAGTAAGCCTTCAGCTCGGCGCCAACGTTCTTGTAGCGCTCGCCGGCCAGCACGTTCTGCACCGCCTGGGTGCCGATGAGCTGGCTGGTGGGGGTCACAAGAGGAGGATAGCCCATGTCCTTGCGGACCCGCGGGGTCTCCAGCAGGGCCTCGTCGAACTTATCCAGGGCGTTCAGGCTCTTCAGCTGGCTCAGCAGGTTGGAGAGCATGCCGCCGGGGATCTGATAGGTCAGGCACTGGGTGTCGGTGGTCAGGGAGATGGGATTCAGGGTGCCCTTCTCCAGGAACTCGGCACGGACGGGCTTGAAGTAATTGGCGATCTTGAAGAGCTTATCCTCGTCCAGATCCACCTGATAGCCCATTTCCTTCAGAGCGAAGGCCAGGGTCTCGGTGGCGGGCTGGGAGGTACCGCCGGAGAAGGGGGAAATGGCGGTATCGATCACGTCGGCGCCGGCTTCCACGGCCTTCAGATAGGTCATGAAGGCAAGAC
>CAMOXK010000064.1 GCA_946629065.1 uncultured Clostridia bacterium
CAATCCCCCCATGCGTGTCCAAGCGTTGCCGCATAGGTTTGTCTACAGTCTGAAGGGCTGACGCATACTGTAATGCGTCAGCCCTTCTATTGCATATAATAAGTTTACATAATTTATATGAGCGCAGAACACTTTGCAACCGTTTTTACCGAAGAATCACGTCCTGCAACCAATTTGTTTCTTTCTTACACCAAAAAGAAACAAAAATGCAAGTAAAAGTTTGAATTTACATACATTTTACAACTTTTTCAGGCACTTTTCTACCAAAAAAATATGGAAATTCTCATATTCCTGTGCTATACTTATGTCACGCAAATTATGTAAATCATTTCTATTATGTTTGGGAAAGAGGACACAGAACATGGACTTCACGGAGAAGCGGATCGACGGGGAAGAGAAGTACAAGGGCGTTATCGTCCGGGTGAGACTGGACCGGGTACAGCTCTGCGACGGGAAAATGACTAAGCGCGAAGTGGTGGAACACCCCGGCGGCGTCTGCATCCTGCCTGTCGACGAGAATGGGGACTGCACCATGGTGCGCCAGTTCCGCTATCCCTTCGGGAAGATGCTGCTGGAGGCCCCCGCGGGCAAGCTGGAGTACGGCGAAGATCCCCTGGAGTGCGCTGTGCGGGAGCTCTCGGAGGAGACGGGCTTTCAGGCCGATGAGCTCATCCCCATGGGCTCCATGTGCACCTCTCCCGGCTTTTCCACTGAGCGGCTCTATCTTTATCTGGCTCTGGGCCTGCACGCGGGCAAGAGCCACCCGGATGAAGGGGAGTTCCTGAATGTGGAAAAGATCCCATTCAAGAAGCTCACGGAAATGGTCATGAACGACGAGATCGACGATGGAAAGACCATCGCGGCGGTGCTGAAAGCAGAGAAGATCCTGGCTGCCCGCTAAGACACTTCAGAACGGCAAAGCAGAAAACTCTTGCTATTTACCACTATATCTGGTATAAATTATACTCGGTGCTCCCCAAGCGGATGCACGGACAGGTTGGAAGGTGCTTCAATTGGAAAAATATCGTATCAACGGCGGCAGAACGCTTCACGGTGAAGTGGAGATCAGCGGCGCCAAAAACGCGGCTGTTGCCATCATCCCCGCCGCCCTCCTGGTGGAAGGCGTGTGCCGTATTGAAAATATTCCCCAGATCAGCGATACCGACATGCTCCTGACCATTTTGGCAGAACTCGGCGCCAAGGTCAGCTATATCAATAAAACCACCATTGAGATCGACTGCACGAATGCCCGCTACCAGGACGCTCCCTATGACCTGATGCGCAAGATCCGCGCGTCCTATTATCTCATCGGTTCCATGCTGGGCCGCTTCGGTGCAGCCAAGACCACCATGCCCGGCGGCTGCAACTTCGGCGTGCGCCCCATCGACCAGCACATCAAGGGCATGACCGCGCTCGGCGCCAGCATTGATGTGAAGAACGGCTTCATCTATGCCGACGCTGCCGGCGGCCGTCTCCACGGGGCCAGGATCTATCTGGACAAGGTCTCCGTCGGCGCCACCATGAACATCATGATTGCTGCGGTTCTGGCCTCGGGCCGGACCATCATCGAGAACGCGGCCCGTGAGCCCCATATCGTGGACCTGGCCAACTTCCTCAACTCCATGGGCGCGGACGTCCGCGGCGCGGGCACGGATACCATCAAGGTCAACGGCGTGGATAAGCTCCACGGCGGCAGCTACTCCATCATTCCCGACCAGATCGAGGCCGGCACCTATATGGTCGCCGCCGCGGCCACCGGCGGGGAAGTGCTGGTGAAGAATGTTATTCCCAAGCACCTGGAGTGCATCAGCGCCAAGCTTCGCGAGACCGGCACCATCGTGCAGGAGTACGAGGATTCCGTCCTGGTAAAGGGCGCCAGCAACCTGCGCCGGGTCAACATCAAGACCATGCCCTACCCCGGCTTCCCCACGGACATGCAGCCTCAGATGGGCACCCTCCTGTGCCTGGCGAAGGGCACTTCCGTCATCACCGAGGGCATCTACGATAACCGCTTCAAGTACGTCAACGAGCTGCGCAAAATGGGCGCGGAGATCCAGGTGGACGGGCGCATCGCCATCATCGAGGGCGGCCGCCGTCTCACCGGTGCCCAGGTCATGGCCTGCGATCTGCGGGCCGGCGCCGCCATGGTCATAGCCGGACTCTGCGCCGCAGGCACCACCGAGGTGGAGGATATCCACTTCATCGAGCGCGGGTACGAAAACTTTGTCGGCAAGCTCCAGGGCCTGGGGGCGGACATCGAACTTGTGGACATTCCCGAGCCTGCGGAGCTCAGCGAGAAGATCATCTCCCTGGGCTGATGCGGATCCATGTTTTTGCCAGCGGCTCAAGCGGCAACTGCCTGCTGCTGGAGGATCGGGAGACCCTGCTCCTGATCGATGCGGGAATATCCCGGCGCCGGGTTGCCGCTGCCCTGAAAGCGCTGGGCTTTGAATTGGAACAGATCTGCGGAGTGCTCATTACCCATGAGCACTCCGATCATATTTCCGGGCTGTTGAACCTGGCAAAGGGCCGGGAGCTGCCGGTGTATGCGCCACATACCGTGGCCTCCCGGCTCCTTGGCGCCCTGCCCCTGCTGCAGGACGATCTCCGGATCATCCCGGTGGGAGAGCCCTTCCGGATCGGACAGTTGCTGGTCACGGCCTTCCATACCTCTCACGACACGGACGAAAGCGTGGGTTATCGGGTGGAGGGCGAGGGAGTCTATGCCCATGCCACCGACACCGGCTGCGTCACCGAGGAGATGCGGCAGATGCTCCTGGGGGCGGACACGGTGCTGCTGGAATCCAACCACGACGAGGACATGCTCCGCTACGGTCCCTATCCCTTCTATCTCAAAAAGCGGATCCTCTCCGCCCGGGGCCATCTCTCTAACGCCGACTGCGCCTCTTTTGCCCGGGAGCTTGCCGAAAGCGGTACCCGGCAGATCATCCTGGCCCATCTGAGCCGGGAAAACAACACGCCGCAAAAGGCTATGGAGGAGACGTCCCGCGCCCTGGGGGGCCTTTCCACGGCGCTCTTCTGCGCGCCGGTACTGGGCTGCCTGAGCCTGGAAGTCGAAAATGCTGAACATAAGGATACCGCGGAGGAACCTCTATGCTGAACGTGAAATTCATCTGCGTCGGCAAAATGCGGGAGCGCTTTTACCTGGACGCCTTTGAGGAATACCGCAAGCGCCTGGGCGCATACTGCCGTCTGGAACTGCTGGAGCCTCAGGAGCAGCGCCTGCCCGAACACCCCTCTCCGGCGGAGATCAGCGCCGCGCTGGAGAAAGAAGCGGGGGAGATCCTGAAAGCCATCCCCCAGGATGCCTATGTGGTGGCCCTTTGCGTGGAGGGAAAGGAACTTCCCAGCGAGGCTATGGCGGAGTTGGTGGAGGGAAGGGAGAATTCCGGCAAACCAAAGCTCTGCTTTGTGGTGGGCGGCTCGTATGGACTGGCAGAAACTGTAAAAAACCGGGCCGATCTGCGCCTGAGCATGAGCAAAATGACATTTCCGCATCATTTGGCAAGAATTATGCTTGCAGAACAGCTCTATCGGGGGTATAAAATAAGAGAAGGATCCCGATATCATAAATGAAGGAGTGTTTCCGATGGAAGGACCCAAGCTGGACTGGGGCCGGGTGGACTGGAGCGCCCTCACCGACCGCTGGCCCAAGGGGGAGGACGGCAGTCCCGAGCTTCCCCGCTTTCTCTGTCACCGCAGCTGTGTGGACATGTCCGACAGAATCTTTGTGAACATGTTGGAGTCCTACGGCGTGCCCTGCCTGTGCGTGGATCCCGGCAACGGGGGCTTTGCCCGCGTGGTCATGGGCATGAGCGGACAGGGCGTGGATATCTATGTACCCGAAAGTCTATATGACGATGCAATAGCATTATCGAAGGAGGAAAACAATGAGGAACTTTAAGGAAGAGTATCAGCGCTGGTTGGACAGCCCCGCTCTTAGCGACGCGGAGTGGAAAGAACTGGATGCCATTCGGGATGACGAGAAGGAGATCGAAAGCCGCTTCTTCGCCCCCCTGGAGTTCGGCACCGCCGGTCTGCGCGGCACCATGAAGGTGGGTCTGCATCACATGAACGTGCATGTGATCCGCTGGGCCACCCAGGCCTTTGCCAACGTCATCTGCGCCGAGGGCGAAGAGGCCAAGCGCAAGGGCATCGCCGTTGCCCATGACTGCCGTCTCAACGGCGAGGACTTCGCCCGTGAGGCCGCCTGTGTCATGGCTGCCAACGGCATCCACGTCCGCATTTTCGACGCGCTGCGTCCCACTCCCGAGCTGAGCTTTGCCGTTCGTTACTACGGCTGTACCGCGGGCCTCAACGTTACCGCCAGCCACAACCCCAAGGAGTACAACGGCTATAAGGTCTACTGGTCCGACGGCGCCCAGCTGCCTCCCCAGCATGCCGACGCCATTGCCCACCAGATGGAAGCCATCGATATCTTCAGCGGCTTCAAGACCATGGACTTTGACGAGGGCGTGAAGCAGGGCCTGATCGAGGTCATCGGCGACGAGACCGACGAGGCCTTCCTCGAGAATGTCATGGCCCAGGCCATCGACACCGAGAGCGTCAAGAAGGCTGCCGACGATCTCAAGATTGTCTACACCCCCTTCCACGGCTGCGGCCACAAACTGGTGCCCGAGGCTCTCAAGCGCCTTGGCATCAAGCATCTCTATCCCGTGCCCGAGCAGATGGTCATCGACGGCAACTTCCCCACGGTGGTCTCTCCCAACCCGGAGAATCCCGAGGGCTTCTACCTGGCCATCGATCTGGCCAAGAAGGTTGGCAGCGATCTCATCATCGGCACCGACCCTGACTCTGACCGTATCGGCACCATGGTCCGCAAGGGTGACGAGTATGTGACCATCACCGGCAACCAGATGGGCGTTCTGCTGCTGGACTACATCATCCAGGCCCGCAAGGCCATGGGCAAGCTCCCTGCCAATGCCGGCGCCGTTTCCAGCATCGTCTCCACCGCTATGTCCCGCGCCGTGTGCGAGGCCAACGGTGTCCACTTTGAGGACACCTTCACCGGCTTCAAGTTCATGGCCGAGCGCATTGCTGCCTGGGAAGCTGCAAAGAGCTATCAGTACATCTTCGCTTTCGAAGAGAGCTATGGCTACATGGTGGGCGATTATGTCCGCGATAAGGACGCTGTCACCGCCGCCATGCTGGTGGCCGAGATGGCCGCCCATTACTCCATGGAAGGCAAGACCCTGCTGGACGCCATGAACGAGCTGTACGAGAAGTACGGCTGGTTCTCCGAGAAGACCGTGAACCTGGTGATGCCGGGTCTGGACGGCATGCGCAAGATGAAGGCCATCATGGACGATCTGCGCACCAATCCTCCCGAGAATATCGCCGGCGAGACCGTCATCCGCCTGCGGGACTACCTGGACGGCAGCATCAACGTCAAGGGCCTGGGCAAGGTGGACCGGACTCCCTTCTTCGGCTCCAACGTTCTCTACTTCGAGCTGGCTGACGGCTCCAGCTTCATCGTGCGTCCCTCCGGCACCGAGCCCAAGATCAAGGTCTATCTGCTGGTCCGCGGCAAGAGCGCGGACGATTGCGCCGCCAAGATTGCCAAGTACAGCGACTTTACCGAGAGCATCGGCAAATGAAGAAACTCTGGCAGCTCTTCCTGGCTTTTGCCAGGGTCGGCGTCATGACCTTCGGCGGCGGCTATGCCATGATTCCCATCCTGGAGCGGGAGATTGTGGACCGGCAGGGCTGGGCAAGCTCGGAAGAGCTGATGGACTACTACGCGGTGGGGCAGTGCACCCCCGGCGTCATTGCAGTGAACACCGCCACCTTTATCGGTTATAAGGTGGCGGGGCCCCTGGGCGGCGTCGTTGCCACCCTGGGTGTGGTGTTTCCCTCCCTGGTCATCATCACGGTCATTGCCGGCGTGCTGACCCACTTTGCGGATATCCCCGCGGTGAAGAGCGCTTTTGCGGCCATCCGCGTATGCGTGTGCGTGCTGATCTTCAACGCTGTCCTGAAGCTCTGGAAGGGCGCCGTGAAGGATAAGGCGGGGCTCTGCCTCTTCCTGCTGGTGTTCATTCTTTCCATCTTCCTGGACATTTCGCCGGTCTTCTATGTGCTCTTCTGCGCCACTGCCGGCATCCTCTTTACCAGATGGGGGGTGCGGGGCAAATGATCCTTCTGCGCCTGTTCTGGGAGTTTTTCAAGACCGGCCTCTTCGCGGTGGGCGGCGGCATGGCGACTCTGCCCTTCCTCTATAACATGGCGGATAAGACCGGCTGGTTCACGGCGGCAAATCTGGCGGACATGATCGCCGTCAGCGAATCTACCCCCGGCCCTATCGGCGTCAATATGGCTACCTATGTGGGCTTTCACACCGCCGGCGTTCCCGGCGCTGTGATCGCGACCCTGGGCCTGATCACGCCGGAGGTCATCATTATCCTGCTGATCGCCCGGGTGCTGCAGCAGTTTCGGCAGAATAAGACCGTGGATGCCGCGTTTTACGGCCTGCGGCCCTGCTCTGTGGGACTCATCGCCGCGGCGGGGCTCCTGGTCGTCAAGGTCGCCATGTTCCATGTGGACGCTTGGCATGAGAGCGGCGTCTTCGCCGATCTCTTCAACTGGAAGGCTCTGGCCCTTGCAGCACTGCTCATCGTGCTGACCCGCTATGTAAAGCCGCTCAAAAAGCTGCATCCAATCTTCTTTATCCTGGGCTCTGCTTTGATCGGCGTGGTATTCGCATTTTAATGAAACAGAAGTAACCATGAAAAAGGACTGTCTTCGGACAGTCCTTTTTTCATAGAAGGATCGTTCCGAGTACCCAGGCAAAGCCCGCTCCCAACACCGCGCTGAGAACGCGGCCCAGCAGCATCGTCCCTGTTTTTACCGGCAGGTCCGCCAGCACTGCGAGGGATTGGAACAGCACCGAGACGCCGCCCCAGCCCACGATCCCGGCGGCCAAAGCCAGAGAAGCAGGGGAGAGGGCCAGGCCCCGCAGTGCACCCACCCCGCTGCCGATCTCCCAGAAGCCGAGGAGAAGAGCACGGCTCTGCTGCATCCCCAAGGGCAGGATGGCGCTCAGAAGCTTGCCGAACAGCGCCAGAAAGCCGTTTGCCTCTAGAAGTCCGGTGAATACGGTAAAGAGAATCACAAAACCGCAGACGCTGAGAAGCGCCGGTACCGCTCCCCGCACCGCCTCGGAAAGCGCCCGTGCAAAGGGCAGCGGGGTCGCGGCGGCAGGCGGCTGACTCTCCACCTTCGGAACCTGGCCCGACCGCAGCAGGACCCCGGCGGTTAGTGCCGCAAGGATGTGGGCTGCGTAAAGCAGCAGTCCCGCCTTTTCGGAACCGAAGACGCCCGCCCCGACGGCGCCCACCAGAAAAGCGGGGCCGGAGTTGTTGCAAAAGCCCAAGAGCCGCTCCGCCTCCCGGACGGAGATCTCGCCCCGCTCCAGAAGCTCTGCCAGATAGAGAGCCCCCATGGGATAGCCCCCGGTGAGGCCCATGACAAGTGCCGTCGCCCCCTTGCCGGAAACGGAAAACAGCCGCTGTGTCAAAGGAGAGAGCCGTCGCCCCAGCGCTTCCGGGAAGCCCAGCTTTCCCAGCAGCAGGGAGAGCACAAAAAAGGGAAAGAGTGAGGGCACAATCAGTTCTCCGCAGAGCCGCAGCCCGGCGGAGGCACAGGCGATCACCTGCGATGAGGCTGTGAGCAGAACAAACAACGCGCAGAGTGCCGCAAGGATCGGCAGCTTTCGTTTCATCATAGATTCTCCTCCTTGGTGTTTCGTGTTAAACCTATGCGCTGAGGCATAAGGATATACGGACGGATACCGCATGAAAAGGGGAGAGGACCATGACAAAACCGAGCTTTGCCGGGACCCTGGGGGAACGGCTGCAGATCCCCGGGGAAGCCCTGGGCGAGCTGAAGCTGAGCGTGCTGGGCAATCACCGTGCGCTCATTGAAAATCACAGAGGGCTGCTCCACTGTACCGAGGATCTGGTCGCCGTACGGGGGCAGCGCCTGCATCTTCACATCTATGGCGCGGCCCTTCGGATCGAGGCCATGGACGGCAGCGATCTGCTGCTCTCCGGCCGCCTGGATCGGGCCGAGTGGGAGGAATAAGATGGTCGATATCTGGAAAGAAGTCCTGGGAACGGTGGAGGCGGAGCTTTGCGGACCGGAGGCGGAGGCGCTGCTGGAGCGCTGCCGCGCGGCGGGGCTGCAGCTCTGGAAGGTCCGCCCCGTGGACAAGTGCACACTGCGCATCACGCTTTGGCAGCGGGATCGGACAGCCCTGGAGCAGATCTGTGCGGCACAGGGCTTCACTATGAAGGTCCTGAATCTTCGGGGCGGCAGCCGGACCAGGGCTTTCCTGCGGCGGAGAAAGGGACTGCTCCTGGGCCTGCTTCTCGCCCTGTCGCTGCTGGCCGCGTCCTCTCTCTTCGTTTGGCAGCTTGAGGTCATCGGCTGCGATCGGGTTTCCGCCGGCCGGCTGCTTCGGACCCTGGCCGCCTGCGGCGTGGAACCCGGCGCCTTTCGCCCCGCCATCGACCCGGAGCTGGTGAGAAGCCGGGTCCTCGCGGAGCTGCCGGAGCTGGAGTGGCTCACGGTGAACATATCCGGCTCCCGGGCGACGATTCTGGTACGGGAGCGGGAAGCGCGGCCGGAGCTTCTTTCGGAGCGCTCTCCCGCCGCATTGTATGCCTCCCGCGCCGGAATCGTGCGGAAGGTGACGGCCCTCAGCGGCTGGAGTCTGGTGGAGCCGGGAGACGCGGTGCTGGAGGGGGATCTGCTCATAAAAGGGGAACATGAGAGCCTTGCCGGCAGTATCCGACAGGAGCCGGCTCTGGGAGAAGTGCAGGCGGAGACCTGGTACGAGATCACGTCCGTCTGCCCCTTGGAAATGCTGCAGATCCGGGAAAAAGAAGGGGGAAAAGGCTCCGCTTCCCTGCAGATTGGAAAAAATCGCCGGATTCTCTGGCCTTCTTCCCGAAAAGGCCTTGACGAATGTGATAAAATCGTGCATGAATATACTTTGGGAATAGATGGCCTCTTTTCCACCCCGCTGCGCCTGGTCTGGGCCGTGCGTCACACACGCACGGAGACGGAACTTTTTGCCGCGCGGGAGGAGGAGATGAAGGCTGCCCTGCTGCGGGGCCTGGAAGAGCGGATCGACGGGGAGATCTTGGATCAAGCCTTTTTCGTGGGCCGCAGTGAGGGCTTGCTTGCGGTTACCCTGCGGGCCCGCTGCCTGGAGAATATCGCCCGGGCGGAATAGCAAATACTCCGAGAGAGGAAGACTGTACATGATCGATAAAACCATTGAAGTGGAACGGATGGAACATGTGATCCAGGTTTTCGGCTCCTTTGACCAGAACCTGCGGATCATTGAGAGCGAGCTGGGGGTCACGGTCCTGGACCGGGACGATCAGCTCCATATCTGCGGCGAGGCGGAGGATGTGATGCTGGCGGAAAAAGCCATCAACGGTTTGCTGACCCTGGCCGCCAAGGGCGAGAATATCGACGCCCAGAACGTGCGCTATATCCTGAAGCTGGTCTCCGAGGGCAAGGAAAAGCAAATCGAGGAACTGGCCGGGGACGTGATCTGCATCACGGCCAAGGGCAAGCCCATCAAGCCCAAGACCCTGGGCCAGCGGGACTACTGCGAGGCCATCCGGGACAATACCGTGACCCTGGGCATCGGTCCCGCCGGCACTGGCAAGACCTATTTGGCCGTGGCGGCGGCGGTGGCCGCCTTCCGGGCGGAGGAGGTCAACCGCATCATCCTGACCCGTCCCGCTGTGGAAGCGGGGGAGCGCCTGGGTTTTCTGCCCGGGGACCTGCAGAGCAAGGTGGACCCCTACCTGCGTCCGCTGTATGACGCCCTCTTTGACATGCTTGGCCCGGATACCTACCAGAAGTACCTGGAACGGGGCAACATTGAGGTGGCGCCTCTGGCCTACATGCGCGGTCGTACTTTGGACGACAGCTTCATCATCCTGGACGAGGCCCAGAACACCTCCCGGGAACAGATGAAGATGTTCCTGACCCGCATCGGCTTCGGCTCCAAGGTGGTCATTACCGGCGATATTACCCAGATCGACCTGCCGGAGGACAAGGTCAGCGGCCTGAAGGTGGCCATGAAGGTGCTGGACGGCATCGACG